>CAZYOE010000133.1:0-13454 GCA_964648725.1 uncultured Pseudobdellovibrionaceae bacterium | reverse complement strand
ATGCAATCATAAAGTTCTGTCCGTACGTTCCGTCGTTAAGTGAACTGTATTGATCCATAAAATAGTGATGGTATAACCGCCCGAGATCAACTGGAATATTGTTTTTGAGGCTGGACCCAGCGGAATCAGCGCGAAGGGTCGCCGGAATCACATTAAAAGCATTTAATTTAAAATTGATAGTTTTAAACACCAATCACCCCTGACCCATTTTGTGTGGCACAAATTTAACCCGGAAAATTTGATTTTTCCGGCATCCAAGATACTATTCCTCCACCAAATCACGAACGCGGCAATTCAACGCCTTAGCCCAATCCTCAAGCGTTGATAACTTGGGATCATAGCCTTCACGAAAATAGCGAAACACCGCCGAGTATTCTTTCCCGAGCCGTTTCGCGAACTGTCGTTTAGATAGGCCCTTCTTTTTTAGGACCTCTGCTAGTATCAATTTCGCCATGCTGCAATTCTATGTATTGAATACCATTAACGCCATCCTGACATATTTTATATGGACTGTAACTTTTTACAGGGGTATTATCAAGAAATTGAGGCCCCGATACGGAGAAATGCAAATGAACAAACCAATCATTGCTAAGGTTACTCTCTCCAGCGAGGCAGATACTATGCTGAACAAAATGCTAGACACAGCGAATCACGATTTCTTGGGTGGAAGGATCACGAAACATGATCTTCTTTCTTGGATTGTTCTTCGTTATGAACAAAGCTGGTTTTCCAAGTCACTTGAACAATTACGCGCCCATCACTTTGATGATTTCGCATACCTAGAAAACCTAGTTAAAAAAGCGAAAGAAGCTCGCCGAGATAAACATTCAGATTTCGATCTTCAATCCGCTCTCAATGAACTTAGCACAAGCTCCAGGAAGAAAAATTCAAAAGCACAAACTGGAGATTTAGATGGCACGACTGAAGTGGGACCCCTCGAAGATTCGGATCGAGGAAACTTTCACTCCGCTGCCCAAGGAAAAGTACGACGAAAAAATGAAAAGACTGGCGGAGATCATTCTTCGCTTCCGCTACTCGACTAAGGCAAAGAAACTCTTGGTTCGTAAAACCAATAGAAAGGAAGTTGCATGAAAAAAATGAGAAAGTCTGAAGCAAAAGCTGATATTCGACGGATCGCTTTTTATGCGCGTGTATCCACCCGAAACCAAGCCCAAATTCAAGAAGGATCACTCAAGTCACAAATTCAAAGACTGAATGCCGAAGTTGAACGCCGAAATATCATTGAGGGAAGTGTTTGGGGAAAGTTAGTTGAAGAATATGTTGATGAAGCTCGCTCTGGAAAGGATATGAATCGCCCAGAGTTCCAGCGCTTACTCAACGACATTGCATCAGGAAAGATTAACACGGTGATGGTGGTTGAACTTTCACGGATCAGCCGTTCGGTTTCAGACTTTCTCTCCTTTATTGATTTTCTACGCCAACATGATGCTGACTTTATTTGTCCTCAACTTAACTTCGACACTACAACCCCCGCAGGAAGAGTTTTTATTACAATACTCGCGGCCCTATCTCAATTCGAGAGGGAGCTTACAGTCGAGAGAACAATAGCAAACATGAGAGCCCGTGCCCAGCGCGGGCTCTATACCGGCGGTCGACCGCCACTGGGCTATGATCTTCATCCTGAGAAGCGCGGACATCTTGTTGTCAATGAGGGCGAGGCAGCGCTCGTCCGCAGGGTTTATGAAACGTACATGAGTGTCGGCAGTGTCGAGCTAACAGTTCGTTCGCTCAACAATGCTGGGTTTCGAAATAAAATTTTTAAAACTAAAGATGGAAGCACGGGTGGCGGCCAAAGATTCACTGACAATGCCATTACAAGGGTGCTGCAAAATCCTCTATATCTCGGTAAACGCACCATTAAGGACGACGATGGAAAAGTATCTTTGACCGATTCAGTTTGGCCAGCAATTGTCCCCAATGACATCGCAGAAGCCGTGAAAGCAAAAATGGAAAGCAATCGAAACTGGTTTAAACCCGAAGGTTTCAGTGACCATCCCTATTTGCTATCGGGAGTGATTTCATGTGGAGAGTGCGGCGGAAGCCTAAGCGGTGCCATGGCTCATGGTCGCACCCAAGAGATTCCTTACTACCAGCACGCGAGTAAAACGAAATGCACCGTTAAGCGGGTTCAGGCAAAACGCATTGAGGCCGTGATTCTGCAACGACTTCGAAAAATAAAAGACGATCCAACCCTTGCTGAAGAATTGGCGAAAGGATCGGCAGACAATGTCCAGAATCGAATTCCTGAACTCGAATCACAGGCAGGCAGTATTGAAAATAATGTTCGAGACTTTCGAAAGAAGGCCGCGAACCTTTTGAACTTTCTTGCCGACCTTCCGAGTGGAGCCGATCCGAAACTTATCCTAAGCCAAGTGCAAGAGTTCGAAGAAAAAGCGAAGGCGCTTGAAGAAGAACGCGAAAACGTCCATCAACAAATTCGGGACCTCAAGGGGTCAATGGTTTCAGCGAATCATGTGACTCATCACTTGAAATGTTTTTTTAAAGAGTTTGAAACACTCAATTTGAATGAAAAAAGGGATGCCTTAGGTTGTGTCTTAAGCTCGATTCGTATATTTCCTGAAAAATTAGAATTGGGATATTGGGTAGGAGCGCTTGCTTCTGCTCGGTCTCCCGGGGACGTCACTTTAGGCTTTGCCACTCGTCACTCTCTTGGCCGGCGGTTCGGGAAGAGAGAGGAATGGCGGGGTTGACGGGACTTGAACCCGCGGCCTCCCGCGTGACAGGCGGGCGTTATAACCACTTAACTACAACCCCATTTTGCAAAAAAAAACCGAATTAGAAAATTCGGCGTAATCATAAGATCACATAAAGACCTATACAGAAACTGTGGGTCTTCAGCAATTGTTTTTTTTAACGCCTTTCGTAAAATCCCAAAAATGACTGATAACTGTCCATAATCTTTGAAAGTTTTGTGAGAGTTTGCTCAAATGTTGTGATAGAGTCAGCATTCTGTTTTCTAGAACCTAATACATTCTAAATCTAGGAGTTTGGAAATGAATTATCCTTGGCTTAAAAGCTATCCTGAAGGTGTTCCCTACGAAGTAGACGTAAAGCGTTATAATAACCTGTGCGAAGTTTTTGAGGAATCCTGCAAAAAGTATCGCGAAAAGCCAGCTCTTTCAAATTTGGGTGCAACCCTTACTTATCATGAATACGACCGATTAACTGGTCAGTTCGCATCTTTCCTTCAGCATGAACTTAAAATGAAAAAAGGCGATCGTATAGCCATTCAAATGCCAAACCTCCTTCAATACAATATCGCACTTTACGGAGCTTTTAGGGCCGGCCTTGTAGTTGTGAATACAAATCCACTCTATACAGCTAGGGAAATGGAACATCAGTTTAAAGACTCTGGTGCCAAAGCCATTGTGATCTTGGCCAACTTCGCACATATGCTTCAGGAAGTTTTGCCCAACACTGACATTCAACATGTGATCATCACTGAAGTGGGTGATTTACTGCCCTTCCCAAAAAGTCTTGTGGTGAATAGCGTTCTAAAGTACGTAAAAAAAGCGGTCCCTTCTTTTCAAATACCGAAAGCCATCAAATTCACTAAGGCTCTTGAACTTGGACGCAAAAAGCCCTTTCAAGAAGTTCGCGCTAAATATGAAGACATCGCATTTCTTCAATACACTGGAGGAACAACGGGTATTTCGAAAGGAGCCATGCTTTCTCATGGAAATGTGCTGTCCAATATGCTGCAAATCGCAGCTTGGATGAAGCCAGCTCTTACCGAAGGTCAAGAAATCGCGGTGTGTGCTCTTCCTCTCTATCATATTTTCTCACTCACAGTAAATGCGATGACCTTCATGCTTTATGGCGCAAGAGTAATTCTTATTACCAACCCGAGAGACATGACTGGATTTATTAAAGAACTCAAGTCAAATCCATTCACAATTTTCTCAGGGGTGAACACTCTCTTTAACGGCCTTATGAATCAGCCGGACTTCAATTCTATTGATTTCTCAAAAGTGAAAGTCAGTGTAGCAGGTGGAATGGCGCTACAAACTGCCGTCGCAGAAAAATGGATGAAAACCACCAACAGTTTACTCATCGAAGGTTACGGCCTTACCGAAACCAGCCCTGTTGCAACGGTAAATCCGCTGAGCATGAAAGGCAACCGCGTCGGCACTATCGGATTACCAGTACCGAACACTGTGCTCAAGCTCCTCGATGACAATGGCAATGAAGTTGCTGCTGGGGATCAAGGTGAGATCGCCATCAAAGGTCCACAAGTGATGCAAGGCTATTGGCAACGCCCCGATGAAACTACGAAAGTAATGACTCCGGATGGATTCTTTAAAACTGGCGACGTGGGCATTATTGACAGCGAAGGCTATTTCAGAATTGTCGATCGCAAAAAGGATATGATCCTGGTTTCTGGCTTCAATGTTTATCCAAATGAAATAGAAGACGTCCTCGCGAATCTAAACGGTGTTTTAGAGTCTGCTGCCATTGGCGTTCCAGATGATAAATCGGGAGAAGCCGTTAAAGTAGTGATCGTGAAAAAGGATCCCTCTTTAACGAGCGAGCAAGTGATTGCCCATTGCCGCCAGAATCTTACTAACTATAAAGTTCCGCGTTATGTGGAATTCCGTCATGAACTCCCAAAAACCAATGTCGGAAAAATCTTACGACGCGCCCTCCGCGAACCTCAAAAAAACTCCTAATTGAAACTGTGTTCAATTCAGAAATAAAAAAGCGTTCATCGGAACGCCTTTTTATATTCTAGTGCTGTCGATAGATCCTCCCTAAAAAACAGTGGGGAGTACTATTGAGGTTCTTTCTCAGTTTTTGGAACCAAATCTTTAAAACATTCATTAACCACATCCTGTAACTCAGGAAAAAAGTCAGAGGTTCTCATAACAAAAGGGCCGGTGTCTTCATTGTTCGATTTCCGTTTTAAATGTGCTTTCAATTTTTCAATGGGTCCAGCAATGGCATGCGACAGAAAAAGAAAGAATATCATATTAATAAATGCCACCAGCGCGATACCAATAGAAATTAATATTTTCAGACTCCCTTCAATTTCACCCATTAAGCTAAGTACCATTTCTGCCGTCTGCTGATTCAGGGCTTCCAGTCTATTCAATAAAATAGCATTCAATGCGGTATGGATAACGTAAAGAAAGACAAGAAAGGGTATGGCCACAATAATAGAAACAATCATCATCTTAAACTGAAACGTTTTATTTATTAAATAGTTGCGTCGTTTTGTTGAATCCATGCCCACCTCAATTCTAATTTTGGCATTAAACAGTGCCTGTTTAATCAATACTTATAAATCCCTGAGATCTATTGAGACCGGCATGACCCTAATAAATTGCTTTGATTTTACAACAAAAAGTCTCGAATATTAAGCAATCCAAACGCGCACCTGCCGCAAATCCTTTTTTAGATGAAACAAATCTTGTTTAGCTAGACCACTTCGAAACGCTTTTGTTTTAACGGCACTCAAATCGATTTTCTGTTCTTGAAGCCTCTTTAGTAGCTCTGGGTCCATGATATCTTCCAAATTTTGCAGCATCTGAATTGGGAATCGCATCACCACAACATCCTCTGCACTTTCGGTAACGCGAATATGCAAAAATTGGGATTGTTGCGCAAAGGAAGAGTGATTTTCAGACTGCACCGGCACATCAAAGCCCTGCCAACGACTAGACGGCAATCGCATTTGTTCCTCCTCAAAGATGCGACCCAAGAGCACCCGATCGCTGAGCTCGCGGAGTGCATAAAAAACACTGGAAAAGCTACGCATCAGCCATAAAAACCAGGGTGGTCCGGCGGTACGAAAATACCAGCTCTGCTCTCCTAAAATTTCCTGCGTTATTTTTTGGAGCTGCCAATCACTAAGTCTTGTGAGGCGCACATCCCAAAATGGCTCGAGAAAGTTTTCCACGAGAGTTGGAAGTTGCGAATTGATCGGCAACAATTTTTGTCGATCAAACCCCAATGCCACCAAATAGTCCAAGGGCGAACGATCGCGCGACGATTTAATACTATCCACCAAGGACTCAAACAATCGTTGTCGATAGGGATGCCAATCGACACAGGAACCAAAGTCATAAAGAATAATTCTTTGCTTTTGCAAACACCAGGCCCAGTTCTTTGGCTGCAAATCCCCATGCAATAAATCAGACGTTAATAACATGCGAACTAATACCCTTGCGAGGCTGCTCGCCACTTGACTGCGCATCGGAACCGTTTCTTTAACAAGGGACTCTAAATTTTCTCCAGGGACAAAAGCTTGTACTAATACTCGCTTCGAACTCCATTGCGGAAAAACCTCAGGAACAATAACCCATTCTTCGGCTCCAACCATTTCTTTAAACTGCTGCTGTCGGCGAATCTCTCCAAGATAATCCAACTCTTCGCCAAACATGATGTGCAAGTCGCGGCGCCACGTATCGGCATCAAAACCAAAGCGGCGGGCCGGACTTTTTTCCATCATCCAAACGAGCTGATCAATCTGAGAGGCGATCTCTTCTGCCAAGCCTGGGTATTGAACCTTAACCGCTAAAATGGTGCCATCCTTTAATTTTACTTGATGCACCTGCCCGATGGAAGCCACCCAAGCCACTTCCGAAATCTCTGCGACCAAATCATAAAAGCCGGGTGTTTCTTGAGATAATACCTGACTCACTTCTTCCACAGACATTAAGGGTTGAGAAACTTCGGTTTTAACTTCCCATTTCTGTTCAAGCCATTGCGAGAACTTTGCCGGAACTCCCGGGAACTTTTTAAGATGCTGATAAAGAAAGTGCTGGCCCCACTCTGGTTTAACTTTTGCGAGGATAAATGATCCCCCTGCAATGCCTACCATACGAAGTGAATTGGATTTTAGTGGTATACCCATAAACAAATCTTATTTTCAAATATAAGCGCCGTCAACGCTCGGAAATACAATTCAATTTTGAGTATTGGCGAGGCAACGCTTAAGTGGATTCCGCTAAAAAAGAAGAATCATCTGATACTTACCGACCTTCTGCATTACAAATGAGTAATTTATTTGCACACTGCCTACTTTTTGATCAATTCTAGAGAAATAAACACTTGCTGTTTATGAACCCACCCGCCACCAAGGAGTCTTGTGCATGAAAAGAATCATCTTTTTAAGTTTACTTACCCTAACAACCTTTGCTACCGCGGCTCCCCAGACAGAAGTGGTACCCGGTGAATACATCATCCAACTCAAAGACGGATTTGCACTCACAAATTTTCAATCCGAGCCTCAACACGGACTCGTCATCAACACCATTCCTGATTTTAACATGCTGGTGATCAAACGCCCGCTTCACGAAGATCCCGAAGAAATCGTGACCACTCTTGAAAGCGATCCCAGAGTTGAATTTGCCGAACCCAACTATATCTACCGCGCCTTTCGTATTCCCAACGATCCCTTATTTAAACAGCAATGGAATTTGAACAACACTGAAAAGCCTGCGGTTGATATCGGCATCACGAAAGCTTGGGATCTGCAAACAGGCTCCCGCAAAGTGATCGTGGCTGTTATTGATACCGGTATTAATTACAACCATCCCAGCCTCAAAGATAATATGTGGGTGAATGAAGCGGAAAAGAAGGGAAAGCCTAACATCGATGATGACGGCAACGGCTTTGTTGACGACGTTTATGGCTATAACTTTGCCAATAATACCGGTGACCCTCTGGATGATCAAATGCATGGTTCTCACTGTGCCGGCGTGATTGGGGCCAAAGGAAACGATGACATCGACGTCGCTGGCATCAATTGGAATGTTCGGATGATGGCTCTCAAATTTCTTGGTTCTGATGGCAGCGGGAGCACCGATAGTGCCGTCAAAGCCATAGATTACGCCATCAAAATGAAAGCGAAAATCCTCAGCAACTCCTGGGGCGGCAGTGGCTCTTCAAAAGCTCTCAAAGCAGCGATCGTTCGCGCGAATGCAGCAGGAATTCTCTTTGTTGTGGCGGCCGGCAATGACGGTTCAAACAATGATAAAATACCTACTTACCCTGCAAGTTATCAGCAACCAAACGTCGTCACAGTAGCCTCGATTGGTCCTACGGGTGCTCTGAGTTCGTTTTCTAACTTCGGAAAAACCGTCCATGTGGCCGCCCCTGGCGAGCGAGTTTTGAGTACGGTTCTTAAAGGAACGGAAAAACTGTCGGGCACATCAATGGCTACACCACACGTCGCTGGAATTGCTGCGCTTTTACTGGCTCAAAATCCTAAGATGACAGCGGCAGAGATAAAGGCCAGATTGATCGCTACAACATTGAAACCGAATGGCCTTCTGGGGGTCACTAAATATGGTTTAGTTAATGCGTACAATGCCTTACAAAACATCGTATCGCCACCTGCTTTGGCCAGTCCGGTGCAGGCGGAGTTCGCGTTCTAAAATTAGTTGCGATTCAATAACTTCGAAACAACGATATCAGGGTGCAGAAAGTTAACTCCAAGTGCGCCCCCTTTACTCCAAACCACCTCTGCATTAACGATCCGATATCGGTTCACCGAATCCAACTCTACAACTAAGCGCAAGATATCCCCTTTTATAAACTCAGAAGTAGATGTGATCAGATTTAAGCGCGCGCCAGTTTTCGAAATGTTTTTGAGAATCATTAGTGATGCACTACCAGAACCATATTTTTGACAGCGAACTTTCGCATAGGTTCTGTATCGAGGCTCAGTTCTTAATGCTTCCATAGTTGGGACTCCCGCTCACAATTACATTTTACCACTTTATCGGCGGGTTTTCCTGATTCCTTCGGAGTTTTGATAAAAAATCTTTTTGCGAAACAAGCTTCGCGCCAAAACTTTCGCTCACATTGGTCACCATTTGGACATCCATCCATTCGAGTCCCAATTTTTGCAGAAAAGTGACTAATTGCCAAAAGGCCCATTTCGAAGCATTGGAGCGATGAAAGAACATGCTTTCTGCACTGAAAACATTTTTGACAAAAACCCCGTAAATTCCACCTATGAGGACGTCGTTTTCCCAAACCTCCACACTATGCGCATAGCCCGTAAGGTGGAGATCTAAATACGCAGATGCAACCTCTGAAGTAATCCACGTTCCTGCTTGGCCTGGTCGAGGAACATCAGCGCAATTTTTAATAACTGAGGCAAAGTCTGCATCTACAGTGGATCTCCACACAGTTTGACGCCCCAGCTTTTTTAAACTTTTTGAAATATGAAGATCTTGAAAATCGAGGATCCCTCTTTCCCAAGGACAAAACCACAGCAAAGGATAGCCCTCATGGGGCCACGGAAAAATTCCCTGACTATAAGCACTCACCAAAAAATCCACGCTCAGATTTCCGCCAGTGGCAATAATTCCCTCTTCACTGGCCTTGCTAGGCTCAGGAAATTGAATCCACCTCATCGCACCAATCCTTCTTGGCAAAGGTCGCATATACCACAAGGTTCTGGATCATGATGCCCGAAGTAAATATAGATTGTTTGCATGCGACACCCCTCGTCTTGCTTCGCCCAGCGTAGCATTGCCAGCAATTTCTCATTTTGAGACTTTAGATGCTGCTGGTGTCCAGTGATTGCAAAAAACTCTTCATCCCAATAATCACGAACTTCAAAGAACTTGCCATTCCATTCCAGACTACCAGCACGCTCTAACTGATTTAAAGAAGTTTCCACTCTAAAATCGCGAGAGTTATAAAAGTTCATTTCTTGGCGCAAGAAATCGGGGCCACCCGCACGATATTCGTCGTTTCGGTCTTTGACGAGTTGATAGACCCTACGAACAAAAGACGGTTCGGGACAAGACCATTTTATGAAGTCCATGGCGATCGACACATCATCTTCATCATAAAGTAGATGCCCTTGAGCGGGTTGACGATCTCTCCCCGCTCGCCCCACCTCTTGATAATAGGATTCAATGGAAGTCGGTATTTCCCCATGAATGACTCCGCGAATATTCGCTTTATCGATCCCCAACCCAAAAGCGGGAGTTGCAAAGAGAGTGGCATTGTCGTCGCTAAAAAAATCCTCCTGGGCCTTACGGCGATCTTGGGCCGACATCTGCCCATGGTACTTCGTCATCTTGAAGCCCTTGCGTCGCAAACCAGCCAAAGCTCTTTCCAGAGTTCCAATCAAACTCCAATAAATCAAAACTGGCCCTTGAATTCGTTCGCGCAGCTCTATGATTTTTTCCAACTTGCTTTCGAGGCTGAACAGATCATGAACGTGCAATGCCAATTCGGGGCGTTCAATGCCCCCCAAAAAGCACTCTGCCGTGGTGAGCGACAGTTGTTTAAGAATATCCTCTTGCACCCGGGGGGTGGCCGTTGCCGTTAAAGCCACCGTTGGGGGATTTTTAAGTCGCTGCCGAATGGAACCTAATTTTGAGTAATCGGGTCGAAAATCATGTCCCCATAAACTAATGCAGTGAGCCTCGTCGACCGCCAATAATGAAATCTTACTGTGATCGATGCCCGCCTGAAACTCTTCTTTGCGGAAGCGCTCCGGTGTCACATAAAGTAATGAGAGGGAACCACTTTTAAACTCCTCTAGGGCTCGATCGCGGTCTTTTTTATCCATTCCGGAGTGAATAGCTCGGGCCTTAAGGCCTTTTTGCCGCGCCTGAGTGACTTGATCCTCCATTAAAGCGATCAAGGGCGACAAAACCAATACAACACCGTCCCCACGGTCCTGAAAAACGGCCGCTGGCAATTGATAACAAAGACTTTTACCGAACCCTGTGGGCATAACAACGAGGGAATCTTCCCCCATCAAAAGGCGATGGACGACCCGCTCTTGATCGCCACGGAACCCCTCAAAACCAAAATACTTTTTTAAAATTGAATGGAGCTGTATTGAATCCCTCATGAACCTTAAATTCCTTGTTGAACTTTTAATACCTTCATGTTACCCGATTTGATTCATACCAATAATAAAAATATTGATTAAGTTCATTTTCAGTTATTGCGTAGACCGCGGCGGCAAGGAGAAGGCGAGGAGCTTTCTGGGCTTCCCTTCACAGAGGGACCCTGCCCAGTGTAAGGCGCACACGAGGCGGGGTTTCGCCTCTGTGAAGGGGTGCCTCGAACGACACAGCCAACGACGGTCTACACAATAAATGGAAATGAAAGAGGCACAAGAAAGGAACGTGTCAAAAATGGCGAATTTGAAATGGGATATTAAAAACGTCCGCAACATCGGTATTTCAGCGCACATTGACTCTGGTAAAACCACCCTTTCCGAAAGGATTTTGTTTTACGGTGGTCGTATCCATGCCATTCACGAAGTGAAAGGTAAGGATGGAGTAGGGGCGACCATGGACTCCATGGACCTCGAGCGCGAAAAAGGGATCACAATCCAGTCAGCAGCCACTCAGGTGCAATGGAACGATCACATCATTAACCTTATTGACACCCCCGGCCACGTGGATTTTACCATCGAAGTTGAGCGTTCATTGCGCGTACTAGATGGCGCAATTCTCGTTCTCTGCGGTGTGGCAGGCGTTCAGTCTCAGTCAATCACTGTTGACCGCCAGATGAAACGCTACAGCGTTCCTCGCTTGGCCTTCATCAATAAACTTGACCGGCAGGGCGCAAATCCTTTCCGCGTTAAAGATGCTTTGATCGAGAAATTGAAGCTCAATGCTGTTATGGCGCAGATTCCAATTGGTCTGGAAGATGCCCACAAAGGTGCTGTAGATCTTATCACTATGAAAGCTTATTATTTTGATGGTGAAAACGGAGAAAAAATCCGCGAAGAAGAAATCCCAGCAGAACTTCTTGAACAGGCAAAAGAATACCGAGGTTACCTCATCGAGAAATGCGCTGACGTTGATGACGTTGTAGGCGAAAAATTCTTGAATGATGAAATGCCAACAAACGATGAAATCCATGCGGCTATCCGTAAAGGTGTCATCGGATTAAAACTTTGCCCAGTATTCTGTGGTTCAGCGTTTAAGAACAAAGGTGTTCAGTTATTGTTAGATGCTGTTCTTCGTTATTTGCCAACTCCTGCAGAAAAGAAAGAAACTGCCCTTGATTTGAGTAAAAATGAAGAACGCATTGAACTTTTCCCTGATAACGACAAGCCGTTGGTTGCATTGGCGTTTAAACTTCAAGAAACCCAATTTGGTCAGCTTACCTATATGCGTGTTTACCAAGGTAAGATGAGCAAAGGTGATTTTATAGTTAACACCACTACTCATAAGTCAGTGAAGATTCCTCGTCTGGTGCGTATGCATTCCGACAAGATGGAAGACCTTGAAACTTCTTATGCAGGCGATATCGTTGCCGTGTTCGGTATCGATTGCGCTTCGGGTGATACATTCACGATGAATGACTATGATGTTGCGATGCAGTCAATGCACGTTCCTGACGCCGTTATCTCACTGGCAGTATCGCCAAAAGATAAAGGTTCAGCAAATAACTTCTCTAAGGCTCTCCAAAAGTTCCGTAAAGAAGATCCTACTTTTCGAGTTCATCGTGATGAAGAATCTGCGGAAACAATTATTTCGGGAATGGGCGAGCTTCACTTAGAAGTTTATATTGAGCGTATGAAGCGCGAATTTAATTGCGAAGTTATTGCAGGTGCGCCTCAAGTGGCCTACCGAGAAACAATCGTTCAAGAAGCCGAGTACGATTACACTCACAAAAAACAAACTGGTGGATCTGGTCAATTTGCGAAGGTTGTGGGCAAAATTGCTCCGCTGGCAGCTGATGTACCTGGTACCTTCGCTTTTGAAAACCGAGTTGTTGGTGGACGTATTCCAAGAGAATTTATTCCTGCCGTTGAAGAAGGTTTCAGCGAACAGTGCGTAAAAGGGCCATTGATTGGATTCCCAATTGTTGGAGTACAAGTTTACTTGGATGACGGTGCTTATCATGACGTGGATTCATCTTACATGGCCTTTAAGATTTGCGCGATGGCTGCAATGAGACAGGCTTATGAAAAAGCGAAACCTTCAGTGCTTGAGCCATTGATGAAACTTGAGACTTCAGTTCCCGAAGAATATCAGGGTCCAGCGACTGGTCAAATCAACCAACGTCGCGGAATCATTCTTGGTACTGATTCAAACGAAGGTTACTCAATCATCACGGCTGAAGTCCCACTCAGTGAAATGTTTGGGTACTCAACTGATCTACGTTCTGCAACAAAAGGTAAAGGAGAGTTCTCTATGGAGTTTTCTCGATATGCCATTGCTCCAAGAAACGTACAGGAAGAGCTTGCGAAGAAGTATCAGGAAAAACGCGCTAAGGAAAACGCTTAATTGGCTTCTTCTTTTGACATCAAGCTTCGTTAGTCTGCATCCTAGCTCATTACAGCGTACATTAAGTACGCCTCTAGTCGCTAGGAGTTGACTGCCTCGTCTGAGATCAAAATTCCTTCGCCACTTAAAAATTTGTTATTTTGAAAAATCCTCGATGGTAGTCGAGGATTTTTTTGTTTTGTCGAC
>CAZYOE010000132.1:0-13623 GCA_964648725.1 uncultured Pseudobdellovibrionaceae bacterium | reverse complement strand
TCCATTATCACCTAGTGTACGAAGAACGTAACTTCTTACTGCAGGCCATTTGGGATGCTCGCCAAAGGCTAATTCCAGGACATCGAGAAGCTGTTTTCTTGTTTTCGCTATAGATTCTTGCAATTGGCTAAGGGACTTTGATTTTTCCATCCTTACCCTCCTTTAAAGATATAGGGGGAAACAGGACAGTCAGAGACAGAAAAAAATATTGGTTTTCTATAAAAATATTGCATATAAAAATTTGCAATGGAGGGATGGCGGGTGAAACATAAAATCTTTGACACTTCAATATGGGATAACTGGCCTCAAGAGCTTGCTCCAATACATGGATGCTTCGTTGATCCTTCTGTACGACCTGAAGATGCAACTTCAGTGGATGGATTATTAAATCTTGGAACAGCTAGAGGTTATGAAAGTAATATAATCTTTGAGCGAGTATTGTTTGATAGAAAGAAATTTATAAATTCTATTATTGAACTAGAATTTGAGAAGGAAGCAAGCGAAGGGACGATTTCTCTCAATGCGAATTTGTTGCGAATTTATGGATTGATAGAGGAACATTTATTGGGTCAGAAAATTGAAACCGCACGTAAATTTAGCTATAGAAAATTAAAAATGCTTGGCTTATATAGTAGCAAACAATTTAAAGACCAAAATTCAACGATCCCAGATCAACTCAAGATTTGGAATACACTATCGGTCGAAGAGATATGGTTTCAAGTTTTACCAATTGAAATATCAAATACTTTTGTCATTAAACAAGATGTTAATGAATTTACTCCAGAAGAACAAGAAACCTATGAAGATATAATTAAAATTTTAACGCCCTATTTATATAATGTCGATGGATACAATCCTAAATTTAGTTCAATCCAAAAAACTTTTATAAGACATCTAAAATCTGGAAAAATTGATAGTGACTTAGCAATCAGTTTGGCGGCAAAGGGATTCGCCATTATTCATGACGAATATAACAAGAGTGTTGAGCATCTATTAAAATCATTGGAGTTTGACAGAATCTCGCAACTTTTAACTAACTCAGATGCAACTCGCGAGTACATTAAGCTCTGGCATACTTCTAAAGGTCCTTGGAGTAGTATTCTTCAGAGAATAGTTCCTGCTGTTAATAATGCAATACCCTCTATTTATAAAACCTTGAACTATAACCAGAAAGAACTTTTTGATGAATATGTTTTCTTCAAAAAAAGTCCACCGCCTAAAGAAATTTTACTCCAACTATTGCTGTGGACACATCTTCACTCTTTAACACTAGAAAAAATCAGAGAGCTCGAAAAAAGTGCAAAACGAAACAACCGGCACAGTAAGAATTTGCCCACAAAAGATGCATGCTTTAAGCAAGTAACTATGACAGAGTTAACAACTAAGCAGCTTGGCCTAGATACAAAATAAATTTTAAGCAGTGGTGTCCTGTTTCCCCCTTACCTCCTAACGGAGGGACGGAATGGACACACGTGAGGGATTAGATCCCATAATCTTTGGGCGCGGCTCTATTCAAGGGATAGTTAGCGTTTCTGCAAATTATACTGGTCGCGCTACAGTTTATGTTCGTGAAAATGGCAAGGTCATTAAGAAAATAGTAAGTTTCACACCCTGGGCTTTAACTTCCAATCGTAGGATTCTTGATCGCCTAAAAGGATGCAGGTGGGTTGAGTTAAAAGGTGATCTTCCTTTTAAATACCAAATTAATATTGCGGATAAAAAAGTTTTTGAAGAGTCAGCAATTCGAGCTTGGAACATACTGCACCCAAATTCATCTGTTGAAAACCTTCACAAAATAAATGATCTTTATTTTCTCAATGCTACCGAACAATTTTTGGTATCAACTGGGCACACTTACTACAAAGGTCTCACATTTATAGATGTCTTGCGATTACAGATTGATATCGAGACAACAGGACTTGATTCTAAAAAAGATTTTATATACATGATTGCTCTTAGATCATCCTCTGGCTTTGAATCTGTCATTCATGGGCATGACGAAAAGGATTTGTTAATCAAACTTACCCAAAGTATCCAGCAGATTGATCCAGATATTATTGAAAATCATAATCTCTTTGGATTTGACCTTCCTTTTTTGATTGATCGCTTTAAAGTAAATGGCCTTAAAATGTCTTGGGGGCGTGACAATTCAGAACCGTATTTTTATTCTGATAAATTAAAAACAGGTGAGACAACTAAGTCGTTTCAGCGTGTGACAATAAATGGTCGGGAAATCTTAGATACGTATCATGCAGTCGAACGTTATGACGCTGTCAAAAGAGAAATGGCAGCAAAAGACCTCAAGTATACGGCTAAATACTTTGGGGTTGCTCGACCCGATGACTGTTATATTGACGGTTCTCGTTCCTATGAGATTTACAAAGAGAACCCTGAGCTTGTAATCAGGTACGCCCTTGAGGATGTTAGAGAAGTCGATAGGATATCTCAGAAGTTACATCCTGATAAATTTGCTATGGCACAGATGGCGCCGTTGAAACTAGAAAAAGTTGCAACAAGTGGATCGACTACCCTTATCGAGCTACCCATGGTAAGGGAGTATCTCCATCAAGGCCATAGTATACCTGTTCCGGCTCCTACAGAGCCATTTGAAGGAGCGACGGTCGATGTCCTAGCTATCGGTGTATTTGATGGTGCAACTAAAATCGACGTTACATCTCAGTACCCCTCCATCATTTTGAATTTCAAGATCAGCCCATTATGTGATCCTCTTGGTGTATTTCAAAAGCTTGCAAAAACATGGGTTGATATGCGGCTTGAGCACAAAGCCAAGAGGACTGATCCGACATCTGATGCAATTCAAAGCGCAATGAAAATTTTGATAAATTCTCTTTATGGTTATTTGGCAACCAGTTTTGGATTATTTAACAATCCTATGGGAGCGGCTGAAATCACTAAAAAAGGCAGAGAAATCGCAAAATTTATTTTAACCACAATAATACAGCTAAGGGGAAAACCAATCGAAGTTGATACTGATGGTATTATTACTCAGTTACCCATAGGCACTTCTCCAAAACAGTTTTCTAATTTAATTAATGAAATCTTAAAATCCCAGTACCCTGGTATAGTGGTTGAAGATGAAGGTTTATGGCTTCGGGTCTACGTTAAAGGCAAAAAGAACTACGCCTATTTAAAAGAAAACGGGGAAAATAAATTTGTCGGCACAGCTTTTAAAAATCGATCAGTCGAAAAAGTTTTTCGTAATATGATAGCACAAGGGCTGGAATCACTCCTTAAAGGAGATCTCGCAAGTTTACGCCAGATACTAAAAGATATTCATGATCGAATTCAATCGCGAGCATGTTGTTCCGACGACATACAAACAACCAAAAAACTTGGTAAGTCACTAGCGGAGTATCTGCAGAATCCTAAACCAAAACAACCTCACTTCGAAGTGATGATTAATGCCGGTTTCTTGAGTGCAGAAAAAGGGACTCCTGTGTCATACTATAAAACGACAGGCGGGTACAAGCATATTGATGGGTTTGCAAACGACTATGATATAAGCCACTACTTGAAAACCTTCTATTCAAAGGCGTCAGTTTTTAGAGAGGCTGTCAGTGATTTCGAAAGCCTATTGAACTTTGATGTTGAGTCCATCCCCTCAAGTACATTTACAGATCTTCCTCCTGCAACAGTAAATACATGGATCAACCTGTCATCGTACCTAAAACATACTCCTATGGAAACCGGGACTCGAGAGAAAATTGTTATGCTCGATGACGAAGATACCATTCATTCTTTTATCAATCAAAAAGAGCATACAGATGTTTACCGCTCATTTTATGCATTTTATTCTCAAGAAAAACCCAAGAAGGCAGATTCTAAAAACTTATTGAAGTGTAAAATGAAGGCTGATTTTTGGATCGAATGCGAGGGGCATTTCGAAAATTCTGAGATTATGGATACTGCTGTTTTAGCATTAAATGCCACGATAGAGCTTTTGAGAACTAAGTTTGGTATTGAGCATATTCGTACCTACTATAATGGTGGAAAAAGTTTTTACATCCGTATTCCTTACAGTTACTTTATCGAGGAACCAGTATATCGGCTAGAGGCCAAATACGAACTATTGTTCAAGGACATCTTAGCATCACTTCCACCTAATTTGAAAAGCCGACTCGATACTTCTTTATATGATATTACTCAGGTGCTTAGGATTCCAAATACCATGTACCCCAAAGGAGGATACATGGTTGAACTAATTTCTAACATTAATGTTAACAATTGGCGAGAGATAGTTGGCAGTATTGAGCCCTCTGATGAGTTAGATCCTTTTTTTATGCCGGCACCGCCACTTGAACAAACCACCACTTCTAAAAAAATCTTTAGTGAGGTAACACAACAAGCTCGGTTCAAGACTTACAGAACTAAGACCGGATCACAAAAAGATCAACTCAAGCAAATTGAGAAATTTCTCGAAGCAAATCCGATGAGGATAGCGCCATGCTTGAAAAACATTGTTATAGCAATTGCTAATGGCAACCCCATAGGGTTCGGCGGAAAAGCAAAACTAATTTATGAAGCCACCCGACTGGGTTTATGTGATCAGACTATTGTTAAAATGTTTTTACTTGATCCAGATACATACTGTTACGGGGTCCTTAACGTGGACTATACTACAGAGTCAGGATACCGACTTAAACAGGCATTTTGTAAGTCGAAAGACTTAGATGTCGGTTGTGGAAACTCTGATTTATCAGGTTTTTGCGAACCAACAAGTTGTTATCGATCCGAAATGAAACCTAAAGATAATGTAATAGTTTTTGGTCAAGATGATCCAACATTCCAAGAATTTCAAACAAAAGCACAAGAGGAACTAAAGGAGTTTTTAAATGTTAATTGCGCTGAATGCCCCTCTCGGAGCGGGAAAGACATACAACATGGCACAGACTGCTCACAAAAATCTGATCATAGCACGATCAACCATGATACTTGAGCCAACTCATGATGGCATTGACGAACTTATGAGAATGATTCCTGGTGATGTGGGTCACAATTTTGCGGTCCACCTTTATGGAAAAAATGAGAGTACCTGCCATCCTGAAAATATCAATAAAGTTTGCACTCAATGTCCATATTTTAAAAAAACTAACGATCCTGACAATCAATTAAAAGAGAAAATTATTAACTCAGGTCGAGGGAAAATACTTAATCTTACGGAATTAAAAGTAATAGCACGAGAATACAGTATTTGCCCCAAGCTAGTAAGTCACATACTGGCAATGGCGGATACTCCAAAGATAATAGCTGCCACAATAGCATATTTGGGCACTGGCCCAGCCCTTGATATCCTGGAAAAGATTCCTGTTGATGAAATTAATATCGACGAAGCTGATACTCTCTTTGAGACACTCCAGAATACACAACAAAAGAGTCTCATTCTCATGGAACCCCGCCAAAGAAAGGCACATACGATACGTGAAATCTGTAATCAAGATTGCAAGACGTGTCTGCCACATTTGGCTGATCATCCTAAAATTAAACCATCAACAGGTCGTTGCGAAGACCTTCAAGGTATCGGTGATAAAAATAATATAAAGGAGTTACTCGAGAATGCAATATCTACAGTAAAAAGAGGAGTCGAAAAAGAAATCATCAAACCTATATTCGATTTTTCAAAAGCACATGAAGCTGTTGCCGCAATATTCAATACCATTCCTTCATGTGAAGCTGACACATCAACCAGGGAGTTTCTCGATGATATTGAAGAAAAGAACAAATCAAGTTTAATCCGAATAACTGGATATGAAGATGAAGAGGGGGGAGAGTTTGCTATTCCAATTAATGTATCGAGAATATCTTTTGTAGATATCAAGGATTCAGATCATGACCCAGATCTATCTGATGATCGAATGCGTATTGCGCAAATGAAAAGGATCGTTCAAGTTAATCCAGAGGTAAAGCTCGATGGCGGGTTTGAATCAGCATTAAAAACATTTCTGCAATTAGTAGATTTCATCGACAACTCATCTGGGCAAATCTATTTTTTTCCAGAAAGAAAACCCTTTGAAAAGCCACATGGGAACCCTCATTGTCGACTTAGTCTTAGATATTTGAACAAAGCACATTATGAAAGAGTCTTACGATTTCTCAAAGGGCGCTCAAATCTTCTGTCCGGCACATTACTTGATGCCAGCTTGATAGCTGCAAATCTTCTTATTGAACCGGAAGATGTTAACCTTCAATCTATTGATGGTTTATTCCATCGGTCGGCACTGATCATAGTTAACAATGATACTGAAAATTTACCCCCGTGGGCCTTTGAAGAAATCTATGTCAAAGTGCAAAGCCATTTGGAAGATATTTCCATTCTTCATTTTTCTACTAACACTAATAATGCCAACAGCTTTTACAAAGGTTTAAATGAAAATCCAAAGATTAAGGGTAGGTTTAAATTAGAAAGTCAGCATAAAGATACTTTTGAACATGACTTTTCAGTCCATGCATCGAGTGTTGATCAACGCAAAGCTTTAATCACCATTGATAAACTCAGAAGCTCATCTTCTCGGGGAATAAATCGAACAGAGTATAGCTTATGCACTGTAGATGGTAATGGTATTAGTAACTGGTCAAATAGAGCTCCCCTATTCATGGAGGCAAGAAAAATCCAGCCGAGTATTGCAATGGACGCCCTAATTCAATATGAACAAACTCGTACAGTTGTTCAGGCTTTGATGAGAGCTCCAAGAAGTGCAAGTCCCACAGTTTGCTTTTATTCCGGAAACCTACACGCAATGGCCTTTCCTAAATTCTTACGAAACCGAATTTTAACTACCCCCTCACTTGTTAGTTTGTATCTTGCCGAAGCAAATGTACCTAAGTCGACAAGTAAATTTCAAATAAAGATCGATGCCATTGTCCACACAATGGTGAAGTTTCTAAAGAATGAACCATTAAAAATTGTGGCAAGAACACTATTGCCTGTTGATCCTATATCATCTGAGTGGCCTGGCCGTAGGGGAACATATGAAAAAAGAATGGAACATATTAAACAAAAGTTAGATGAAAAAGGTTATGTCGATAGAACTGCTGATAAGATGGGGGAACGACCGCAATGGAATGCATTTTTGGATTGGCTCGTTGAGGAAGGATTTTTCGAAACTAAAAATAGTGAGGGAAAGCAGAAACTTATACTAAAAAAGCGGTAAATGTCAGGTTTCGGCGCACTCCTATATAAAGGTGATAGGGGTTGTGCGGGAAAAGCTGACAGAGAAAATGGTAAGATCAACCAGATACGCCGTTGAATTTTGCCTAAACCTGACAGTATCCAATCAACTTAGTTATTATTTTAGATGTGATCGCAACACTAATAATTTTATCAACAACCAAGGAGGTTTTAAATGAAGATATTAACTCATAACGAACGAGAGGCCCTGAAGCAATCTGGGAGAGAAATGGATATTCATTACTCGCACTGGCATAGGTATTTAAGTTGTATGTATCCGGAGGGTTTATACGTATATGAATCAAAAGTTAAGCCTACATTGAAAGAGTATATCCAGTGGAAAAAAGATTTCCCCGGATGGAGTGACGGCACATTAACTGCTACTCACACCGCATGGAAGGGCGAATATTACGGTAAAAAATTACCGATGAATACAGTTCTAAGAGAGTTTTATAAAAGCAAAAAGAAAAATCTCGCTAAGGTGATTATGAAGTAATTCATGACCAGATGAATTTGCAGCATGCGAATCAATTTTCAACGGTAGCCAAATTGGAAGCTACTAGCTTTTTGAGTGCGGAGCCCCTTTACCTACATGACGGACCTTAAACTCTAACCAGCACCAGGCATTTTCTCTATAAAGGCATTGGTCGGCCCCTTTAATTGTGTCGTCTGTCAAATGAGTGGTGACCATCCTGTTATTGAAGCTGATGCAGAAAGAGCAGCAAATAGTTCAGCTTGTACCCGTTGCTCAGGGAACTATTTTAGTTCAGTTGTTGTAGGTACATCTGGTGAATATTTAAAATGAAACTTGTAATTGAAACTAAACGCAAATCTCCTCAAAAGTGAGTAGATTAATTCAGGTTCCTAAAAAAACCTAACTGAACTCCTATTACAACTTATTTTTTCGTCCCTTGGTATAAGGCCTTTAGGTAACAATGCCAATTAACAACAGGAGGAATATAAGTGTCTTTTAAAAACTTACCGACCCAGCAAAAATTAATCTTTCTTGGTCACGCAATATCAGCCGTGAGCACGCTCGTTTTGACGATAGCAAATTTGGTCATGCTAAGCGAACAGGAAAAGTTAAATAATATTAAACCGGTCAATCAGGATCAAGACAGAGCTAGGGATTACTTTGGGAGGTATCAATGAACCACCAAGCAATCAAACAACTCGTGCAAAAGCGCATGGCAACAATAGAGGACCGCTTTGTAGATTTTATTCCTATGGAAGTGCAACAATACTATTTACTTTTGGACCTCCTTAATCGCGGGGTCAAGAGCTATATCCAAAGTTATGGCCTGCTTCAACTGAATGATCAGACCTGCGAGGAAGGCAAAATGCTCTCTGGATTCGAAAAGTTGAATGCATTTGAAAGGGACTGCATCAATTATCTAAACGATCACATTCAGAGAGAGGAGGAAAACTATGCTCGCAGAAAGCAAATCAGTCTCATCAGTCATCGCTAAGATCAATGATAAGCTCAGGGGTATGGTCCCACTCATCCCACGACCACATATTTTGGTTGTGACATCGGGTGTAGATTCGCTATCGGAAGTAGAACTCGAAAAACTATTTGCGATGGTTCGTGAGTACTCAGATTTCACAGAAGAAAACAATCCATATTTAGAAAATGACTTCGGTGCCATTTTTCTAAATGAAGAAAAATACTTTTGGAAGTTTGATTATGATGAGAATGATCACAGAGTCTTAACAATCATGCGTGCTGACGAATATTAATCGCAGTCTCAAATACGAGGGTTTATGGGATGGAAAATTTAAAGGAATTATAATAGCTAAAACAGCTTAAAACCTGTCCTATAACTCAATGTCATTATCAAAATCCTAAAACTACAAACATAACACATTTATGAAACGGAGGAACCAAAATGAAAATTGGGTATGCTCGCACATCTACAGAAGATCAAAATCTAGATCTTCAACTTGACGCGCTTAAAAAATACGGCTGTGAAAAGGTATTCACAGATCAGGTTAGTGGATCGATAGCCGACCGCAAGGGACTAACTGAGGCTCTAAGCTTTGCTCGGAAGGGAGATGTTTTAGTCGTCTGGCGATTGGATCGTCTTGGAAGATCCCTTCAGAATCTGATCAGCTTGGTTAATACCATGAATTCAAGAGGAGTTGGATTTACAAGTCTGAGCGAAGCTCTCGACACTACAACTGCAAATGGCAAATTGTACTTTCATCTATTTGGTGCACTGAGTGAGTTTGAAAGATCACTGCTTCGAGAAAGGACGATGGCTGGACTTTCTGCCGCAAAAATCAGGGGGCGCCTTGGTGGCCGACCAGAGAAGCTCAAGCCTGAACAAGTGAGTATGGCTAAAACATTAATGAGTGATAAAAAAAATAGTATAATGGATATTTGCAGGATGTTTCAAATTTCTAGGTCAACACTTTACAGACATATCTAATCATGGTACCCCAACGAGATATCTCGTTGGGGTTATCGATTTCAATTCTTATTTACCTATCTCAATCACCCACAAAAACGTTTACGGTTCCACCCGATTGCCCCAGGGCATCAGTACCATTAGTATACATACCAATTCTCTGAATTACCAAGAACTCGATATTATCGCCAATGCTTTGGGAGATATATTTGAATCTGGTTAGATGGAAGTTTGTGCTTCCTGAAAAATTATTCATTATAGATGCTGGTACAGCTATTGATCCCTCAATGGCGTCAGGAGCTTTGCAATAAAAAGTCCTGACGCCATTACTTATTTTTAATAGCACAAACTCCCCTAGCTGGGGAGTCATAAGAGCTGCGATGTTCTCATCAGTATAACCAGCAGCTACTAATGCTGATGAATCTACTGCGGGTTGAAAGCCAAAAACGAAAGGTTGTGATCTTGAGGTTGTGGTAGCGCTTCTTGTGGCAGAATTCGCTCCTAGGCTAAACATTGTTGGGAATGTTACTGAGCCCTCTCTGAAAATATAACTTTGCGTCTCTGAGGTTGCAGATGCACTACTGCTAACTCTTGATACAATGGTAGACTGGCATGGGCTCCCAGGAGATTTTTTATTCACTACTTGAAATGTAAGATTAGAAAAGAAATTGATTGAGGCTGAAAAATATTGAGCGGGATCACTACGGCCAGGAATACTCCACGTTGACCTAGGCGCGCCGGAAGTTGACGTACCATCATAAAGCCTGCCTTCAAGGGCGCAGCTCGCTTCCCAAGTCGTGCTATCCACTCCCGTTAAGTCTCCGATTGGCAAACCCTCACTACAGCCAAAATCCATTGTTCTAACTTTTGACCATTTCCAGTCTGCCGCATTTTTATATATTGCAAATGAGCTTATCGTGGGAATAGCTTGTGCTGTACCACCACAGGAAACGCCATCAGCAGAAACTGCACATTTGTAGAAGGTAGAGTAAGTATTATCAATGTCCATTATTGCAGAAAGCTTTGCCATAGTTTGAGAGGCATCGTCCTTTTTCCCACTGCAGTTTATAATTGAGATTAAGGCAAGAATCACTACTGTAAAATTGAATAACTGTTTCATGATACCTTCCTCTTCGTAATATTGATCGAACATTCCTTTTTTATGTGATCACACCCTGCTTTTATTCCGCTAATTATTTGCTCATCTGAAAGGCCCAATTCTTTTAATTTATCCAAAGCTTTTTGAACTTCAGTCTCAGACTCCGTATTAAAGATTTTTAAAAACTGTTCTTCTATTAATTGCAAAGGCTTCAAGGTACCTCCTTTCAAAAAATATTCGACATTAATTGGTTATTTATTTTGGTTCTAATCTAACAGGTTTTATTTTTTTATTTGCAATGAAAAAGGCAGCCAATGACGTTAGCAAAATTCCTAATGAACCTCCAATTGCATACCCTTGCTCGCTAAGAGTTGCGTTGGCGAGCACAACAGCCAAAGGTCCCATAATAATTGCTTTGAACACAGATCTCCATTTTTTTAGATTAGGCTTTTCCAGAAGCAAAAGAGTTGCTGGCATCAAAAAGCCAATCATTGTTACGTGTAGCAAGTGTACAAATGAAATTTCATCTGGAATTGATTTGATTGCAAACCAAAGAATTATACCAGCAATAAAAACAGTGCCATAACTTTTCCAAATTTTTACAAGGTCCCATTTCGGCAGATAGAGGAAGTGAAAGACAGCAACAGAGACTGCAGTTGCTATCCAATACATCCAGTCATGACGAGGCCCTGGCATTATTGGAAGTCCTCCGCCATATATACCAATGTGGGCTTGTCTTTCGATTGTCATCGTTACTAAAATAAGATTCAAGATAAAAGCCGGTAACGAAAATTTGATTACTTTATTCATTTTTGTCCTCCTTCTGTAATTTGTATTTTTAATTTTTGAAACTCGCTGAAGTCCTTAGAAAACTTTGGATCAACGACATAGGGACACTCTTCATCTAGAGCAGAAATTGTTTTAAAGATCCCATCATTAAGTGTCTTGGTCAGCGATTTAGCCTGATTACAATCGTCTGCGGTAGGGCTTGATGCACATACTTTTGCAAGCGCTTTCATAGTTGGTATCGATTTTTCAATTAATTCTATGTTGTCGTAATATTTCTTTTTGCAGGATACCCACTTAGATTCAGTCAATCCGTCAACCAAACACTTTTTAATATTTACAGCTCTTTGCTTTCCTCCTAAGTGCTGCCAGTCTCCAGGTCCTAACTTTTCAAACCCTTTCTGAATTTTATCTAGATCGGAGAGAGTCACTTCACCCAAAGTCAGAGCTGCACGTATTCCGTAGCAATCTGCATCTTGTTCTTCTTCAAGACCTATCTTGCCTTTTAAGAGGTGACCTAAAGCTATATGACCACACTCATGGTAAATGATTACTTTCTGCAGAGGTTTTATAAATGAACTTAAATTATCCTCATTGATAACAATCGCAACTTTTCCATCAGGTCGCTTGCTTGCCATAGCAGCCTGGTTTAGAAATGACGCTGATATCGTGGGAACTTCCTTGCCAAAAGGATCATAACAATCAGCCATTGCAAGGGCTGAAGTGGTGACAAGTAATAGAATTAATATGATCTTCATTCATTACCCCCACTTGGTTTTCTTGTAAAAGCATCATCTAAGTTTTCCTCTCCTTTTTTAACTTTCAATTCACCAGAAGGATCACGATACATTTCTGATCGAATCCGTTTTGCGGGGAGTCCGACTTTAATACGGGCAACGCCCATTGAATATTCGCAATCTTCTTTTTGCTTGAGTACTGTTTTATACAGATTCTCAATGACCTTATTCTTCTTTCGTTCACGTTCCAGACGCTCTTCATAGAGCTCACGCTTCACTATTGTGAGCTTCCCTGTGTGATTGATACCGAACTTTTCATCTGGCAATTCAGTCGTGATTAAATCATCAATTTCTGGAGGAGCGGTGAACTTACCGTCACCTCCAAGCCTAGGGTCTGCCATGTCTTGACGACACCATTTTAGATACGAGTACTCGGTTTTTAGCTTTGCTTCGAGGTCATTATTTGCCCAAATGGCTCTATCAAGCTCAACTTCAGGAGAAACTTCTGTCTGAAGAATTGCTTGATTATCAGCATTGATTCCTATTTTAGAATCGCGATATGTGGATTGAGCATCAATTTTAGTATCGACTTTTTCAACCTTATGAGAAGTTGAGCATGCACTTAATAGAGTTATCAAAATCATATTAAAGTATTTCATTTTGTCTCCTTTCGTGTAACTGTTTCTATTTCTATTATTAATTTATGAACGAAAAATAACTTTTATCGTTGTAACGTGGGATTGCTTCATTCAGTAAACTTGTCAGCCATCCGTGATAATTTCACAATGTCCACTTCTTCTTTCGTGCCATCACTTTTCCAGTCATCTGAATAGCCTGACATGAGTTTTCCAATCAAAGCATTGCCTAGGTCTTTATTGATCCCATCGATAGTTGATCCATAAGTTACCTGTAAATCAAAATCCTTAGTCCCTGCTTTTTCAAAAGTAAACCAGAGTTCGCCATTGTCCCTCCAAACGGTCCCCTTACCAGTGAGTTTGTTGTTCGTTGTTTCTAGCGAGAAAAATTGTTTTCCATTTTGGTACCAGCACTGTTGATTTCCAGTAAGCACGTAATGTGTTTTATTTACACAAGTTGGACAGTGCTCAATAAGCATTAGTTCAAAATGACATTTAATTTGGCTAGGCTTAGACAGGTGATACTCTGTTTGGTAGCTTTTCGAATTTATTTTGTCTGACATACAATATACTCTGACAGAGTTGGACAACTCTTTATCTAAGACTGTTCCCTCAGGACATTTTTTTTGGCCTGACCTCATTACTACTACTGTTCCAAATACACCGATAGCTGCGATAACAAAGAAGATAATAGATAGCTTTTTCTTCATATTCCCTCCGTGCGCCGGGATAAACCGGCAGATTGGTTGTTAATGTAATGTTACGATTA
>CAZYOE010000131.1:0-13638 GCA_964648725.1 uncultured Pseudobdellovibrionaceae bacterium | reverse complement strand
TGATGAAATTTTACTGGAGTCCACTCGTCACCTGAAGGGCGGTGCGAGCCACCGCCCGTTTAAAACTATTTTGCCATAAGTTTTTCGATATCTTTGATTTCTTTTGGTGCCAAAGACGTCATGTTTTCACAGCCATCTTTGGTGATTCGCAAATTATCTTCAATGCGAATACCGATTCCACGATAACGTTCAGGCGCTTTTGTATCATGGGCCGGAATATAAAGACCTGGCTCAATGGTAAAGCACATATCTTCTTCAATGGTACGTGGCTGACCCTTGATAAAGTAAAGACCAGCATCATGCACATCCATACCCAACCAATGGCCAATTCCATGGGGATAATAGCGTTTGTGCTCTAAGGCTTCGATAATATCGGCTTTGCGGCCTTCTAATAATCCAAGTTCTAACATGGCATCTGTGAGCATTTGTGTGCCCATGTCATGAAGTTCTTTAAACGCCAATCCAGGGCGAAGCACATCAATAATAGCCTTTTGGACTTTTAAGACGGCTTCATATAAATGCGCTTGTTCATCAGTGAACTTTCCCGTCACGGGATAAGTCCGTGTGATATCGCCGGTATAATAGTTATACTCTGCACCTGCATCCACTAGTAATAAGTCACCAGCTTTGCACGGTTGATCATTATAAATATAATGTAGAGTCGTAGCACTGTTACCTGATGCCACGATTGCGCCGTATCCTTCGCGCGCCGATCCGCGTTTCATCATTTGATAAAGAATAAAACCATTGAGTTCGCGCTCGTTCATTCCAGGGCGAACATATTGCATGGCCTCCATATGAACTTCGGCACTGATCTGACAGGCCTTGCGCAAGTTCTGAAGTTCAGGCTCGGACTTAATCACACGCATTTCACCTAAAAGCTCTTCGGCATCGTAAAGAGGAAGCAATCCCACTCCTGTACGGCCTTGCGCTTTTGAGGTCTTCACTAAAATAGTTTGAACCTTTTCATCAACTTCAGGATTCAAGTATTGTCGATAGTAAAGCTTCTCGACACCTTTCAATAACTCAACGGTGCGCGCTTCAAACTCATCAATAGGATAAACCTGATCAATTTTAAAAATAGAGCCAGTGGCCTCAGGCCCATATCGAAAACCTTCCCAGGTTTCTTTTTCGGGATCTTTACGGCGTACAAACATAACAGATTCAGGGTTCATTCCTGGACGCAAAAGCAAAATCGATTCTGGCTCTTCAAAGCCAGTTAAATAATAGAGTGAGCTGCTCTGTCGATAGGGATGATGAACATCGTGATTGCGAATATGTTCTGGGGGAGCGGCAAGAAGAAGTGCTCCTCCAAAAATTTTTTTGCCCAAAGCTTTTCTTCTTTGCACGAAAGTTTCAATTGATTCAGTAGGTAGGCGAGACATATTTTAAACTCCGATTCAAATTCCAAGTTTAGAGCTCAGTTTCTTTACGGCCTGAACGCCAATTTCCTGGCCTTTTCGGATCATGTCACGACGAGCGCCAAAATCCAACATAGAAAAGGGTGCGCTAGAAGTATCCACCACAAAATCTATGATTCCAGTGGTCTTCATTAGCTCGTATTGTTGCAATGACCATAAAACCTGAGCTTCAACGCTAAAAGTGTCATCTAAATAGTCTTTGTTGCCTCCTAAGGGGTTAATTAAAACTATGTAGTTGGCGCCTTTTTGTCTGAGGTTATCAGCCGCTAATTTGAGATCAATTGCGCCGATATTATTAAGATAGGGCTTGAAAAAGGGAGGGGAAGCCAAACAGTACGAAAGCGCCTTTGCCATATCGCCTTTTTTCATCCAAAAATACTGCTTCTTTTTATAGTCGTAGGTGAGGCATTCAAAAGGAATCCGGCTTTGGTCAAAGGACTTTTTGTTCAAGGCCTGCGCTAAAAACCCCTGGAGTTCCGATGTCGACTGTGGCTCAATTTGATTGCGAATGAGCGACTTCTTTAGCACCGAATTTTCATTGAGTTTGAGCATTTGCCATTCAGCTTCGTTGGCCTGGCCATTCGATGAATAAAGGGCAGCTGGCAAACTTCCCCATTCAAATCCCACAAGAGCCTGCACGGGAACGCGCGCCTTATGGAACTCTTGTAAAATACCGACGGCCAAAAAGCTGCGCATGAAACCGGGGCCAATAATGATTCCCACTTTCGGTGAAGGAGGAGCGGGTCGAACCGCCGGTGTTGTTGGCGCGGTGGTCAGCGGGGTTTCGGGTTTTGGTTCCTCTTCGGTGTAGGGAGGATTTTCGCGAGCGTCCTCGTAATCATCGGATGGAAGGTTATTAGTACCTTCTTTTTGAGCGGGAGTTGTTGGCGCTCCCGTGTGTTTATCAGATTTTGGAGCGCCTTCACGTTTGCTTTCAACAATCGGAAAGTTTTGACAACCTACCGAAAGCATAAAAACCAAAGGACTAGCCGCTTTTACCCAAGATTTAATTTTCATAGATGTAATACCTCAAACTTTTTCAGCAGAATCTAAATACTATACCTTAGTAGTCCATTGCTTTGCCAAGTTCAAATTGGCCTTAAGCTGGCGAAAACAAAGAATTCTTTGTTACCATCTTTTCCGGCAAGGTTAGAAGCAAAATAGTCTATGACGTTAAGGCCAGAATGCTGGCAGGATTCGATAACTTTTGTTTTAACTACTTCGTAAGATCGAGGGTCCTTAACGATGCCGTTTTTATTAAGAGCAGAGGCGTCTAATTCAAATTGCGGTTTGACCAAAAAGAGCACGCGGCCTTCTGTTTTTAACAAAGGCAAAAAATGCGGGAGAATGGCCGTGATCGAAATAAAGGAAACATCGCCAACAATCAGATCAAAGGATTTTTGCAGTTCGGCAATCTCCGCTTGATGGGCAGGTAAGTTTTTAGCATTAATACCTTCAAACTGTATAAAGTTAGAATGTTTACTCATTCCGGGCGCGAGTTGCCCATGGCCCACTTCTATACCCACCACATGCTCAGCGCCCTGTTGTAGGCAGCAGTCCGAAAACCCACCTGTAGATACTCCCACATCTAAAACTCGCAAACCTTTAACTGATAAACCCACATGAGCTAAAGCGCCTTCGAGTTTTAGGCCACCACGAGAAACATAACGATTGGCGGGCCCTGTTAAAACTTGAATTTGATCTTTAGAAAAATCATTTGGGAGCTTATAACTGGGTTTGGTCACTTTTACCCACGCAGTAGCGGAGGTCATTTTAATTTCCACTTGTCCCTCTTCAATTAAACTGGCCGCATGCGTGCGAGAATTCGCAAAGCCATTTTGGCTCAGCCATTGGTCAATGCGAATTTCTGGTGAGGGGGTAGTCATTGGCTAATGATTTCTCTTGATATTATATTCAATCAATCGATTCAGAGGTTCCGCGGATTTTCCTAAAAACCTTAACTGTTCTTCGGCTCGACGAGAGATGGTTTCGAGAAGATCTTTAATTTTCGTGGGGCCCAAATGACAGGCCAAATTTTTTGGATCTTTGTTGTTGGGTTCAAAATCAAGGAGATCGTCCTTAAGTTGGAAAGCAAATCCCAAATGAACTCCGAATTGAGTGATGCGAGCGGCATCCTCAAAGGTGGAGCGAGCGATCGCGGCCACGCCTTCAGCCACTGAGCGAATCAGTGCGCCGGTCTTTAGATGATGAATTAATTCTGCGGTTTCAATTTTGAGGTTTTCCATGTCTGCAGCGAGGTCCATGGCCTGGCCGCCTACCATACCTTCGACTCCAGAGGCAAGGGCCAGAATGCGCACGAGCTGCAAACCTACGTCGGGGGTCTCCATATAGTTTTGTCCAATAATCGAAAAAGCTTCAGTTAAAAGTGCATCGCCACTTAAGAGGGCGGTGGCTTCACCAAATAAAATATGATTAGTCGGTTTGCCTCTGCGCATGGAATCGTTGTCCATCGAAGGGAGATCATCATGAATCAAAGAGTAAGTATGAATGCATTCTACGGCAGCCAACCAGGGAATCAGTTTTTGGGGTGCAATCGCCATGGCATTCCCCAAAAGAAGACCAACCGAAGGTCGAAACCTCTTGCCACCTGAAAACAGTGAATACTTGATGGATTCAATGAGCTGAAAGTGACCTTTGTTTTCTTCTTCGCCACCATGACGAAGAACTTTGTCAAAGTGCCGATGCAAAAACTCTTCAAGCATCTGTAGCTGTACGGTTGGCAAGGATAATTCCATTATTAGGCTTCCTCAGCACTGAAAGGTTTGGTGATCGGTTGTTTATTAGCGTCAACATCAACGAGTAAACGAATTTTATTTTCAGCTTCGGTGAGTTGGGTTTGGCACTCGCGAGTGAGTCCAATACCCTCTTCGAATAATTTAAGTGATTGCTCTAAAGGAAGCTCTCCTTTTTCCATTTTTTGTACGATTTCTTCGAGGCGAGTGAGTTTCTTTTCAAAATCCATAGATTCTCCTGTATTAAATTTCTAAATATATATTAAAGAACCTGGGCGCTGATCTTGCCGTCAGTAACTTGCAAATCAATGCAATCACCTTTGTTTACTTGCGAGACTGACTTTACGAGTTGGCCGTCTTTGGTAACTAAAGAATAACCACGATCAACCACTTTCAATGGGCTCAAGCTATCAAGAAGGCCCATGAGTTTTTCCAGCCGGTGCTTTTTTTGCGTGAGGGTTCTTTCCGCCAACATTTTGAGGCGTATGTTTTGCGTCTCCAAAGACGCGCGCTTCTGCTGCAATACATAGTCCGGAGTGCCAAGTCGTTTCGTGAGAAGTGCAATACCATCACGACGCCGTTGCAAGTATCGCTGAATGGACAGATTTAAACGAGTACTGAGGTCATCATTGCGTTGAATAAGATCTTGAATGCGGCGCTGAGGATCAATCAGCCGGTGGTTAAGAATAACTAATTTTTGTTTTTGAGCCTTAAGTGTGCGGTCCATTGAAAATAACAGGAGGCGTCTTAGGTTTAAAACTTTATTCATTACTTCTTCAGCACTCTTAATAACAAGTTCAGCGGCAGCCGAAGGAGTTGGGGCTCGGACGTCGGCAACAAAATCAGAAATAGTAAAATCTATTTCGTGGCCAACAGCTGAAATCACGGGGACGGGGCTTTGAGAAATCAATCTCGCCAGGGCCTCATCGTTAAAGCACCACATATCTTCAATGGAACCTCCACCGCGACCAATGATGATCACTTCAACGCCAGGCAGTTGAGTGGCTTTTTGAAAGGCTTCGCGAATCGCGGGCGCCGCTGCCTCGCCTTGCACCAGGGTAGGAACAATTGTTACTTCGATACCGCGCGCCCGTCGTTCTAAAATATTTAGGATATCGCGAATAGCGGCGCCCGTTGGTGAAGTCACGATGGCCACATGCCGCGGCAGACTTGGAAGTGGACGTTTGTGAGCGGGATCAAAAAGTCCTTCGCGTTTTAATTTTTCTTTCAACTGTTCAAAGGCTTTTTGTAAAGCACCAGCTCCTACCGGCTCCATGGTGTCACAGGTGATTTGATATTCACCACGAGGTTCAAATACCGTTACTTTTCCGCGTATCAAAACTTCAAGGCCATCATGAGGCCTGAATTTCAGTTTCGCATTATAGCCTCGAAACATTACCGCGCGAATTTGAGAGTTCGCATCTTTCAAGCTGAAATAGAAGTGTCCAGAAGTGTGTGCCTTAAAATTACTCAATTCACCTTTAACCCAAACTTGGGTGAAGCGACTTTCAATCTGTCCTCGGATGAGGCGATTTAAGGTTTCAACACTCAAAACCTGGGGTCCGGGTGGTGAAGTTGTCGCCGCCCCATTATTAATAGATGTATTGCTGTTGTCTGGCATAGGGGCAAAGTAGCCAACCATTTGACTTGAAGTCAAACTTGGTCACTCGGGGTCCCAAAAATTTTCTTTGCACCGCAGTGCTTTTTTTTGTATTGGTGTCAGAAGTCCATAATCAGTTCAGTTTCAACTTCGCTTTGGAATTTTAAAACAATTCAGGGTGAGGGGCTTGTCATGCAAGGTAACTGATGCGAAATTAGGGCCTAAAATCTCAACAATTAGATTCAAAATATAGGAATGTGGGAATGGCTGAGAATAATCAAGACTACAACCGCGGCGGCTTTATTACCTTTATCTTCACGATGGTATTTGTACTTACCTTCTTAATTTACCTCGTGGTCATTCATCCTGGAGTGGATATGGGTGAAAAGGTTCAGGAGATTGCAAAAGAAGCAGAAGCCGCGCCTAAAGCAATTGATATCACCACAGTGAAAGAGCCTTGGGTTGAAAGCACTGAAGTAGCTCAATATGGGGCGGGAATTTTCAAAGCAAACTGTACAATGTGTCACGGTGACAAAGGGTTGGGCGATGGTGCCGCTGGTGCTGCCTTGAATCCAAAACCTAGAAACTTGGTTGAAGGTAAGTGGAAAGTTGGCGGTGATTCAATCGCTCTTTTTAATACCCTCAGCAATGGAATCGCCGGCACTTCAATGCCAGGTTTCGCACAATTAAAAACAGCAGATCGTTGGGCTCTTGTTCAATTTATTCGTTCGATCACTCAAAACAAAGGTGCTGACGACGCTGCAAAACTCAAAGAATTTGCGGCTTCTGCAAAGTAATTGCTGAGTAGGAGGAATGAGCTTGGGTTATTTGAAGCTCTTGTTGACATCATTGATCGCACTTCAAACGGTTCAAGCTTCAGCGAAGCTGACGGAACCCATTGGTAAGAGCGTAACGGAGCCTGTTCCAGAGCTTCAGGGTGTTGGCATTGATCAAAAAATCGGTTCAAATCTTCCCTTGGATCTCGAATTTAAAAATGAAGATGGTCAGATTGTTAAGCTCGGCCAATTTTTAGCTCCTGGAAAGCCCGTTATTCTAAGTCCTGTCTATTATGGTTGCCGAAGTCTTTGTAATTATCATCTCAATGGTCTGACTGAGGGACTTAAGGGTTTAGACTGGAATGCCGGCGACAAATACGAAGTTCTTGCTGTTAGTTTTGATGACCATGAAGGCCCCGAACTAGCCAAGGGAAAAAAGGCCAGCTATATGAAGCTCTATGATCGGCCTCAAGGCGAAGTCGGTTGGCACTTTTTAACGGGCGATTCAAATTCCATTAAAGCTCTCACTTCGGCGATTGGATTTAAATTTCGGTGGAATCAAGAAATGAATGAATGGGCGCATCCATCAGCCGCCATTGTTGTTTCGCCCGAAGGAAAAATCACTCGTTACTTGCCAGGGGTATTCTTTCAACCACAAGATATCAAACTTGCATTAAACGAGTCTGTGGACGGGAAACTTGGAACATTCGTGGATCGAATGGTTTTATTTTGTTTTAGATACGATGAACATCAGAGCAAATACTCACCTTTCGTGTCAAATATCATGAAATTGGGTGGAGGTCTGATGATATTGGTGCTGGCGATCTGGCTCCTTCCATTTTGGATCAGATCACGGCGTCGATTAGCGTAAATATAATTGAGTAGGTCAACCTTTTAGAGAATGGGGTGGAATTTCATGTGGTGGTTATCAATAGCTAAAGCGAGTTCTTTCGCACCGACTGATGCGACTAAGATCGCTGGCGAGTGGGACAGTCTTTATAAGTTCTTATTAGTGTCGAGCCTTATAGCTTGCGTTCTGCTTCTTGGTGGAATGATCTATTTTGTGACAAAATATCGTCGCAAAACCGACAATGATAAAACTCCATATATTTCTCACAACTCTATGTTGGAATTTTTATGGAGCTTTATCCCATTAGTTATGTTCCTCATCATGTTTGCATGGGGTTGGTCGATATTTCATGAAATGAGAAACCCGCCTGCTGACGCCAAAGAAATTCATGTCTATGGTCAACAGTGGTTATGGCAGTTTGAATACAAGAACGGTAAAACCGTTAACAGCAAAGTCGATCCCTATTTAGCTGTACCTGTTGGTATGCCGGTAAAATTGATCATGACATCTAAAGATGTTCTTCACAGCTTTTACATTCCTAGCTTTCGTATTAAGCAAGACGTGGTTCCTGGTCGATACACAACTCTTTGGTTTCAGGCTGAGAAATTGGGTGAGTTCCATATTTTCTGCACAGAGTATTGCGGACAAGATCACTCAAACATGGCATTCAGATTAAAAGTAATGCCGCTGGATGAGTACGAACAATGGTTAGCAACGACCGAAGCTCCAGTTGGAGGCGCAGGCGCAAAACTTTTTGCGGATAAAGGCTGTGTGGCTTGTCATAGTCTTGATGGTAGCCCAAAAGTGGGTCCAACATTTAAAGCTCTATTTGGTAGAACCTCGTCCTTTGATGATGGATCGGAAGCTAAGGCAGATGAAAACTACCTTCGTGAGTCGATCGTAAATCCTACGGCAAAAACAGTTAAAGGTTACCCTAAGGGAGTTATGCCTAGTTTCCAAGGCCAAATTTCTGAAGAAGACCTAACAGCCATTATCGAATTCATTAAGAACCAGAAGTAAGAGGTAAAGAATCCTATGGCAACGCACGCAAGTACTGGAAAAAATTATATCAATGAGTTTGCAGGCATTAAGTCATGGCTGTGTTCTTTGGATCACAAGCGTATCGGACTTATGTATGCAGTTTTTGTGGCAATCTTTTTCTTAGCAGGTGGAACATTTGCCCTTTTGCTCAGAACAGAATTGTTTAGCCCCGGTGAAACGATCATGGGAGCTAACACCTATAACCAAGTGATGACCTATCACGGGGCCGTTATGGTCTTCATGGTCATCATTCCTGGGATTCCGGCGATTTTAGGAAATTTCTTTTTACCAATTCACATTGGTGCAAAAGACGTGGCCTTCCCCCGCTTAAACTTGGCTAGCTGGTATGTTTTCATGGCTGGAGCGATTCTCGCTCTATCAACTTTGTTTACTTCTAAAATAGATACTGGATGGACGTTCTATACGCCTTACAGTATCAAAACCAGCACGGCGACCGTGACCATGGTAGTAGCGGCATTCATTATGGGCATGTCGTCAGTTCTTACCGGATTGAACTTTATCGCTACAGTCCACACGCTTCGAGCCCCTGGAATGACAATGGGTCGAATCCCGCTTTTTGTTTGGGCGATCTACTCAACAAGTATTCTTCAGGTTCTAGCGACTCCAGTTCTGGGTATCACTTTACTTTTGTTGGTGGCAGAAAGAACTTTGGGTATCGGCTTTTTTGATGCTTCTTTGGGTGGTGACCCAGTTTTGTTCCAGCACTTTTTCTGGTTCTACTCGCATCCGGCAGTTTACATCATGATTTTGCCTGCCATGGGTATCATCAGTGAAGTCATCACAACATTCTCAAGAAAAACAATCTTTGGTTATACTGCGATTGCATACTCAAGCTTGGGCATTGCGGCAGTGAGCTTCTTTGTTTGGGGTCATCACATGTATGTGAGTGGCCAGTCAGAGATTGCGGGCATTGTGTTCTCGGTTTTAACGATGCTTGTGGGTGTTCCAACGGCCATTAAAATGTTTAACTGGGTTGCAACGCTTTATAGAGGCTCAATCCAATTTGCGGCACCAATGCTTTATGCACTTGGCTTCATGTTCTTGTTTGCCATCGGTGGTGTAACAGGGATTATGTTGGCAACTCTTAGCCTTGATGTTCATTTCCATGATACTTACTTCGTAGTTGCTCACTTCCACTATGTGATGGTGGGTGGGGTATTGATGGCACTTATGGCAGGCTTGTTCTACTGGTTTCCAAAAATGTACGGAAAAATGTACAGCGAAGCTTGGGCTCGGCTCTCGTTCGTTTTCGTTTTCGTAGGTTTTAACGTAACCTTCTTCCCACAATTTATTTTGGGATCAATGGGTATGCCACGTCGATACTTTGATTACCTACCAATGTATGAATCGCTCAATAAGATCTCCACAGTGGGTTCCTATATGATTGGTATTGGCTTCGTGGTCGCTATGATCACAATCGTTCGCGCTCTTAGATCGGGCGCAGCTGCGCCAGCAAATCCTTGGGGTGCTAAAACTTTAGAGTGGACAATTCCATCACCTCCACCACATCATAATTTTGATGTTGAACCAGTAATTACAGCGGGGCCTTATGAGTACAGATAATACAGTACATGCAGGCAAACACCATTTTGCCCATCACTTTAAAAGTGCAGAGCATGAATATGAAACCTCTAAAACAGGAATCTGGTTGTTTATGGCAACAGAGATCCTTATGTTTGGTGCCATTTTCGTTGCCTATGCGATCTTCCATGCTCTTTATCCAGCCATGTTTGCAGAAGGTGCAAGTCATCTCGACTGGAAAATGGGCTTTATAAATACTTGTGTTCTGCTTTTGAGCTCGTACACTATGGCGATGGCTATTCAGTCTCTGCAAAGTAAGAATGGGAAAAAAGCCGTTCCTTATCTGGCCGTGACTTTAGTTTGTGGCTTGATCTTCATGGTTATTAAATACATGGAGTACACTCATAAATTTCACCTAGGTATCTACCCAGGAAAATGGTTTGCTTATGAGGGCGCTCAGCACAGTAATTTAGCACTCTATTTCTCATTCTATTTTGTCATGTCTGGTTTGCACGGTATCCACGTTCTTATCGGCATGGGCTTAATCACATGGGTTATGTTGCGAGCTATGCGTGGTGAGTTCGATGACCATTACTACACACCTGTTGAAGGTGTAGGTATTTTTTGGCACATCGTTGACCTTATCTGGATTTACTTATTCCCAATTCTTTATCTTATTGGGTAGGAGGCAAAAATGGCAGCAAATCAATCTTCTCACCACGTAATTCCAGCTAAAGTTTTTGGTATTATTTTAGCGGTTTTGTTGGTGCTTACAGTCCTTACGGTTATTTTTCACAATTTACACCTAGGTTCATTGGCAGCTCCGGTCGCTTTTATCATTGCAACAACTAAAGCGATTTTGGTTATGTCGTATTTCATGCACATGAAGTACGACTCAGTTATCAACCGGGTGATTTTTGGAACAGCGTTCTTTTTTGTGACGTTGTTATTTGTCCTATGCGCACTCGATGTATTTACTAGAGTTGCAGTTCAAAATACGCTGTAAGTTCGATGCTTAAAACCTATTCTGAGCTTATAAAGCTGGGTATAGTAATTTTTGTTCTTTTATCAGGGGTGGCGGGTTACGCCACCTCTTTTATTGTCGAACAACCATTCAATGCTCTCCATCTAATCTATTTAGTGTTTGGACTCTTTTTTTTGAGTGCCGGCAGTCTTTCACTGAACCAAGTGCAGGAGTGGCGGCAAGATCAAAAAATGGATCGTACCTCTAAACGCCCCATTGCAAGCGGTAAAATTTCACCTCGAGGTGGTTTAATTATCGCAGCCGTTCATTTGCTATCGGGATGCCTATTTTTATATTTGAGTTCTGCACTAGCATTGGTCTTCGGTCTGTTGACGGTCGTCATGTATAATGGTCTTTACGTTTACATTTGGAAGAAAAAATGGGTTTTCGGTGCGATACCCGGAGCTATTCCAGGGGCATTGCCCGTGACTATTGGCTATGTCGCAAACGACCCAAATTGGTATCACCGTGATTCAATCTATTTATTCTTAATTCTTTTCCTATGGCAGATTCCGCACTTTTGGATTTTAGCTCTTAAGTTTAAAGACGATTACGCTAAGGGTGAGTTTCCGGTTTTGCCAGTAGCCTTAGGTACAGAAAAAACTATAGGCCAGATCATCGTATACACTATTCTATATGTTGTTGTGGCATTAGCGGCACCTTGGTTTGTGCAAGCGAGCTGGGCCTACTTAGCTTTGATTATTCCTTTCGTATTTTTCATTATTAAAACTTTAGTGAGCTACACTAATTCCAATGGTGAAAAGTGGTTAGGTCTTTTTTTATGGCTCAATTTTAGTATGTTGGCATTTTTGTTTGTGCCGGTTCTTGATAAGTGGAGACATTTGTTTGTCGCCTTCACCTGAAGTTTGGTAATGAACTCATTGCGAGGATATCGATGTATAATCCCACTCATTTTAAAATAACGGACCAGGAACCAATTTTAAAGTTCATCTCGGAATACCCGTTGGCAACTATTGTGACAGCGGTGAATGGCTCCTTAAATACTAGCTACATTCCTATAATAGCAGAAATGATTGATAATAAAGTTAGCCTGTTCGGTCATATGGCGCGGGCGAATTCCCATTGGAAGGAATTTACAAATAATTCCACTTTATTGAGTTTTCGCGGGCCAGATCGGTATATTTCACCAATTCGCTACGTCAATAAAATCAATGTACCAACCTGGAACTACACGGTAGTTGAAGCAAGAGGTTGCTTTCAAGTGATTCAAGATGCCACAGAGATAGAACAGATTTTACAGAAATCAGTTCGTGTTTTTGAAGAAGCAGATCAATCTCTTTGGCAATATGACTTGCCAGAGGATTTTCGACAATCGCTTGTCAAGGGGATCGTGGGCTTACGAATGACAGTGGAAAGTCTTGAAGGAAAATTTAAGTTAGGCTCAAATCGAAGTGCCGAGGACTATCAGGCGCTGTGGGCAAGTCTTGAAGCGAGTGCGCTTCATTCAGACCACGCGATGCTTAAATGGATAAAGCCAAAATCTTAATTTATTTTTTAACGTCATAATGAGTCTGGTCCAAAGGGTGGTCCGCACAGATTCCCAGTACACGTACTGTTTTATCAGTGTGGTTGTGAACGCAATGAAGTAGTCTTTCGCCAGCGGCAAAGCCAATAAAATCTCCTGGATTAGCTTGAAAGAATTTTGAACCATAGATGATCGTTGGGTGTCCCTCCATCACCAAAAACATTTCTTCTGTGTGTGAATGAAAATGCGGACGAGATGAGCGGCGACCCGGAGGAATGATTTCATGATGCACGAAAAGCTTTTGAAAATCTATTTTTTCCGTCAGTACCGCTGAATGTGAGAGCTTTTCTGTCTTGGTGTTCATTTCTATATATTCAAGTTGATCAATATTGAGTGGCCCGATGGTTCTGGATGAAGGTTGGGTTTCGGCCTTGCTAGCGAGTGAATAAACCATGTGAAGGTCATCAATTTTATGACCAGCCACGCGGAGTCGATCTGGGGTGTTGCCCACAATTATAAATCCAATTTGTTTATAAAGATTGATTGCCGCCGTGTTATGAGAAAAAACATCAAGGTCGATCCAACTGAGGAAAGTTTGTTGCCGAGCCCAATCTAGGGCAGCATTGATCAATTTTTTACCAAAGCCTAAGCTTCGATAAGGGACTTCAATTCCAATACCTAGCTTCGCACGATGGGCGAGAACGGCATTATTGGTACCCACCAGCTCAAGATGCCCAACAATTTTATCGCCATCCTCAAGAACCCAAGCCTTTTCCCAACGGCCCAGGCCTGGCGTGGTAGCCCAATGCTTAAGTGTTCGAGTTTTGCATTCACCGGCATTGAAGGGTTCAGTTTCCGAAAAAGGTTGAGCAATAATACCGCCCACGCCAGGCTCTTTAAAATGGCGTTCACAGTGGGAAATCAGGAGATCAATGTCATCAGCATTTGCTTCTCGAACAATCGGCATATAACTTTTAATACAATGATAGACACTACTCTGTCCAGTTGAAGGTTTTTAGTGGGACTAATTATATTTGATTGAACCATTAAAACTGTGTAGGTCATTTTTGAAATCAGAAAAATAGTTCTATTTCAATACAGTTCACTTTAGCTCCGACGCTTCGTCAATGAGCATGACGGGAATC
>CAZYOE010000130.1:0-13642 GCA_964648725.1 uncultured Pseudobdellovibrionaceae bacterium | reverse complement strand
GCCTCAGCCGAGCCACACCCTCTCGACCCCCCTCACGCTCACGAGCACCGGCCCCGCGAAAAAGACCATCGGCTGCTTCAGTGAGTGCGGCAAAACTGGATGCTGAAGAGGCTAGACCACAATCTGACGGAAAGTTATTACCTGAAGTGATCTCAACTCCCTGCTGAAATTGAGGAGCTAAGCGTTGGTGACAACGATCCCAATGAGCTAAGAATTTTTTCTTCCCGGTTTCACTCAATTGAAAATCAGGAGTTTCAGGGCGCCATACTGCCTGCACCTCTTTGCTGACTTCAATTGATACCGTCGTTAATAAGTGAGGCAATGTGTAGGATATCGATGAATTTGTCGCTGCATTTAAAGAGGAGTCCGACTTACCCATATACTTAACAATAGCGATATTGGAGGGCGCCTTTGCTTCATAGCGCATCAAACCCATTGAACCTCCTGACCAGGCTTTTGCATAGAACTTTGTGGATTCCACTTCCACGCAAAACCTTCTGTGCGATTCTCAAGATTACCTATATATCTTAAACCCAGGGTGTCGATTTCAGAGATAATCTCTGACATTTTAGAGCTTTCTACCATCACAGCGATGACATCTGCGCCCATAGCTCCACAACCTTTGGCAGCCACGATCCCAGGTAACGCATTAATGGATGTTAACAGACTTCCTGTTGCTGGACTCTGCCATCCTTGCAACATAAGTGCCGCCTGATATTCTCGAAGAGCTTCGGCAAAGGCGCTAGCTTGTCGATCTTTAAAAGCTGACATGGCTTTGTGATAGAGTAAACGCAAATCATTTAACTCTAAATCTTTAAGTTCTTTTAAATGCTCATGTGTTGCTAGCTTATTACCAGTGGCAAAAAACAACACCTGCCACTGCGGAAAGGGCCATGAATGCCGCTGTATTTTACCGGCGCCAAGATCCACTTCGACCAAACCACCTTGAAACTGACTGATTAAATCCGCTCCACTGGGCACCACTCCTGTTCTCTCGGTAGCTAGCTCTAAATATATTTTATGTATTTTCCGAAGATCAAAATCCAATTGAGCTTGAGTCCGAAAGCTCTCTAATCCTTCTTTAAAACCTTGTAACAAAGCAATCTGTGCCGTTGAAGCTCCGAAACCTCCACGACCGTGGTGAGGATCTCTAAATTCCAAATCCCAGTCTCTGAAAAATTCTTTTTCCCTTTGGAAATAGAGGTCTCCAGGACTTCCATGTTGAATTCCTGTCAAATTTCCGGTTCCTGGGTTCACCAGCAATTGAAAACGTGGTTCAAGAACTGCCAAAAAAGCTGATCCCCCTCCGAGCACCTGATATTCACCCAGAAAAAAAACCTTCGAGCCTACCGATAATTCAAACATGATGAACCTCATTCTCAGATGATTGACTTTGGAGCCGAAGTTCACGCAAGATTTCAATGGCATTACTAAGAGAAATACGTTTTCGAAGTGTTAAAATCTCTTCCAAACGCTTTTGCACATAAGGAATTTCTTTTTCCTGGGCTCCTGCACCAAGGGTCAGATTTTTAATATGAAGTTTCATGTGACCTTCAATGATTCCAACCGTTGTCAATGCCCGCAAAGCCCCTAAATTTTGTACCAATCCCACCGACGCAATGATTCGCGAAAGTTCATTCGCAGACTGCACACCCATCATCTTTAAACACATTTTTGCCGTAGGGTGTAAGGTGGTCACGCCTCCTACCGTCCCGACAATCAAAGGTGCTTCAAAACGTCCGACCAATCGTGAACCTTCTCTTCGCCATTTTGTGACGGAACTATAACTCCCGGAACGAGAGGCATAAGCGTGAATGCCGGCTTCCACGGCACGCCAGTCATTCCCGGTAGCAATAAGAATTGGGTCGATCCCGTTCAACACCCCTTTATTATTGGTAGCTGCACGGTAAGGATCCACTTCCGCGAAAATTGAAGCCTCTTCAATTTTCTCAGCTAATTCAGGATCAATTTTTTCCAATACCACTTCTGCTTTAGTCAGTTTTGTATCAACGAGATTAGAGAGAATACACATTGTCACTTTCTCTCCGGTTATCTCTTCGATGGGCGCTTTTAAGAACTCACACACTTGATTAATAATGTTGGCGCCCATGGCATCACAAGGATTTGCTAAAACATGAACTACAGCCATTTTTAATCCATCTGGCCGATCTAGAATCCGCACTTTTATATTGGTAACACCACCACCACGTTTAACCAAACCAAAGGCGACTTCTTGGTTAGCGAGTTGAATTAGCTCCACCGCCTGATTCAATACTTTCTGTTTAAAGGATTCCGTATCCTTTACCTTTGCTACTTGAATCTGACCAATGATTTCATGGCCGTCCACCCGTGTCTGAATAAAACCAGCATCGCGAACCCATTTAGCGGTTTTGCTGGCAGCGGCCACAATCGAGGTTTCTTCCACTGCGAGAGGAATTAAAACATCCCTTCCATCAATACGAAAGTTCGTAGCCACTCCCAACGGAAGTTGAAAATATCCAATGACATTTTCAATAAATTTTTCACCCAAAGTGAGGTCTTTCAATCCTCCTCTGTCGAGAAACTCGATTTCTTCTCTTGTGAGAGCCCCTGCTTTAAGTAATTTTTGATATCGATCTTCACGGCTCAATTTAGAGAAGCCTTGAAACAGTTCTGTCATTCTCTCTCCCATACCCAAACCTTTCGCTGTTTCATTTCACTGATATTTTTCATGCCCAAACAAAATAAACTGATCTTTAATTCATATTCAAAATGTCTCATAGAGTCGACCACGGACTTTGCCCCTACCATGGCCTTCGCTAATATTGGTCTTGCTAAACCCACTCGCCTAGCGCCCAGGGCCAAACACTTGGCTCCCTGTAATCCATCTCTCACTCCACCCGAGGCCCAGACTTCCAATTCTAGCTTTGGCAGTTCCTGCAATCCATAAAGGGCCTTTGGTGTTGAAAGCCCCCAGTCTTTAAAAGTCTGCGCGGCCATCGCTTGCGGGCTATCAATCGGGGCACGAAGTCCTTCCACTCGGCCCCAATGCGTTCCACCTCGTCCACTCACATCAACAGCCGCAACTCCGACATCATTGAGTCGTTTGACGGTTGCCACGGATATACCCACTCCAACTTCTTTGACAATCACCGGAACTTCCAAATTTCTTACTAGGGTTTCGAGGGCCTTAAGGCCTCCCTTAAACTGAGGGGTCCCTTCCATCTGTAAGCATTCTTGCAATGGATTCAAATGCACAAATAAACCGATCGAGTTGGTCACTTCAATAAGTTTACGAATTCTATCAATGGGAGTGGTGATCAGCTGAGAGAGACCGATATTTGAAGCTAAATTGACTTTCGGATATTTTTTGCGAATCTTAACCCACTCCTGATGAGCCTCTAAATCCTCAAGTTCCCTTCGTTGGGAACCAACACCCAATAACCACCCAGTTTCTTCACACGCTCCTGCCAATGTGGAATTGATATTAAGAGATTCTGAATGACCAGCCGTCATGGAACTGACGAAAAAAGGCGAGGACCATTGTCGACCAAGCGACTCTATCGACAAGGTGACCTCTTCGAAATCAAGCTCAGGCAATGCTTCTGGGACCAAGGAAATTCGTTCCCAATCATTCATTGCAAGCGACTGAGATTCTTCCTGTAAAGAACAACGAATATGGTCTTTTTTTCTGCTTTCAAATGTGTCTTTGTTCACCAGTCACCTATTTTACTTAGATTCCGCTGAAAAAGTCCAACTTCTGCGTTGCCTTCACTTCATCTCTCACTCAACGTAGGGGAACTACGCCTCGTTCGATCTGAAGCTTGGCGCCTTGAATTTGGTTCTTTTTCAGCAGAATCTACTTACTGCTCACTTCACTTACCAAGAATTAAACAACTCGTCATGTTCAATAAAAAAAAAGGGACCTTTATTTAAAGGCCCCTTTTTCACGATCAATCGGATTATTTAAGACTAAGCGAGAGCTTGTTTAACAACAGCTGCAAAACCGGCAGCATCTGTAACGGCTAAATCAGCCAATACTTTACGGTCGATAAGAAGACCTTTTTTGGTTATCGCACCGATAAGAACAGAGTATGTAGTTCCATTTAAGCGAGCTGCGGCGTTAATTCTTTGCGTCCACAAACGACGGAAAGTACGTTTCTTAGCTTTACGATCGCGGTAAGCATATCGTAATGCACGGTCAACTTTTTCTACTGCATGGGTATAGCAACGGCTATTTGCAGAATAGAAGCCTGACGCTCGTTTTAAAACTTTTTTGTGACGTCGACGATTAGTAAAACCACCTTTTACACGTGCCATAAGCTACTCCCTTAAAACACCAAACAGCGTTGGATTTGCAACATATTGGCGTCATGAACATAAGACGTTTTACCTAAATGTCGCTTGGTTTTTGACTTCATGTGGGAGTTTAAGTGACGAAGGCGAGTATTCTTCCTTTTCACTTTTCCACTCTTCAACAATTGGAGACGTTTTTTAGCTCCAGAGTGTGTCTTCATTAGATGCTCCTATGATTAAAAGGGCGGAAATACCCCATGTATTTCTCTTGTTGACTTGCCGCTCTTAACAAATGGAAGGCCAACTTAATCTGTACGATTGGGAAATGGCAAGGAGTTTTTCGTTTTCCTTAATAATATCCGTTCTTTTGGACCTTCCCCAAAGAGCCCCTTGCGATTTCCTCAATATCAAGGTAAAACTGCGTCTTTTCCAATAGTTATAACTTTAGGGAGGGTCTATGAGTTATCCTTTTAGCACTTTATCGGAAGCCATCCGGAAAATTCCGACCACAGGCCGAGTATTTATCCAAGGTGCCGCAGCCACCCCCTCTCGTCTTATCAATGAGCTGGTTCGCCAAGCCAACTGTTTTAGTAATTTAGAACTAATGCATTTACACACCATGGGGAGTGCCCCCTATGCCGCCCCTGAGTTTGCTGAAAACTTTCGCATAACCAATTTTTTTGTCGGCGCCAATATCCGTAAGGCCGTGGACTATGACCGCATTGATTACTTGCCCTGCTTTTTATCAGAAATCCCACAAGTTCTCAAAAGAGGTCCTCGAAAGCCTGATGTGGCCCTCATTCAAGTGTCACCGCCCGACCGCCATGGCTTTTGCACACTTGGAACTAGCGTGGATGTGACCAGGGCTGCTGTCGATACTGCCCCCTTGATTATTGCCCAAGTAAATCCACAAATGCCAAGGGTCCATGGGGACGGAGTTATTCATGTTAGTGAAATTGATATTATGGTGGAAGTGGACGAACCTCTCCCACCCAGTCAACTTCCAGATTTGACCCAGGAAGAAGAACAGATTGGTAAAAATATCGCAGGCCTCATTGAAGATGGGGCGACTTTACAAATGGGAATTGGCGCCATTCCCAATGCTGTCCTTAAATTTCTGCACAACCACAAAGATCTCGGCATGCACACCGAGATGTGGTCTGACGGGGCTCTCGATCTCATCGAAAAAGGTGTTATCAATAATCGTAAAAAGAAAATTCACCCTCATAAAAATGTTTCGACTTTTTTATTTGGCACTCAGCGACTCTATGATTTTATCAATGATAACCCCGCCGTAATTCTTCTTGATGTCACCTATGTCAACAACCCAGCAGTCATTGCTCGCAACCACCGAGTCACAGCAATCAATTCAGCGGTAGAAGTAGACCTCACCGGCCAAGTTTGTGCCGATTCCATTGGTTCTCACATCATTTCCGGCGTGGGCGGACAAATCGATTTTATTCGTGGGGCTTCTCTCTCTGAAAAAGGGAAACCCATTATTGCCATGACGGCGCGAACCCAAAAAGGGATCCCACGCATCGTCACCTCACTAAAGCATGGGGCCGGTGTTGTCACCACACGTGCACACGCCCATTTCGTTGTAACCGAGTATGGTGTCGCCGATTTATTTGGTCGCACGATTAATGAACGTGCCAAAGCTCTTATTTCCATTGCCCATCCGGAGGATCGGCCAGAGCTTGAACGTGAGTGGGCCATTGCCAAGAAAGCTTGAAGATTGTTGTTTTGGGCTAGTCTTTTAAAATCCAAAGCTAACTAGGTATAAATAGATTTTGTCGAAAAAGAGCACGATAATTTTTGCGCAAGCGTAAAACCATCAGCGTCGAGAACTTCTACTTGCGGCCATGAGTTTGTCACTGAAACTGCTAGACCGACTATTTCTTTTACGAAATACCCAGAACAGTCTGCTATTTTTTCAAACAAAAGCACTTTAGCTGGACCAAAGATCAGCCGATGGATGTGGTATGAAAAACATACTTATAAAAATATCCATCGCAAGTACATTAATATTAACTTCTTCCTTTGGGCTTGGGCAGTCTGTGATTGAAAACCCCAGCGAGCGAGTGATTAATCTTCCGATTCGGGTCGACGAAAATGGCCAATGGAAGTTGAAGCTGCCCACGGGTCCAAGCAAAAGACCTCCACGCGTTATTGCATCCTGCCAACTTGAGAATTTGAGCATTCAAGTCATCAAAGAGAATAAGCAGCGGAAGTCAGAAATCCGCGAAATAAAAAACGGCCAAGAGTCTACTCGTGTTATTCCCTTTGTCGTTGTTCAGAAAGTCACAAAGGACATGCTGGGGCAATATGCGGCAGCTGTAGTTATCGCCCAAGAACTTGGAATCACTGAGGTCGATTATATCAAAATTATGTTGGTAGACCCGCAATTGAAATTAGAAGATACAAAGGCACTTGCCTTTTTCTATGACTCCGATGACGATGTAATCGAAAGAACTCTTATCACAGGCAATCAATGGGTACGATGCCTTGAAGAGTGATCGGGGAGCATGACAAAGAGACAACTCACCTTCGCTTTTTTAATCGCTCTGCTCGCTTATTTTTGGTGGCACGATAGTGATAATGAATCAAGCCACCAGACAAGAACCTTACGCTCTCCCATTGACGAGCCAAAACTAATGCATCAAGAGATTCCCAAAAATCAGCCGCCAACAATGACTCCTGCGAACCGTGCCGCAATCAAAGACAACAAGACTGCGAGACCATTGCAACCTAAGGAAAAACAACGAAATTTAAAGACGACGATGGCACAAAAATCACCTGATGCAGTTCCTTTTAAAAACTACAAAGGTATGGCTATTGCCTATGGAGATGTTCTTCTTGGCAAATTGGAGGAAAATGTAAGTGAAGGCTACACCAGTCCGCCCGAAGTTAATTATTGGCCAAGTGCCACCATCCCCTATCATATTCAACCAAATGTGCCCAATACAGATCGCATCCTCAAGGCTCTCTCTTATTTGAGCGAGAAAACCGTTCTTGAATTTGTCCCCTATGAAGAGGGGATGCCTGACGCCATTGTCTTTGAACCCACCACTGATAATTGTTTGTCCTATGTGGGTAGAATTTCTGGAACCCAACCCATATTTATTTCTTCTGGTTGCGACTGGTTTCACATTGTTCATGAGGTTCTGCATGCCATGGGCTTGGTTCATGAACACTCACGTCCCGATCGCGATCAATTTATTTCAGTCCTATGGGAAAATATCCCCTTGTCCTACCGATCCCAATTTGAAATCATGCCAGAATCCTTTATGAAAGACTGGCTGAGATATGATTACGACACACAGTCGATTATGCATTACGGATCGCAAGTATTTATTGCCAACAGCAAAGGTACTTCGCTGATTCGCAAGGATGGTGCCACCATCCCAGAGCCTCAAGGCCTCAGCCCAATCGACATTCAAAAAGTGAATGATCTCTTTCAGGGCCGCTAGGTTCTTGATTCTTGATTCTTGATTCTTAGCGCCATCTACCTATGTCTGGTTTTAATCACCCAGACTTGAGCATCCACCAAATACTGCCGTTTAATTAAGCATGGTGAATTTAAAAAACTTAAACCTTCTAATAGCGGCAGCAGCCTTGATTCTTACGGCCTGCCAAAACTCAAAACTCGAAATTCAACAGCTCGAAAAGGGAGCTCGCGAAACGCTCCTTTGCGAGCAGAATTTCGATGATTTTAACAATCACATCTATAATTTTTGGCTTAATAAAAATAATTTACCCAATACTGACGAATTTCGCGAGTATCTTGAACAAGGCTTGGCCGACGATGCCATCTGGTCCAAAACTCCAGGGGAAACGTTAAATCGAGTGTCTGAGCTGGCGACTCATTACTACCAATTTATTTCAACCAAGCTCACCGCCTCAGCCGCCTCTCCCGAAGAAAAACTCAAATTATTGGCCGCCCTTGAAATTGGTGATCAAGAGGATGACAAAAAACAACTTCAGTTTGAATGGAGCAACGAGAAAGAATGGATTCAATCTCAACTTCGCATTCTGAGTTTACCTTGCCAAGAGATCTCACAACGAGTTCGTAAATCAAAATTGATTGATGACTCGCACCTGCCTGATACTCATCGTTTTAAAACAACTCTTCCGCGAGCAGTAGAAGGTCTGCGCTGGGCATTTGCCACGGCTTACCAAAGTTGCTCTGCAATGGCGTTGCCGGCTCTAACCGAGACTACTCCGAATGTGGAGGGTATCAAAGTGTTGTCGACAAGACACCCCGATGGCATTGGTAAAAAAAGAGTCTATGGAGACCTTGAGAAAATCCTTTCCACTCACCCCTATTACCAAGTTGAGAATGCTGGAGATGGCTGCTTTAATACCAGAAAAAAACCCCTTATTTATGATTACGGTGGTAAGCCTCACACAACATCAGCGGAGGATTCTCTTTTAGACTTTTTCACCGACCAGGGAAGCGGCACTAGTGCCCTCGGCATTGATTGCTCTGGATTTATTTTTTCGGCGATTGCGCGGGGAGGACTGAAGTTAGCTCCCAAGAAAACTCTAAAGGCGGTGTCTGTTCATGGTATTTCAGCACGAATGTTTAAAGACCCCACAAGCAATGGACTGATTTGCTTTAAACCACTTGGCATCAATAGACTCAATTCCATTCAAGCGGGCGATATTATCGCTTCACAAGGCCATATAGTTATGGTTGAGCTAGCGGGTGAAGATCCATTAGGTCTTATCCGCGCCAAAACAGGCTCTGAATGCAATGAGCAAACTCTTAATTCCGAGGGTTTTGATTTTGTTATAACTCACTCGACTCCTTGGAAAGAAGGCATTGGCATTAATCGTTCCATTGCACGTGACTACCTCCGAAATTCAGAGACTTTTCAAAAGGGGTTGGTTAAATACGCCATCGCTTTTTGCAAAGCTAAGTTTCAAGCAAAATCTTCTGGCGATACAACAATTTCTGAAGTTACAGTTGTTCGCCATAACGGTACTGCAGATTGTTTAGCACCTAAAGCCATAGGACTTAGATATGAAGCCTGTGTGCAGCAGTGCCCGCTAACGAGTCCTATTCCAAGTCTCTAAGCCCCCATGAGGCTTTTGAAAACAACAATGTGGTGATTTATAAAGAGGCATTGTTAGACAATTTGCTTGCCCGCAAACGTCGAGACCACCAATATATCTCCAGGTGATTAGCCTAAAAGTGAACGACATTAATTGGAGGCTTGTGTGCTGATTAACTCTCTTCCTTCTGCGCGCGGTAGTGCTTGGTTTAAAGAGGCATACCAAATTTATAAACAAAATGCCTTACTTTGGACGCTTGTTACATTTGCAATTATTTTTGTACCAGTGGCTTTCGGCAAAATTCTCCCTTTTGTCGGCAGCATTTTTGGTGATTATGTACAAACGCTATTAGGTCTGGGAGTCTATCGCCTTTGTAATAACCTAAAACATAAGGGGCCTTTTGATATTAAACTTTTATTTACAGACTTTTCCAACTCCAATTTGTGCCTTTCGATCTTATGGCTAAAGTGTATTACTTATGTGGGCATTCTCTTGGTATTTGGATCAATCGTTGTTCTTGATCTATTTCTCGGGGTCACCAGTAAAGATGTCATTAGCTTGGTGCAGATTATTAACAGCAAAACACTGTACCTAATTCCTGATTCTTTTTATGTGATTTTTGCGATAAATATTGGAATTCTAGCCGTGGGGCTTATGTTTGCAGGAGCTGCACTTGCATTTGCTTCGCCGCTTATCGCCTTTAAGCAAAAAGGTGTACTAAACTCTCTGAAACTCAGTATTGCGGCAAACTTTAAAAACATCGGACCTTTTCTGGTGATGTTTTTAATGGCGATCCTTATGTTATTCCTTTGTTTACTCACACTCGGGCTTGCCTTTTTAGTGATTGTTCCAATTTTTTCCATCTCTTTATTTTTAGCGTACGAGGAGATCTTTTCTGATGCCAGTACAGCGGCCCCCGAAAATACTTCAGAATTTTAACTAGATTTTGCTGTAAAAGAACCAAATTCAAGGCGGCAAGCTTCAGATCGAAGGAGGCGTAGTTCCCCTACGTTGAGTGAGAGATGAAGCGAAGCCAACGAAGAAGTTGGCCTTTTTCAGCAGAATCTAACTAGGGGCTGTTCGGTAAATCGCTTTTTGATGATTTTTCATTAGTTTTATTATAGCAAGGCACTCCGACGAAGCTCTAGCCTGAGGCGCTAAAGCGAGGAGGAGTAACGAAGCTATAAGTAACAGTTATGGAAAATCACAAAAATGGATTTAACGAACAGTCCCTAACTAGTACGAATTAGCCATACTCTATAGAATGCCTCCAAAACAATTTTTAAAGACATCTTGCTCTGACCAACCCGGCGGTCCTCAAACACAATTGGTACCTCAACGCCCTTAAAACCGAGCTTCAACGCTCGGTATTTTAGCTCAATCTGAAAGCTGTAGCCATTAGACTGAACATTTTCGAGTCCCATCTTTTCTAAAACTTGGCGATTCCAAGCATTAAAACCACCAGTCCAATCTCTTAATGGGAACCCCAAAATAAGACGAGAATACAAAGATCCGCCTCTGGATATCAACTTTCTGAGAAAACCCCAGTTGACCGTACTTCCCCCAGGAACATACCGAGACCCAATTGCAAAATCACTGCGTTGAGCTTCAGCCAACACCTTAACCAGGTCTATTGGTCGATGTGAAAAATCAGCATCCATTTCTGTTAAAATATCAAAGCCCTGTTCTAGCCCCCAACGAAAGCCAGCAATATACGCTCGACCTAATCCTTCTTTTTTTTGCCTTAACAAAAGATGCAGCCTTGAGTTATGAGATTGCAATTGCCGAACCACATCGGCCGTTCCATCTGGTGAATTATCATCGACGATTAAGACTTCGGTGTCTGACGATGTCATATTTAATACTGCTGGAACAATTTGCCCAACATTCTCGCGTTCATTGTAAGTTGGAATAATAACTAGTGACTTCATAGAAGAAAACCATACCTAAGCCTCACTAGAAACACAATAATTTAACGTAAATTGATCTAGCTCATCATCAACTATAATTTCGTAGTACTCAGGCCATTAATTGAGCCGCAACATTCATTGATTTTTTTCTTCAACCTCAGGCTCCCTGGACTAGCTTGAAGATTTATACTACTTTCGTCATCACCATACCACACCCCAACAAAAGTATTCTGGTGGAAGATTTACGAAAATCTGTTTGAGGGCACCGTTTATTGTTTAGTTTTTCTAGCCTTAGGAATGTGAATGGCCGGGGCTAACAGGAAATGTGGATCAGTTTTGCGACGGTCCAAAAAAGCCCGAACCTTTTGTGCAGCTTTTGTGGGGTTTTTCTGGTAAATTAAGGGGTCAAATCCACACTGCCGACAGATGAGGGCTAAGCGCCAACGAAAGTGTAACAAAATCTCACCTAAAAACAAAGTGAACAGAAAAATAGGAATGGCTTGAAGACTCCATGTTTCCCAAAAACCCCACATAAAACTCACCGTCAGCAAAAGAGACAAAAGCGTATGCAAAAGGCCAATCCCCTTTTTTTGGTAAATCCGATGGGGCGTTCGACAAAAAGCACAGTAGCACGTTTGTTTTAGCTTTGAACGATGGACCATTTACGCTCCCAATCTCAATCTTGCCTAAAAATTAAAGCCGCACACTTTTTTCGTATCGCACTATCAATGCCGGTGGCTTTAGTCAGTCCGAGGCCGCAACCCCTGAGGCTTAATTCCTGTAAGCCTCAGAATGTCCAAGTGGAGTGAGAGCGACGAACTGGCAAAAGCGAAGGGCATTGACCCTAGAATACATTGTCCAATCTAAACACAAGGCTCAATCCGTGACGATCAATAGTGTCATTAACCAAAGTCAAATGGCCTTGGACTTCAAAATCCAGATCGAAGTGATTGCCCACTGGAACCAATAAGCCGAGTCCCAGCAAATAAACAGGAGTTGTTTGATATTGGGGGCCACCGGACCATGGGCTGCTATAGCGTAGGTATCTTGCTCCCAAGCCATTCGCCAACCGCAATTTTAATTTTTGTTCGGGTGCAGGCTGAAGGTAACTTAATCGCAAATCAAATTCTCTCATTGCAAGAGTCGTCTCATTCTGAGTAGACTGTCCAAAGTTTTTAAGAATTCCCTCCGCCACCCATTCTTCGGAAAATAAATCAATACCTACTCCTAATTGGAGCCCATCCTCAGTTCGACTCATTGACCGATCCGCCACAGAAAAGGCGTTAACGGTTTGTATAAACCCCAAAGACAAATGAATTTTTAGTTTTTCAAAGGGATCAATGGAACTCGTCTGTAAACGCTGACGTTCGTGACGATTGACTCGAGAATTCAACTCACGAATGAGCTGATCATACGGAACCTCTTCACTCTCTGTTGATGATTCTGTTGATGCCAAAAGCTGCATTGAATTGACTAAAACGAGCGCAATCACAAATAGTACAAACATCCTTGTCTTCATAGAGATATATTAAGCGGAACTGAACTAAAGATCCAGAGGAGTTCCGCGAACAAACGGATAGCAAGACTTCCGTTCTGTTTATTGAATAAATAGTTGCACCTTGGACGAGTCCATACCAAACTAAATCCAATGAAACTATTCGACGTTGATCTCCGCGAAATTCTCTCGACTCTTGTTCGATTCTTTAAAAACCCTGTCATGGTCATGAAACAAATGCCGGAATGGGATTGGAAAACCCTCGTCGTCCTTCAGCTTCTAACGAGTTTGATATCAAGCCTTATTGCCAGCTTAATTAACTTAAATATTTGGAAAATATTGCAAGGAATCTTAGTGATCCCTCCTGTATCCCTGATGACTGCCGGCGTGAGCAGCCTTTTTTTATATTATGCGTTTCTATTTTTAACCCAACAGAATTTACCACCTAAAGATATATTCACCCTCGTTATCCTCTCAAATATTCCATTCTTTATTTTTCACACGTTTAATCCCTTTTTCCCCCCGATCACCCTGCTCGGCTTTTTGTTCTCAGCTCTACTACTCGTTGTGGGACTCGTGGAACGATTCAGCCTCCCTCGCCCTTTGGTGTTGAAAGTCGTTGGTTCCATTTGGTTCGTTTATTTGATCATTTGGGCCCTTGGACAGATTGAAACTTATCAGCTTGGTCATCGTTTTTAGTTCCTATTTACGTCACCCATCAGGAAGTTAGTACGTTATCGAAGGATAAAACTCCGGTAAAAAAATTCAATTGTAGTCTCATATTCAAATCTTTGCGGACAAGGCCACAAACTCATTGTTTATTTTCACATGGCAATAAGGTTTTGTTAACCAGTCGGAGTAGGAATGCCCATTGCTGGGCACCCCCTCCACGGATCCGTGCAGG
>CAZYOE010000129.1:4064-13687 GCA_964648725.1 uncultured Pseudobdellovibrionaceae bacterium | reverse complement strand
GATTCCCGTCATGCTCATTGACGAAGCGTCGGAGCTAAAGTGAACTGTATTGAGTCGAATATATCTTTCAGTTGTCTTCATATGCTTATGACCAACCATCGCCTGGATCTGTGGGATCGGCACGTTAGCATTTATCAGGTGAGTAATGAAAGACGCTCGCAGGCTGTGAAAGTTTGTTTCCTTAATTCCAAACTGTTGCTGAAATGACCTGAGGACTTTAGCAGCATCTCCAAGCGTCCATGCTGGCACTCGTGGTAGAACATGATCATCATCTGACAGTTTCGATAACCGTTCTTCTAAAAGCTCCCGCAAATCTTGATTCAGCGGAATCACCCTATACTCTCTATTCTTTGGAACTTTATCGACTTTCTTTTTCCAACAGAAGAACTCGATGATTGTCGCTCTATTTTTCGTTAAGCAGAGATGCTTTTTCTTTAGAGCATAAGCCTCACCACTTCTGAGCCCAAGTTCATATTTCACTCTGTAAATCAGATACCAATCTGGGGATATATCTTTTACAGATTCAAAAGGATGAACAATTTCATCCCGAGACATGGCGTATAGTTTTTTATATCTCAAACCACTGTCATCAAACTTAATACCTCTGCCAGGATTAAACTGAATCCGACCTAGGCCAATTTGCATTTCAAAAACATTGCGAATGTATTTGGCTAAATTATTTTTTGTATTGGCAGAATTGCTTTCCATTTTCTGGGATATGGCAGATTTAATGAAATCCGCATTAAAGTCTGTCAGGTTTTTTTGATTCCAAACCGACGTGTATCTTTCGAGCGTGGTTACCTGGGTGTAATACGTGCTAGTAGCTAAACTCCCAGCTGATTTTAATTTGTACTCAGTTAAGGCTTCATACCAGGTTATAATACCAAACTTCATCTGCACGCCGCAAACTTTTTTGCAGCCAACTCACAGCTTCATCAAGTGGTAGCCCGCTTTTTGTTCTAAGGTTATAGTTCCTTTTCTTTTTGTCATCCATTGTTTAAATATCCTTTCGTTAGGTGGTGGATATTTTATTTTAATGGATGACAATTTTGCGGAAAGAAGTTTTCGTTTTCTGATGAATTATTCGATCAGGCAGCTTTTTGATGAGTACTAAATTCTTGCTGACTGAGTTTGAGACCCTTATCTTCATAGGTCACCTGGAATTTCCAGCGTCCTTTAGGGCATACCACCCAAAACAGGGGGGGGCTTCGCTTGGAGGAGATACTTTACTTTTCGTAACCCATCAATGCCACGATCTAGTATTTCCAAGTTTGGAGCGGTCATGTGCTGTTGCATTTCCGATAGCAAATACTCCGCATCTTTTTTAGATTTCTTAACCTCAATGCCTAAATAAGCCTTCTCTTCTACTAAAATCATAAGATCAAATTTGTTATACTCAAACTCTACCTTCGAATTTGGAATTTCCCAAGAAAGTGCTTCAGCTAGCATTGCGAAATGCTCAAAGTACTCACGATTCAAACCAAAGAAGCAGTATTCTTTTTTATCCGGTGATTGAAATACAGAACCTGTAATTGAGAAATGACCTTTAGAAACACCTTCTCGCAGTTTTTCAATCTCCCAGTTAGAGATCGGTTGCAGTTTTGAGTCACCATTCGTGCATCGCGAAGTAAAATCACTAGCTGCTGCAGTGAAGATTTGATCTAACCATTCTTTGGGTGTCATGTCGCCTTCCAGTGAAGCGGGATCAGCGATTAGGTTTTCTTTTTGCGTTCAATCTTTTGAATGCTGACTCTGAGGTCACCTGTAAAAAGTTCTTTGAGAATTTCATCAGCAGGAATTTCATAAGGGTCTGAAACGCCAAAGGCGAGTAAATGAGGACTAACTTCAAGTGCCTCAGCTACCTTTTTCAGTTGAGATAAGTCAGGGTGAGTGCGACCATGCACCCAACCATGGATGGTGGCTACAGGTACAGATGATGCCTTTGAAAGTTTCGTCAAAGACCATCCCTTTTGTTTACAATATGTTTTTAATTGCGATCCTAGCTTCATATGCCCTTTCATCGGCTTGGATTGCAAACTCTTGGGGCCATTTTCAATAACTCGAATGGTATTTTCGACTTCTCGAATAAAAGAAGCCTTTTTAGTCCTGCAAAATTTGATATGTTGAATGTTCTTTATAAGTAGGGATGCCACATCACCAACTGTCGGCAAGTATTTTTCGAATATATTTCTAAGAGAACCTCAGGGATACTAAGGGAATAAAATTGGATGACCTTCAAATAGTGGTATTTTCAAACTTTTGTACAATTTTGCTCAGATCTCTGGTTATTCTTGTACAGTTTATCCAAGTCAGCATTTTCTTTTGTTTGATCTGTACAGTGAATCTGGGCTGTTTCTTATAGCAGTTATGGCAGGTTTTACTCTGATTCGCACATGTAAAGTGCTTTATCGTCAGAAAGCCTCTTCCAGTCAGTCCTACCATTCGTTTGACCACCTCGCGCGATTGCGGCAGCTCCAGATGGTGATCTAAATTCAATATCTCTAATCGACTGAATCAAATGCTTACTTTCAGTCGCCTTCACGGCATCAGATGAAGTGATTTGCTTCCACAGCTCATAGTACGAATGGTCGACAAAACTGTCCCTGGGTTCTTTTCGGATATAAGATCCTGCTTTCAGTATGTAGGCCCCACCTCTGACCGCCATAAATGCCCCAAGGTTGCTCATTTAACCCAACCCCGAACTCTTTAGGTAGAGTAATATAAAACTCCATTCCTTCGGTACTAGAGGCATCAGAGCGACTTGCGCCTTCACTTGGTGGCATTTGTGTTGGAGCGTCTTGGCTTGGGAAATAACTCAGCCCCAGGGATTCCAGTACGAATATCATGTTATCGAGGAATTCACTCATGGCCGCGACATCAGATTCAGGCAGACTTGCTCCCGACGGTATTGATGAATTCTTTACTGCCAATGTACCTATAGCCTTTGTTGCCAATTTATACAGTTCGGACTCCAAAAGCCTCACATGTGCTTTTGTTAGATTCTTATCTTTTGATACAAATACCACAAAACTTGACCACCAGCTTTTCTGTTGGGCATGGTTGCTTAACCGTTCTGCAAAATTATCAGTTTCACCAATGTAAATATCAATGGCCCCACCATCCTCAGCACCATCGGTCAATAGGAGATAAACTGCAGGTTCGCTTAGTTCACTTCGTTGTTTTGCTAAAGAGAGGTGTTCTCGTCGGCCAATGAAGGCTAAGCCAGTCCAATTCACCAACTCAACGGATTTGAGTGACCGCGGTTCTTTACCCATAACAAAGATTTTGAGTGTTCTGCCGTATTTCATCAGGTAGCTTGTCGGCTTATCGACCAACTTCTCAAGGCTAGGGATTCCAAAGTCTAGTTTTGAGACTAGAATCTAACTCCTTGTAACCATTTATCCAAGCATCGGTTGACAAAAGTTGACAAACAAGATAGGATGTAAATCAATATGCAAAAGCAACTAAACTCCGAATTAATACAACATAAAATGACCGAGCAGGGGCTCAATGCTCCCATGCTTGCAAAAAAACTCGATGTCAGTCGCGAGAGCGTCTACAACTGGTTGAAGAATGAAAAGTCCCCGCATCCAAAACATTTACTTGAGATCACGCGTATATTGAAACTTGCGTATAAAGATTTGTTTATTACTGACCTATCTTCTGAGCCTGTGGTTGCTTTTAGAAAAAAAGCCAATACTAAAACCACCACTGAGCATATCGAGCGGGCTATTAACATGGGCAAAGCCCTTGAGCCTTTGGTTCCATACATGGGCTTTCCTAAGTTTTCACGACCAGCTACTCTGAAAGAGCCTAAAAATGATTATTTCTATACTCAAGAGGTTGTTCAAGAATTCCGGCGTACTCACGGTCTCATAAAGAATGAAATCGAGTACACTGATTTAATTGGTGCCTTTAAGCAACTTCATGCGGTGTTGGTACCGGTGCTCTGGGGTCACATTAAGGCTCATGAAAATGCACTTCATATCCATTTGCCAAAGTCGATGACGACCTGGATTTTTTTAAACCTCGATACTCATTCGTTTGATTTCAAGTTCTGGATGGCTCATGAGATTGGCCACATCATGGCCCCTGATCTTCGTGGTAATGATGGTGAAGATTTTGCTGATGCGTTTGCGGGAGCCTTACTATTTCCGATGGAACTAGCTAAAGCAGAGTACAATCATCTTATCAAACTACCAAAGACTGCTGCTAGAGTAGAGCGAATCAAAAAAACTGCACATAAGTATGTGATCTCTATGTTTACAGTATTAGGCGAAGTAAATAGCTATGCTGCCGCTCACAATCTACCACAATTAGATATTAACATCGGTGGAGCTGTTACAAACTTCAACAAAGACTTTCCACTCATTAGTGAAATTATATTTAAGAATCAGCCACAGCCTAAAGCCACTGACTATATCAGATTGGCTAAAGACTTTGAATCACCGTTTTTCGATGGATTGAAAGCGTATCTCGTTGAGCACAAGAAGTCCGCCTCGATTATAAGTCGGGTCCTCAATATGCCAGCACATGACGCCCAGGCCATATATGAGGATTTGACCAGTGTCTCGGAATAGAATCCTCATTGATACCAACACTTATTTTCGACTGGCTCAAAGCATACATCCTTTGCTCAAGGTGGTATTTGGCAATCCACCAAACATGCTTTTGATCACTGAAGATCTTGAGAAGGAATTTAAGAGAAGCGCACGCCTTAAAGCAAAGTTCGGTTGGTTCTGGCAAGATGAGTACGTCAAAAATCGAAGTGCCCCTCTTCAGCTTAGCAAAGTCCAGCGAAAGCAGTTTGAAACTGATCGTCAAACCATTCTCGGCATTGCCAATGACCTTGGATATACCAGCCTTTCCCTCGAAGATATCAATGGTATAACTTATGCGAACATTCTGCAAATTACTCTAGTCACTGACGACTCAGATATGTCAACGATGGCAAAGGATCTGGACATCAATGTGATTTGCACTCTCGAATTACTCAAACTTATGGTCGATGCTAATCATATCGAGATGACAAAGGTTCGCGCCATTGCAGGCTACTGGGTTCACGTTGCCGACTGCCCCAAGGATTTTAAAACAGATTACAAACGAATTTTTGGTGAGGACGTTCCATAACCTGAGGAGGTAAAGATGTTAGAATGGATTCTTGAACATAAGCTATTCAGTGGACTGGGAACAGCTTTAATAATGTTCGTTATAGGTAAGATTTATGCTGCAAAGACTGGCGCTACTCAAAAGCAAAGATCGGGTCATAATTCTACAAATATTCAGGCAGGGGGCAATGTCACTCTTGGAAAGACTGAGGATAAATGAGCAATCAGAAGCAGACATCAGGAGACAATTCAGTTAATGCACAGGCGGGAGGTAATATAATTATACAGCAAGGTATTTCTGCCACTGAAGCAAGACAAATTGCCATTGATGTGATGAAAGTCACGACACTAGAGTATCAACGAGAGGCAATTGAAACAATAAATCAGCGGTTAAATCATATCTCCAAAAAAATCGTCGAAGAGGTTAATAACAGAACCAATTCTAATTTTACATCATTTAAAGATCCTGATTTTCAATATGTATTGAATCAAGCGGGTGTAACTTATGCGAGATCTGGTGATGTAGATGTCGAGAAATTGTTAGTTGATCTTATTGGAGAAAGATCAATTGAATCCAAACGAACTACGAAACAAGCTGTACTTAATGAGGCATTATCGGTTGGTGGACGATTAACAAATGAACATCTGAAGATTTTGGCAGCTATTTTTATCCCTAAATACACGATGAGACAAGCTGGCACGTTGCAAGCTCTTGGAGAATATTGTAATTCTACTATGGGAGGATTTTTATCAGACTACTCCACTAAAGAGTTAGACTTCCAGCACCTCGCGTTTCTTGGCTGTGTGACAATATCAATAGGAAGCACAGATATCGGGGCTGTATTTCGAGAACACTACTCTGGTCTTTTTAGTCGTGGTTTTACCGACAACGAGGTCCCAGCTGAATTATCAAATCTAGTGTCAAACTCCAACGTAATTGTTTCCTGCTTACAAGATCCAACTAGAAAACAGTTCAGGGCCCTAAACTCACAAGCATTAGAGAAAGTACTAAATGAAGCTGGTGTGACCGCTGATCAAAAAAGTAGAGCCTTGGGATTACACGCAAATACCATCCCAGATGCTGATAGCTGCGTGGAATTGATCTGCAAACAATCGCCAGGAATGAACAGTTTTTTCAAAAGGTGGAAAGAATCGTTATCTCCGAATACTAGTCTTACAAGCGTCGGCAGAGCATTGGCGATTTCATACCTTCGATCACAGGGGCAGACTTCGTACTCATTTGATACTTGGTTGAGTTAAGGCGGTACTATTTCGCAAGAAAAGCAAATCGTATCAGCAATATTCTCATAAAAAAAATCTACCAGATTATGACGTAGAATCTCTTTTACAACAACTTTTCGAAGCTGCAAAAGCCAAAGATGAGTTTGAATTCTGTTCTACTTTACTTCGTGTACGAGGACTGGAAGGACCTGGGTGGGACCCTTTACAGGAGAGCCTTGTGCTAATTGAACAAACGTTAGCCCTTACGCATGCTCCCTTAGAAGATAGTCTGCGGATGAGATTGTTATTATTTTTATACTGCCACATAACCGAAATGCACGATTTATACAATATAGTCGGCAATCTACTGAGAGTATCACAAGGGGAGCGATACACAATTTCACCGTTTGTTGGAACATTACACTCCTCTGGTAACAATGCTTCATATCCATCGAGCAAGGTCGAACGAATAAATGAATGGTCCCAGTTGGTTGGTATTTCCCAATTAGGTGAAATGTTCTGCGACATGATAGTAAAGGAGGTTAGAAATGCTTTTTTTCCATTCTGATTATATTCTCTCTCCGCAAAGCTTCAATATAAAACGGGATGCTGGTGTTCGAATCGAAAATATGATTGATCCTAAAGTTCAACTTTCATGGCTAATGCCGAGAGTTGAATTAGGTATAAATGTAGGGTTAGCTCTTGTGAGCCTAGTTTTTGAATATATTCGGAGTTATCAACAAAACAAAATAGTAAAAGGCCGAATTCAAGGTGAAAACAACCCGCCCGTCGAGGTAGAGCTTACAACAAATCCTCAATATGGATTAACTGGCTTTCGTTCACCTCCACAGATCTGATGTCCAACTGATGTCTGTGCACTTGCCTTCATGCACATTCCCCAGTATCATCAGCACATTACGGAGACGGGCTCCCGCCTCCACCAACTGTCAAGCTGGTTGAACACTGAGTTTTCAGATATTTTTCCAGCGGTTTTGTGACTGTTTTAACAGGATTTGAAAGGGAGCCGATTAAAGTCAGCTCCCTTTCTATTTTTGAACTCCCCATAATAAAGCTAATTTTGATTTCGTCGGGGTAAATTTCGATTTTATCGACAAGCCGTTCAATGACCTTTCGCTTTTGTTCGGGCGTTGGGGTTTCGTTTGGCTTCCAGGTGGTAATCGCCTTAACGAATTCGTCATACTTCGAAAGACTCACGGGTAGGTCCTGGGCAACGCCCTGGTTTTTCATTTCGTAATGTTTGGCCTCGAGGTCCTGCTTTTGGAGTTCGAGCTTTTTCATATGTTTGAAAATGGGTTCGGCGGAAACCTCCATAGGCAGGAGGGAAAGTCGTTCGGTGAGGGCATCCAATTGGGCTGTTACTCCATAGATTTTATTTTTAAGCCGGTCTATCTCACTGCTATTATCAAACCTAGCATGAATTGCCTTGGCTTCTAAGATGAGGTCTTCCGCCACCTTTGGATTCGTAAGAACGGATTCAACCTCTCGCCAAACGATAGTCTCTGCAATCGTTCCAGGAATTCGGTGGGGTTTGCAAGTGTAGACCTTTTCCGGGAGGGCATTTTGGATTTTCGAAATCCATGAGTGTTCATAATAAGGAATTTTCTTTCGCTTACCCCAGGCCGACTTTCCACAAAGTCTGTCTCCGCAGACGCCGCAGACTATGAGGCTCGTTAACTGATATGGATATCGATTCGGAGTTGCAGGCTTCTTTCTTCGGTAATTCTTGGTTAAGATTTCCTGAACTCGTTGAAAGGTAATATCATCAACGATGGCTGGCCAAGCCGCTTTTGTTTCCTTCAGCCCTTCATTTGTTCGATAGACACGAATGCCTATATAGGCTTTGTTCCGCAAAATCTTATGCAAGCTTTCAAATAAGAAGTGGCCGGTTCGAGGGCGCCCGCCTCCAATCATCTTTCGATTAAAGCGAATGTTGTTTTCGTTAAGCCAAGTCACAGCGAGTGAGAGTGATTCACGATCGAGAAATGCTTTGAAGGCCGTTCTAACAATTTCAGCTTCCTCTTCGTGAACTAAGAGTTTCCCTGATTTATCTTCAGGAATTCTATAGCCGAGAGGAACACAACCGCCATTATAGAGTCCACGCTCGGCCCTTACACGAAAGCTCGCGGCAATTCGTTCAGCGGTTTGGCGCCGTTCGAATTGGGCAAAGTTGATCATCATGTGCAACATCATTTCACCTGCAGCGTTGGTCGTATCGAACTTTTCCCGCAAAGAATGGAACTCACATTTGTATTGGTGAAAGACTTCCCACATCTCGCCAAAATCTTTTGTGTTTCGTGAAAGACGTGAAAGCTCAGTGACCATAACAAGATTAATCTCACCTCTTCGAATCCTTGCTAGCATTTTTTGAAGTTGTGGCCTGTTGGTATCTTTTCCTGACAAACCGGCATCGATGAACACACCGACGATTTCGGCGTCACTACCGTCTTCGATTTTATCGCGAACAGTACGACGTAATCGTTCCTCTTGATTCTTGATTGAACCTTCCGGACTCTCTGCTTGTTCCTCGGTGGAAACACGAATGTACAATGCTATCTTATATGGAATCTCATTTAGACTGACCATCTGAACCCGTCCTTTTCATCTCAAATTCCCGAGATGACTGGCTCGAATTACATGGTTCAATGAATTGGGACTGACATTGCTGGCTGAAATGATCATAGAGAACTTCAGCGATCTCTGCAAGTCGTTGCTTATATTCTTTTTCTGATTTCGCAATAAAAACGCTCGTAACCTTTGTTGGCTCCCAGCATCTTTTCATTAACTGCTCCTAAAATTTTTTGTTCACTCTTGTTTTTTCCTTTCGTCACTTCATCGTTAAATATCATCGTCTAATTCAATTTTCTGATTCGTTTCTGCTTCAAGCCGCCCGCTCCAGACACCCAGTTGTTGACCACCTCCAATCCCCTCGTGGAGTGGGGGTGGTCAACAACGATGAGGGTGTCGGAGCGATGGGCGGCGCCTTTCAATTGTGCAAATTTGAATTATTAAATAACTTCGTGATTTTCGATATTTGATTCAGCTTATCGTAAGTTCCAAGATCAAAAATTCCTCCAATAACACAATTGCTAAAGGTGGCCCTCTCCGGGCCACCAGGAGGGCCACCTTTTTTTCCTATTCCTATCCGTTCTAATTCCCTTCAATTCCCGACCTACTTTCCAATATGAACAATTCTAAGAAAATGACTTTTTACTCTTTGTCCTCTTGGTAGCAAATTTTAGCTCTCAAAAATAACTCGAATAACAAAATGACTCG
>CAZYOE010000129.1:3250-4054 GCA_964648725.1 uncultured Pseudobdellovibrionaceae bacterium | reverse complement strand
ATAAAAGACTTTTAGTTGATCCCTAAAAGTTATATTTGTTCGTATTCACACTCTTCTAACCAGGGCTTTATGCGAATCTAATGCCATTTGTTTTCACTAAAACGTTCAAGTTAATCATAGAAAGTATTTTTCACCAAAGGCCTCAGTAATATTAATGAAACAATTGTTACCCAAAACTACTACAAACCTGTTTGGGTTTGATTCAACAAATGATGGCTATAATAGACTATGGCCTTGATCAAATTAGGTCGCCTAATTCGTTCCATCCGTTGAATTTTCCCTTTTATAAGAGAGTTTCAAGGTGTCACTTCTGAGGTCTCACTGGTAAAGATTCCAGTGGAAAAAAATCATAGATAAAGACCCGAAGCGTTTCTTCATTAGAGTGCCTCACTTTTTCCATAAACTTTTTCGACAGTTCAAGCAGCTCTTTTTGAAATTCCAAGGAGTCCCTTTCAGAAAGCGATACGACCACTGAATAATTTGAAGCCTTCGCATTATTGCCTAACATATGTAAAGCCTTAACTCTTAAGTTCGTATGGTGAAGATTGAGAAAATGGGAATCTTTACCAAGATGAACCAGTTTCACTGTAGGTGAATATTGATCGTTGTTTCGTTCAATCAACTGTACTTGCAAAAGAAAATCGAGAACCTTCTGAACTTGCTCTAATTCAATTCCTAAGAATCGTGATAGAGACATTGCTGACCTTAAATCCTTGATAGTGACAGCCACATGGATAACAGCATAGTTCCAATGACTATAATAGATGGCTTGTTCCTCATGGGTGAGCTCATGAAAAGCATTAA
>CAZYOE010000129.1:0-3240 GCA_964648725.1 uncultured Pseudobdellovibrionaceae bacterium | reverse complement strand
TGTGATTTAATATGATTATGGGCCTGTTCGCGAGCTATACTCAATTTTTCATCAAAGAATTCTTTTAACGATCTTGTCCCTGATCTTTCCTTTTGAATTAGCAGTAGCCAATATTCCTTTTCATATTTCGAGAAATTTAGGTACTCGGCAATTTTATCGGCTTGTTCTAAATTAAATTGTTTATTGCCGGACATCACTTGACTGACAAAGGTCGAGCTCAAATCACACGCCTTTGCAATTCTCTGCCAAAATCCAGATCGCTTATTGCTTCCTGCAAATCGCTTTAGGATTTCAACTGAAGACTCAACCTCAAAGATATTCGCCATATTACCATCCTCTTTCAGTCATTAATTTTACTATTAGTAAATTTACTGACCATTTAATTCGCTAAATTGATCTATTTTTACCTATATTTATTTTATATATTGACGCTCGATGTTATATTTATCGAGGAGAAATATATGAATTATTATAAGACATTAGTCGTAACCCTTTTAGCTACCCTGTTTTCAATTTTGGCCGTAGCAGGGGGAGCATCGGGCGGGGGAGGCAAAGGTGTACTCTGCCCCAATCGATCAGGAAGAGAAGATTTAGAACTATTAGAACAATATGAGGCTCGCAAACAAAATATTATTCTTCCGAAAGCAATTGGATCTCTAGAAAAAGAAATTGCACTTCATGGCCAATTACTTTCAAACTACCTTGATCAGTCCACCTCAGACCAGGGAATTGAAGCTATCAAGCAGGGCTATCTAAATTTGCTCACAAATTATTTTGAAGATAGGAGAAAACTCCCTGTTACCGAGGATGTGACCTTAAAAGTTCCTCTGGACCCCGGATGTAAGCTCGTCCAAATTGCCCTCAACGTGAATGAGGAAGTCACAAAGGACTTAGGCTACCCTCGAATCAAAGCTTATCGAGATCCCTATTATTGGAGAAAATTAGATTCTTTTGGTCAATTTCTGCTTGTTAACCATGAACTCGTAAGTTTTGTTGACCGACTTTTCGATCCTCTCAGTGGCAAAAAAAACGTCTTTCATACAACAGATGTTGTAAGAGAATTTCTCATTCAACTTTATTCAGGAAAGATCAAAAACAGACTCGATGGTCGCCCGTTGGCCATTCAATCTCAAAAAAATAAAAATCGATCACGTTTAAAATGCGAAACCCATCCTTTTGGAATTACTGGGAATGGTATTGGCATGCGTTTTTATGCCTATGGGGAATCTGGTACCATTTACGATAGTGAATTGATCTCTTTAAAATTTGCACTGATTTCACTGGGCTATAATGCAGACTTGTGGATACCGACCCTATTCACACCTAGACAAGCCAGTTTTACGGGTAAACACAGCGAAGAACTCCTTACTCACGCCCTGTTTTCTGGAGGAGAATTGAAACTCAATGACCAAAAGCCCGATACTTTCTTAGCTGACTCCCTACCATCATACTTATTCGATGGTTTGGCGATTGGTGAACTTCCCTTTGAAGTGCCCTTAGACTTTCAGGGCCATTCAAAGGTCCCCTTTGTTTTCCAGTTAAAATTAAGCCCGCGACTGGATGATCACAATACCCTCATCCTCTTGGCTCGCATCATTAGAGCAGACAATTCAGAAGGCGATAAATCCGAACCGGAATTTTTGCCAATTAATTGCGAGTCTGAAAGTTTTTAGTGAGTCTTAGGAGTTTGGTGCCCCATTGGTTCACTTATTTAATTGAATTTTGATGCTCAAGTTCTCGGCGGCCCGAACCATGTCCAAAAACTGAACGAAGTTTTACAAATTTAATTCCACCCCACTGCCCACCATAGTTTTGCCAGCTATGTTAGATCAGCAACGATCCTTTCCTTTCTCCAATGAACCTTGTAGATTCGAGAAGTGGTCAGTGGGTGTTCTACGACTCTACGTAGGATTCCACCATTTTTTGAACTCAGTAATATTTTATAACTATTTGAATTTACTATAGAAATCAGATTTACCGCAAGTGGACTATCACTGAAGTCTAGTTTGTTATCCCGATGATTGTAACAAACAAAAACGTCATAGTAACATATTTTTGATATTATGACGTTTTTTGTGTTACAATTATTTTATGGAAAATATGGCTGAGAAAACAATTAAAAAATACCTTCCAAGTCTTAAATTGAGGTTTAGCAAGATTCACCTCAAGAATCTCCCTACTGTGTATAAGGGATTTTATGACTTTGAAGAAGTCGAAATCCAAAGTCAGTCTTTCTTACTAATAAAAGTAAAATCCAATAGCCTTGGCCCAAAGGACTTCAAAAAGCATAGTAAGAAATTAAAAGAAATCATTGATATTCCACAAGTATGGTTTCTAAAAGAACTTCATCCCCACAAAGTTCGTCGAATGATCGAAAACGAGCTGAACTTTGTTATTGAAAACAAGCAAGTCCATCTTCCAACCCTAAACACTTCGATTAAAGCTGAACCCGAAAAAATTAAATTTGTGAAGAAGCTTTCCGGTCTAAGCATCAACTTGATTATCAGAGAACTTCTTCAGGGTGATCTGTCAGGAAAAAGTAAGGTAGACATTGCTAAACTTTTTAAATCGTCAAAAATGTCAATAGGCCGAGCTATCGAACCCCTATTAGTGACCAATTTATGCACCGAAAACAAAGTTGGAGCCTCTAAGTATATCCAGTTTAAGAATCGAGATGAACTGTGGAAATTTTTGAGGAAAAGCATAAAATCGCCCGTCAAAGAAGAAATATACCTCAAAGTTGTTCCTACTAAAATGCTTTATTCAGGCATCACGGCTTTATCGAAATTGTCCATGCTTGCGGACGACCCAATACCCACTTTTGCGGTAGAGAAAAAAGAACTTAATAGAAGACATAAAAATATAACGTTGGTGCTCGAAGACGATGCTAAAGCTAAAATTGAATTGTGGGATCGCCCTGCAATTTTGCAGAAAAATGGCTGTATTAATGTGATCGATATTTACCTCATCTTGAAAGATTCATCGGACGACCGAATTCAAATTGAACTAGATAATCTACTCAGAGATTCTAGTTTGGGAGCGGAGCAATTATGATTAGAGGTTTAGATCATTTTAAAGAGTATTTCAGAAAATACTCAGAAAACTTCATTCTAGTTGGTGGTGTCGCCAGTTATTTACTTCTTGAAGAAGCTGGTGCCTCACGACTGAGGCCGACAAAGGACTTAGATATCAATACAGTTCACTTTAGCTCCGACGCTTCGTCAATGAGCATGACGGGAA
>CAZYOE010000128.1:0-13717 GCA_964648725.1 uncultured Pseudobdellovibrionaceae bacterium | reverse complement strand
TAACTGAAAATGGTATAATATACCCTTGAGTTTTCGCAACATCATTCAGACTCAGCCTATTGTCCAAAATCTTTTCCCGAACCTCAGGTACCACTTTGAGAGCTCTCATGGCATTGAGTCGTAACATGGCGGTTCCAGTGCAGTAGCCGAGTTCTTCAATCAAAAAAGCATACATATTGGTCTGTTTCGGTAAGAAAGCCCTTCGTTGATCGATCTCTAGAAGTGTATCAATGATTTGCACTGTCAGTGATTTTTCCTTTTGCACCAGTAATTTTACGTGTGTAATAATGTCATTGTTCGATTGAGTATTCAAAGTCATCGATAACCTCCTGAAAATTTAGAGGGAGCTTATCATGGTTTTTTTGAAGCCATTTTGACCTTCATAAACAAGCTGTAGCAGACACACGAACTTTTCTTCGACCCAGGAGTTGTCGATAGCCAATCGAACGGGATACGAACACTAAGGCAACTTTAGAGTGAATATTAATCCCCTCTCACAAAGAGAAACACCATCAACAATTTCAGCAAAAACCGACGTCAACACAAAAAAGCCCCGACGCAAAACAAATCTTATTTACCCCTGTTTTTATTTACAAGATCGAATCGCCACCATAGCTTTGGGTTCGAAGCGAAGACCCTCCTTCAAACGGTCCAACCAAAAATTGAGCAAGCAATACCAATTCAAGAGGAAACCTTTTCTCTTGCCAATAACGTTTGGAAGTTAAGTTATCCTAAGCCACTGACTGGCGCAGAATCCAACCGAAGGCCCCCTGGATGGGGGAATTCGGGGTTGGTCGTCGGGAGTCTTCCGGGGAAAGGATGCCCCTGCCAACTGGAAGAGGCTTCGAATGCGGCAGAGCTTTCCACATTGAGTTCCAATACCATTGACTCGACTTTACGATAAAAAATATCGAACTCTTCTATCTATTTAAATTCTATGCGCGATGTGTAACTTCGAGATTGAAAAAAAAATAGTTCTTTCTTAAGGCGCCCTCAATGAGCCATGTCCATGACATAAAAAGCTATTCCAGGAATTGTTGCTTTTTCAGCAGAATCTAGATATTGGTTTCAGAATGGCATTCAAGTTGCATTTTAAACTATATGATCTTGAATTGACTGAGGTGAATTATCTAGTCAGCAATTCTGTAATCTCAATTAACAAATCATAGCCAATTTTTGGCAAAGAGTATCTATGAAAAAGATATTATTAATCGTTTTGTTTTCTGGAGCATTCTCGGCTTTCGCAGAAGATAATTCAAAAACTGTTAGTCAAAGAACTGCAGATCAAATGACTGCGGCTCTCCAATCAGAGGAGCTCCAAACACTACTAAAGGAGAATGATGGTTCTGGGAATTTAAAGAGAGTTGAATATTTTCAACCAAGTAGAATGAATCCATCGCAATCTAGAATTGAAATCAAGTTCCTTTCTCATGGCGGACCAAGCTTACAAGAATGCCTTGTGAATGTGTTTGTAAATACTAACACTAATACTGTTGAAGGTCTTACTCAAATGCCTTGCAAAGTATCTAAGTAGTGTAAGCAGTTGCCCATTAAACGAGCTCGCGCAGAAAATTTGTCTCCATTGAAGTTTCAGAAACACTTGTTTTCGATAAGGAGCCTGGCCAAAAGTGCGCGAGCATTCGTGCTTTTAACTAAAGAAAATAGCTAAAAAATGTTCTGTTTAAAACTGGTGCTTGGGCATAGCGCCTCTTTAAATGTCCAGGCCAATTTGTCACATTTGGAATGAATGATTCCAATAACAACGCCAATATGATTCAGTGATCTTGAGGAGTCACTTATGTTGACAACCAAGAAGAAAGCCTTTCCCTTAAATAAGGTCTATCAGCTACTCGAACCTGGTCCCGTCGTCCTTGTGACGACCTCAAGAAATGGGAAGCCCAACATCATGACGATGTCATGGCTGACGATGATGGATTTTGAACCGCCCCTTGTTGGCTGCATTGTGAGTAATCGTAATTTTTCCTTTAATACTTTACGTCGCACTAAAGAGTGTGTGCTCAACATTCCGACTGAAAAATTGGCAGCAAAAGTTATCGGCTGTGGCAATACCTCGGGGCAGGACACTGAAAAATTTAAACACTTTAAACTCACCCCCACTCGCGCCGCCAAAGTACAAGCTCCTCTGATTGAAGAATGTTTCGCGAGCCTGGAATGTAAGGTCGTCGACAGCAAAATGGCAAACAAATATAATTTATTTATACTTGAAGTGATTAAAGCTTGGATGCGCCCTTCCAAAAAGCCAGCCAAGACGCTCCATCACCTCGGAGATGGTTGCTTTATGATTGCGGGAAAGATTATTAAATTACCTTCAAAGATGAAATAGGTCGATGACCATGGCACGCACCAGACTTGAATACTCCCTCCAAGGACTCCCTCTTAAAAAACTACCTGGCGCTGCGCTGAGAGCCTGCTTGAATGAAGGCATCAGTTCACGACAGCTCCATAAAGACCTGATCGCAGGATTACTCGTTGGGATCTTGGCTCTTCCTCTCGCTATGGCCCTTTCGATCGCTGTTGGTTTACCTCCACAACATGGGATTTACACGGCAATGATTGCTGGCGGACTGACGCCCTTGATGGGAGGATCACGGCTCAATATCATCGGCCCGACTGCTGCCTTTGTGGTCATCCTGAGCCCGATTGTGCAAGTGCATGGACTCCCGGGGCTTCTGACCAGTGGCATGATGGCCGGCCTGATTCTGATTGGCATGGGACTTCTTCGCATGGGTCGGTTGATTGAGTATATTCCTTTTCCTGTAACAACGGGATTTACCAGCGGCATAGCCGTGGTGATCGCGGGATTACAACTGAAAGATATTTTAGGTTTAAAAGGTGATGTGGCATCCGTTCACTTCCTGGAAAAAATGCATGAACTCTGGAATCTGCGCGGCACCTTCAGCACTGCGGAAATCGCGGTCAGCACTCTGACTTTAACTCTACTTTTATTGTCACGATTTCCGGAGCGTGTGCAAAAATGGATACCCCGCCCCTTTCTCGCAATCCCTGGCCCCGTGCTCGCATTGCCCTTAGCGGCCTTGTTTGCCGCACTTCTCGAACATTTGTTTCCGCAGGTGAATGTCATCACTTTGGGAGAGCGATTCTTCACGGTGGTCAATGGCGTTGATGTTCCAGGAATTCCCAGGTCACTTCCTACAATGAGTTTACCTTGGGCACACACAGGAGTTACGGCTGCCTCTTTTAACCTCTCTCTCACAACCATTCGCACTCTTCTGCCTTCTGCTGTAACCATAGCTTTTTTAGGCGCGATTGAATCTTTGCTTTCTGCCGTAGTCGCGGATGGTATGGCTCGCACTCGTCATGAACCTGACTCCGAATTACTCGCATTGGGAATAGCAAACTTCATTACTCCGTTCTTTGGCGGAATTCCAGCTACAGGAGCCATTGCCAGAACCGCTTCAAACTTCCGCTTCGGTGGTCGCACACCCATCTCCGGATTGGTGCATGCACTCACCATTCTCCTCGCTGTTTTACTTCTTGCTCCATTACTTTCCTACTTGCCGATGTCGAGCATGGCGGCCTTATTGCTGATGGTCGCGTGGAATATGGCGGAAATCGATCACTTCATACATACCCTTAGAGTTGCACCCAAAAGCGACTCCGCGGTACTTGTGATTTGCTTTGTGCTCACCATTGTTTTCGATATGGTTCTCGCAGTGGGAGTGGGTGTTTTACTCGGAGCCCTTTTCTTCATTCGGCGGATGGCAGAACTCACAGGGGGAACTTTTATTGATCAACATAAAATCTTGGCTCATAAAATGAACCTTCCCGAAGGAACCATCCTCTATGAAATTAATGGTCCTTTGTTTTTTGGAGCTGCTGAACGCGCTATTGGAACTTTGCGCTCTATTGGCAAAGACGTTAAAATTATCATATTTGTATTAGATGATGTTTTGGCGGTGGACATGACCGGCCTCGTCGCGATGGAGGCCGTTATTGAAGAACTGCATTATCATGGTATCAAAGGCATTCTTGTTGGAGCCAGAGATCATGTAAGATCTTTGTTTATAAAAGGCGGACTTAAACCGCAAGAGGGAGTGCTGGCCTACGCCAACACTCTAGAACAGGCCATTGAAATGGTTGGGGGCAAATATACTAAATACCATCGTCGCGCACGAACTGAACCAATTCATATTAAGCCGCTCCACCGACAAAGAACCCGCGAAGCCCACTCGGAATCGAACTAAGCCTTAGCGGCATCGATGAGCATTTAGAAAATGATAATTTCTTTTTACTTCCATCAAGGCATTATCTTTTACAATAAACGACTTTATGCCGACTTGCCAGATCACTTCTGCCACCCCAGCCGTTACAACTCCAAATAATCCTGTGTGACGTCCATCAACAGCATAACCGCCAGCATCTCGCAATGAATTATCGGCAACGCCACCAATTCTCACCGAGTAACTGAGAGGGCATTCGCCATTGCCAGTTCCCATGCTCGCGCTCCATTTCCATGTACAGTCAAGTTCAGACACATTATTAACCGAAATGTAATCAACACACGAATTTGCAGGCAGTTGAAGTTGCTTTGCTTGGGCTGCAAAACTTGCAGCCACGACGAAGAATACAAATAAATTTGATTTGATTACTGATTTTACTTTCATAAGAATGCTCCTTGTTTCGGACATAAATTTTATTTTGTCCAATTTATTTAAGGACTCATATTCGAAATCTAAACGAGACACTCTCGCAAAACTCTCAGGAGAATTGGACGCAATTTGTTCTCAGCATCTATAACCTTACTTGACGCTACCTAACCTACTCCTTTTTCTGGGCTCTCCAGTGGCACTAAACTTGCATGAGTAGCTGCAAAAACTATCTCTGGGAGTTAAAATGAAAGTGACTGGCCAATCTGAAAGCGCGAAGTGTGCTTGCCATGTAGATTCCTATTTGACTTTAAGCTATAACAAGCGCACTCCGTCAATACTTTGCAGAGCGAGACGAACACGGTCAGCATGCTCGTGGCTGGTTGTCTCGATCAGAAAATCAATGCGAGCTTCACGAAGCTGAAGATTTCTTTCCACTCGGTCATGATGAACCTGCAAGACATTGGCTTTTTCACAGGCAATCATGGCCGTCATTTGACTGAGGAGCCCAGGAATATCAGGAACGACCACAGAAATTTCCGTAAGGCGCCCTTTACGAATCAAACCCAAATCGATAACTTTACCAATGATATTTAAATCGATATTGCCACCACTGAGAATAAAACAAGTCTTTTTTCCCAACGGAATTTTTCCAGCCATAGCTGCCGCTAATGAAGCCGCGCCACTACCTTCGACAACCGCCTTTGCCCGTTCAATCAAAAAGAAAATGGCCTCAGCAATTTGTTCATCGGTGACCGTAACCATATCATCGACCCAATTTTTTAAAAAACTCTCGTACATCACTTCACTGGCTTTTTTAACAGCAATCCCATCTGCGATGGTGGCAAGACGATGTGCAGCCGTCGCATGAACCTGTTGGCCATGAAACATTTGCTCCATACTTGAGACCAAAGCCGACTGCACACCATATACCTTTAAACTTGGCTTCAAGCTTTTCATAGCAATGGCAATACCGCTAATGAGACCACCACCACCCACTGGCACCACAACGGAATCCAGGTCAGGCAGCTTTTCAAAAAGCTCTAGCCCAATAGTGCCCTGGCCGGCAATCACCTGTGGATCTTGATAGGGATGAACAAATACTCTTTTTTCCTGAGCCTCAAACATTTTGGCATATTCAAAAGCTTCATCGTAGATGCTTCCATGCAAAACCACCTCTGCCCCATAGCCACGGGTCGCATCAATTTTTATCAGAGGTGCATTTTCAGGCATCACAATTTTAGAAGAGACATTCATTTTAGAAGCACTATAGGCCACGCCTTGCGCGTGATTACCTGCGGAGCTGGCAACCACACCTCTGGAACGCTCTTCAGCGGAAAGAGATGAGATTTTACTTAAAGCTCCACGAATCTTAAAACTACCAGTGAGTTGCTCGTTTTCCATTTTAAGAAAAACTTCAGCGCCGAGAAGTTTACTGGCACTGTAGCTCCTATCAATGGCCGTCTCTTTAATAATTCCTTTGAGACGTTCTCTGGACTTCTGAATATCGGCAATCTTCACTTGCATGGTTTCACCCTACCGCTTCGAAATTGATGAGTCACTATCAACCTCCCAATAAAGGCCGAAGCCTATGAGAGGTTGGTAAGTCGTGTCGGCTTCGCCGGGCCGCACTTTCTCTCCAATGACATCACCAAAACCGATGATTTGCCGCTCGTCAAAGTAATAAAACGGAGCTATGTGTTTTCCGCAATGCACACATTGCTCAATACTTCGACTTTCTCTTTCTATCGTCGCCCCACAAACATGACACCGCCGCAGAAAGCTTCCACTTTGGCACATGTTAAATTCCTTCTGAAGCTCAAATCGGACCTCAGAGGTAGCCCCTATTCAGATGACCGTAAAAGTTCAAACAAGCGGTGCTCTCCTTTCCGGCCTTGCCATGAAAGGCTCCGCTCCGAACTCACTTTTCGCACTCCTGAAAGGACTCCACTCCTCAGTTCACCATCAAGCCTCTAATTAATGTTAATGCTCGATCTTAGTATAGCTGAAAGATTTTAATTTGAACGCCACAAAATCTAAAAATAATTTTTATTGAGTCGCGACCGGAGCTTAATCCTGTGCGTTACACTGAATCATAAAAAACAATTGGGACCGACGAGCGACCACTGCAAACTCATTGCAAACTCGTTGGTAAATAGAATCGCTGGATCGTTCAACCGTACCAAAATAAGTCTTTCATCGATCGACTCCCTTTAAGACGCGCTGGGTATTAACAAGTTCAACACTTTTTCAAGAATTGCTGTTTGAGATTTCGACAGTTTTTTCAACCTTTTTTATTCAATGATATTAAGTGTTTCACTTAGAGAGACGCTCTTGAAACATCACTACTGTCTAATGTTATACTAACTGAGAACAAGTTTAACACCGATTTTAAACCTTTCTGGCACGTCTCCTCCTAAAACAAAAATCGAGTTTGGAATTACAACAGGAGAAGAGCGATGAAAACATTCACTCTAATAATAATGTTGGCTTCAATGGTTGTCAGCATTTTTACTTCATCTGAATCCGTAGCCGCTAAAAAGAAATTTCAAGAAATCACTTTCAGCGAAATGGACGTTCAGGGTTCGGCACGCACACCTGATGGTGCCTACCTGGTTCAGCGGCGAGGTTTACGTTTCCTCCCTCTCTATGAAGTCAAAAAAGATCTGGATCTTAAAATTCGCAAATCAACCACTTATCTTAAATAAGTTGGCAGGATAAAATGTATTTACAAGTAGAGCATCGTAAAAAAGATTTTAGAAAAACCTGGAAACTGGAATCAGGCACTAAGCCATTCAGTCTTGGCCACTCTCGCAATGCTGATATTCGCCTTGATAAAACTCACCCGGGCATTACCGGTGTCATTGAATTTAGAGATGGCCGATGGAGCTTTACCCATCTTCACAAACCCGATGCCGTGGCGATTGAACGCTTTATCCCCATTAGTGGCCCTACTATAATTCCTCTCAAAGACAGCGAACTACATATTTCTCCCTTTGATCGTAATGTTCATTTGTTTGAAGCCAACTCTCAAACACTAGCGAGTGCGCAACCTTCATGGATCTGGCTCGTTTGGAAACGAAATGGCAAAGTTTGGTATAGCGAATTTTCTGCTCTCGATAAGAATGCGCTCTGGCCCCATAATCAAAAGCCTATTACCCTTAATCCAACCACTGAGTGGCAAACACTAGAGAATGATGGAATCAGCCTCTCCTACAAACTAGCTGCAGCTCCTGAAACCAAAGGCTTATTTAATGGAGCTCTTAACGGAATTTTTGATCCAGCCCTACGCCCTTATCTGGTGGGCGCGCTCGTAGCCTGTTTGCTCACTGGCCTGCTTTCGATTGTCGGCAAAAAAGTTTCCGATCAAACGCTGGAGCAAGCAAAGAAAACCGCTATCTCTGAAAGCACGCTGATTCACTTAGAGAAAAAACCAACACCGCCACAGCCACCAAAAGATGCCGTGGCCAAAGCTCTTGCTCAAACAGCTGCCCCGAAAACTCAAAGCGCCCCGAAGGCCTCACCGCGCCAAGCTTTGGGTTCAGTTTTTTCACAGATCGGCAAGCACTCTCTGAAGAACATTGCCGTGGGCACCGGACCTAAAACAATTTCAATTACCAGCAACATAACTCCAACAGCGGCTCCAAGCACGGCTAAAACATTTAAAGTTCTAGGCAGCCTGGGATCTGGCACGGGTTTACACCCCAGTCAATTCACCAAAGGCAATGCAAAGGATGGTGGGGTTGGTTTGGGTAGCGGCCCTATTGGGGGAACCAACCTTGGACAAATTTCTCAAGGCAGTGTGGGGCAAGGAGATCTTGGTCTTCTCCATAAAGAAAGCCAGATCTCTGGTGGTCTAGATCGTGATGTGATCGCCAAATATATAAATTCACAAAAGGGAAAAATCCTTTATTGCTATGAACGCCAGCTAAGTGCTAATCCGGGACTTTTTGGAAAGGTCTCTGTGAAGTTCCAAATTGGTGGCAATGGCAGTGTAGAAACCTCTAATATCACCGAAAGTACGCTGAGCAGCGCCAGCGTTGAATCCTGTCTGTTAAACTTGATTGCCCATTGGACGTTTCCGAAACCAGAAGGAGGAGTGAAAGTTTTAGTAACCTACCCCTTTGTCTTTAAGAGTTTAAACTAATTTAATTTAAGAGATAGAACTGAGCAACAAGAACGAATGGAGTCTTCAATGAACATCATGAAGCAAAACAAAAATGACAACACACAGGGACGTTTACTGAAACTTCTAACTGTCGCTTTACTGACCTGCATAGGCGCAATGGGTCTTGCGCAGTCAACAGGTAGCCAACCGGCCGATACGAAACCAACTCCGGCAGCTGGTGAACCACAATCAGACAAGCTTGATCTTGGAAATCTCGAGCAGAAATACTGGTCGGCAAAAGATGACGACTTCACGGTCGTGCAGAACCGAACTTTTACTAAAAATAAAAAATTTTTTGTCAGTGCCATGACTGGACGCCTCGTCAATGACGGATTTCTTGAAGGAAGCCCTACCTCTTTTTCGTTTGGATATTATCTCAATGAAAAAAATGGTCTCAGCCTCGATTACACAACCTTTGCTACTCAAGACAACTCAGTCACTAAGGCCTTTGTCTCCCAATATGCTGTAGCCCCTGCGTATAACTCCCCGCTATCGACGCTCTCTCTGACTTATTTATGGTCGCCCATCTACGCTAAAGTGAGTCTTCTCGAACGCAAGATCCTGTATCTTGACATGTCGATCGGTCTTCACGTGGGAACTTCAAACTACAAGAGCATGACCGTCGATGGTGGCGTCAAAGCTAGCGCCTCTCATTATGGAATCGACATCAGCCAGCTTTGGTTCCTTAACAAAAATTTCGCCCTGCGCTTCGATGTGAGAAATACTTGGTCCACTCAAAAACAATATCGATTCCACATTCCTAGCACTCAACCTGAAAGTATGCGCAGTCTGGGTACAACTCGGCTTCAAGATAACACTTGGCTCTTAGGCATTAATTATTTTTTTGGGAAATAAGGAGAAGGATAATGTTGAATCGAAAGAAATTGACTCATTATGGTCTCCTTGTCGGTCTGGCACTGAGTGCTCCAGGCATCGCCTTTGGCGCAGCCCCCACCAAAACAACAAAAGCAAAAGTGCCGACCTTAACTTTAAACGGTAAATCATTTAAATTTAAAACGTTGTCGTCCGTATCCATGGGTGGCGAAGCCAGTGTGAGCAGGCCAACGCCCTATGTTCTGCCGGAAAAAATGCGACTCCAACTTCCCGCCCTGTTAGCGGGACCGACTCTCGCCACGCCCAAGTTGCCAGGGATCAATGGGAAAATCAAACTTCCACCGCTTTTAAGATTTTCCTTAAAAGTTTCTTGGTCGGGAGCCAACGACACCCTTCTTTCTCCCGAATGGACCAGTCCTAGCGTAGCGGTAACAGACCCTAAGGCGCTCGCCATGGAAACTATCACGGATGGTGAATTCAAGATTCTTGAGGCGCTCTTACTTTTGAAAAATCAAGAGACAACTCCCCTGGCCGTGGGCCTCGCCAATCCACTCTTGAAATACAGTGAAACCAGAAGTGCTGCCCATGAAATTCTGGGACGCAGTCATTTAAGCCTTAAAATTCGTACCGCCGCCCTTGAACATTTCAATGATCTCTTAAAAACTGAAAAAGACAGCCCGCGAGCTAAGCGTGCCATTGCCAGTGCTCTGGGAGTGCTTCAAGCGAATGATTATGAAGAGTCGCAGTTTTTAACCCCCTATACTCAAAGATTGAATGTCCCCGACACTGATTTAGCAAATCTACCCCTAGCCCAAGCAAGGGCCGCTCTTGATCAAAAACAACTCCAAAAAGCATGGGATGCACTTTCTCATGTTCCCGCCGACAGTGCGCAGAGCTGGGAATCACGATTTTTGCGCGGTATGATTCATTATCGATCCAATGATGTTCCGGAAGCCAAGAAAGAACTCGAAGCACTTATCCAACTTCGAGATAAAATGCCGAAAGATCTGAAGTCTCTGACTGCGGCAACGCTCGCTCAAATTTATTTTCAACAAGGAAATTACAAACAAGCCTTCGAAACCTATCGCTTAGTAGATCAAGAACATCCAATCTGGCTTGAAACGTTGGTTGAGAGCGCATGGAGCCAAATCTTAAATCAGGATTATGAAGGGGCTGCAGGAAATATGTTTTCCCTTCATACGACCTATTTCAAAGGGGCTTATAAGCCTGAATCATATATAGTGAGAACAGTCAGCTATCTTCAGCTCTGTCAGTTTGGCGATGCCCTCTCGGTGCTCAAAGATTTTCTGCGTAAATACAAATTTGCCCAGAAGCAAGTTCAGGCCTATAAAAAGCAAAATCCTAATCACCTTGAAATTGTCAGAGAATTTTTAAAAGCCGGCATGCCGAAAAAATTTGCCGGTCTGCCACGTTCACTATTGGTAGAAATTGCCCGTGACTCAAAATTTATCGAGCTGCAAAAAAAGCTAAATGAAATCGAAGAAGATTCAACGAAACTAACACAATTGACTCCTAAATTGGATGAACTCGATCAGCAGTTTTTGCAAGCACAAAACAAATATGTAAAGCTTCTGCAAGACCTCGAAGGTTATCTCAAAAAAGCTGATAACCCCACTAAAAAAGAAGCCCTCCTTGCTGAGAAGGTCAGTCATGAAAAGCACATCCAAAAGTTTGCCCTTCTTCGCAAAATTATTCTCGATGCCAAAGCCGGAGTTATCGCCGAAGATAAGAGCTTTGCTCCTTTTTGGCTCGCCCGCAAAAATGGGATTAAAAGTCAGCAAAATGTGGTTTTGCAAGGAAGCTTTCAAAGTCTAGAGAAAGACCTGACTCACTGGCTCGATCAAAGCGAGTTGCTCTTTTACGAAATACATAATGGCGCCGGCGAACACTTGCGCTACCAAATGGCTAGCACCGATGAAACCAGAGCCCCTGCCAGTGCGGAAGTGGCAAAATTCAAAAAAGAAGACATGGATCAACAATGGGCCTTTGATGGAGAAATCTGGGAGGATGAAGTTGGGCATTACCGCTCTTCTCTTAAAAATGTTTGCCCAGAAGAAGGCAAAACCAGAGTGGGTGAAGGTAAGGCCGCACCCACTTCATCCGTCGCCAACACTGACGATCATAACTAATATTTATTTAAACGATTAAGTTAAGGAGCGAATATGGAAAACCAGTTTACCAAAATCCTTCTCTGTGGACTACTTTTATCGGCAGGCGCCACCTACGCTGGCGACCTCACCCCTCAAGAAGGCTTGAAGCGATTATCAGAGAATATCGATACCAGCACCAAAAATAGAGATGAGTATAATAAGGCTATTGAGCAAGTGAGCCACAATATTATCACACTCGATTCGGCGTCGTTAGAAATGCAAGGCCAGAAGAAGAAACTGCAACAGCAGATCACTGAAAACAAAAATACTTTAGTGCTGCACACGAAAAAGCTTCAGGAACTGGATCGCAGCCGACAGGACGAAGAGCGCAAAAAAGCTGAAGACCTCAACAAGATCGCACAGCTCGAAAAAACCTTAGCTCAACTTAAAGAGCTTCAGAACCAACGCCAAGATCGCATTCAGAAACTTAGCCAAGATCGTGCCACGATCGAAAAATCACAAAAGGACGGCGAGGCCTTGCAGGTCTCTCTCAATGGTGAAATTAAAGTGATCGACCAACGCATGGATTCCCTGAAAAAAGAAGTAGCGCCATGGAAAACCAAGAAAAAATCCTATGAAAAAGAAGCGGCCCGCTGGAGCAACGAATTGGATCGACATCAAAAAATGGAAGCCGAAGTTAAACTCTTAATGGACTCCACTACTTAACTCGATTCCGCTGAAAAAAAAAACATATAGCTGGCATACCCTTTAAAGTTAAAGAATAGCTTTAGATGAATTAATGCTCTCTTAACAGGTAAAGGGTATGGCCGATGGCAAATTTTTATACAACCAGAAGACATTTATTCGCATTGACCCTAATTTTTCTTTTGGGTGTCTTTATGAATCTTACTGGTCACTCCTCTGATCCCTTAATAACCGTTGTGCTCGGTGATATAGAAGGCCAGCGCGAGAGACTTGATAGTTTTATCGCGAACAGCGGCGCTTTCAATATCAGCAGCGATAGAACCGTCTCGATTAAACCAGGTTATCGTGTGGTCTTTATGGGAGATGCCGTCGACAAAGGACCCGACTCCCTTTATATCTTGGAGACCCTCACTCACCTTTTAGAAACTCAGCGCGATCAAATGGTGGCGATCTTGGGCAATCGAGACATCAATAAATTACGTTTACCTCATGAACTGTCCGAAGAAGGCTTATCCCGAGCTCCTAAAGAAAACGCCGCCAGCCAGAAGTTTGACGATTGGATGAAGGACCATTCGCTCTCAAAGGCACTTTACACTGATGGCGTCACACGTTTAAAGTGGATGTTAGAGAGGACCATGGGAGCCCCTCAGGCTTTTGAGTTTCGCCGCCAGGACCTCGCTAAAAAAGCAACGACGGCTGTTTCCGATCAAGATGTCTTTGAGAGCTTCCTCAGTGACTTGGCCCCTCTTGCTCCAGTGGTGTAGTTCCAATCCATAGAAACACCCAGGTTCTGAAGTCACAGGGATATCGTCTCTCATAGAGCCTCTGAAAGAGTTATAAGGGCTGTTGAGTTTAGGTCTTCGAAAATAAATTTGAATCAACGATTTTTTGAAACATTGATGTCAAGCGAAGTTTTGCGCTGACCCAAAAAAATATTTTTCTACTCCTTCAGCCAACCAGGCCGCAGACAAGCTCGACGATCAAATAAACAAACCGTGTTTGCTTGTTAAAAATAGTTCTTGAGAGTTCATCGCTGAAATCATTAGGAGTTGTTGAATGTGACCGAGGGGATCCCGGAAGGAGCCCCTCGGGGTGCCGTCGATAGCTCAAGTCGGGATATGGATATCCCAGCCCACCGTAGGGCGCCGTTGCCCCAGCTATTATCTCCACCCATTTACACGCACTTACACTTTTTTGATGGAGACCCTCAGGCAAAGATTCTCCATCAAAAAAGTGAATGAGTGTCTAGATTTTCGTCGAGTTTAAGCTAA
>CAZYOE010000127.1:0-13742 GCA_964648725.1 uncultured Pseudobdellovibrionaceae bacterium | reverse complement strand
TCTTCCATTGATTGAGGCTGCCCTTCGTTTGATTCCCAATGAAAGCAATCTCGCAGAGCTAGTTCATCATCAATACAAAGGCCAGACCTCTGCCGATTTGAATGAAAAGCTGGCAGCTCTACGGGTATTGGCGGATCACACGCGCTCCGTGGCTTTCCTACTGACTGATGGAGCAGTACCTAGCAACGAAGGCCGTGGCTATGTATTGAGACGTATTCTTCGTCGCGCTTTACGTTATCAACGTAAACTTTCTCCAACCGCCTCTTTCTTCCCTTCAATGATCAATACATTGGTTACCGAAATGGGCGGCTTCTACCCTGAACTTCGAGAGCGCAAAGATTATGTTCTTAATGTCGTCCAAGATGAAGAAGCACGTTTTATACAAACTCTTGATCAAGGTACTGACTTATTAAACAGCGAACTCACTCGTTTAAAAGGTTCCGGTAAAAAGACTCTGCCTGGAGAAGTGGTTTTCAAACTCTATGATACTTACGGATTCCCTGTCGATTTGACTCGTTTGATGGCCCAAGAACAAAGCTTCCAGGTCGATGAAGCCGGCTTCGAGCAAGAAATGCAAAGTGCTCGTGAAAAAGCCAAAGCCAGCTGGAAAGGCAAGAGCCTTGCTACTGATGAAGCTCACCTAATTCAATGGAGCAATGCTCTGGCTCGCGATAAGGGAACGACGAAGTTTGTGGGCTATGACAATCTTGAATGTTCAACAAAAATAATTGGCTTATCAAATGGGCTCACGGAAGTTCTTAGCCTCAAAGCAGGCGACCAAGGGATACTGGCCACGGCAGCCACTTCTTACTATGGAGAAGGCGGCGGTCAAGTCGGCGACAAAGGTTCGGCGAAAGTTGGATCATCAGTTATCATGATCCACAACACCACCAAAGAAAATGATATTTACTTACATCACATTGAAGTCACTGCTGGCGAAATTAAAGTCGGCGCAGATATTCAACTTCAGGTGGAAGAAAGTGAACGCCGTCAAACAGCAGCTAACCATTCTGCCACTCACCTGTTGCACGCAGCCCTCCGCAAAGTACTAGGAACTCATGTGGCTCAAGCGGGATCTTTGGTGGATTCAACTCGACTTCGTTTTGACTTCAATCATCCAAAGGCTTTGACCACTGACGAATTACAAAAAATTGAAGCGTTAGTTAACGCTGAAATTGGCAAAGGCCTTTCAGTACAATCTGCCGTTAAAACCCATGAGGAAGCCATAAAAGGCGGAGCAATGGCCCTTTTTGGTGAGAAGTACGGTGATGAGGTGCGTGTTGTTAAAATGGGAGATTTTTCGCAAGAACTCTGTGGGGGAACTCACGTCACGAACACCGCTCAAATTCGTTTAGTGAAAATCGTTTCTGAATCGGGTGTCAGTGCTGGAGTTCGCCGTATGGAAGCACTTTCTGGTGATGGTGCCGTCCAGTTTTTGACAAAACACTATCAGCAAGCTCAGGCTGCTCGTGATGCTATTGGCGCTCAAGAGTCATGGACTCAATTTATTGATTCCAAAACTGCTCCAATTACTGATTGGATTGAAAATAAAAAACAAACTATCAAATCCCTTGAGAAAGAAATTAAAGACCTCAAAAAAGGTCAAATTAATCTTGATGCATTGGTCGCTAGCGCCAAAGTTTTCAAAAAAGGCGCCACTCAAGGACGTTTCGTTGTAGCTACACTGGATATCGATGATCGCGAACTGTTGGCACAGATTACTGACCAACTAAAAAATCGCATCGAAAGTGGCATTGTGGTTATTGTTGGTAGTGGCACTGATTCACACCCAGTGATTGTAGCAGCAACAAAAAATATGAATCCAGCTCTTAATGCTGGCCAAATATTGAAAGACTTGAGCCTACAGCTTGGTGGTAAAGGTGGCGGTCGCCCTGACTTCGCCCAAGGAGCCATTGTTATGCGAGATGGCGTTGCAATGACTCTTGAATCCTATCTAAATTCATAATGTTTATATTAAAGCCGACTCAACCGAGTCGGCCTTTTTATTCAAATAACTATTTTATTGCCCCTCTTCACATATTTCAGATTGAATTAAAGCATCAATGAGAAGTTCATCGGCATTAAACTCAATACCGGATCAAGCTCACCCATATTCTGAATCCATGCCATCGGAACATACTGTTATTACCCCTTAGAAATAAATCTTGTTTTATAAATACACTTTCTTGCAATCCCATCAGAAGGATCAGTTGCCGCTTCTTTTGCTGTGCCTCGACCTATAAAAGCATGAGCACTATCGCAATGCAACAGAGGCTTTTTGCCTCAAAACAATTCATATTTATACTTTTGCCCCATTTAATTTTTTTTTGAACTTCGAAACTTGCCAAAAGAAATACCGAGTACATACTTTTATTGTAACAAAGAAAATCAAAAGGAGGTTTGTATGGCAAATCTAGAACTTTGGAGAAATAATTTCGGACCATTTAGAGATATGATGACTTTCGGCAAGGCTTTTGATCGCATGCTGGAAGATTGGCCTGCAGCGCGCGCTGATGTCGCAAAATACAACTTCAATCCGAGTTGTGAAGTGAAGGAGGACAAAGGGGCTTTTATGCTAAAGGTCGATCTTCCGGGTGTACCAAAAGATGCTATCAAAGTTGATTTACATGATAATCGCCTGACAATTTCAGGCGAGCGATCGGAGGAGAAAAAAACTGACGAGAAGGACAGTAAAGTTCATTTTTCAGAAATGTTCTACGGCTCCTTTACACGCACAATGACTTTTCCTGTGCCTGTGGACGCCGAGAAAACTGAGGCGAAGTACGATAACGGTGTTCTCACCATGACTATTCCTAAGAAAGTGGCCCAAAACGCACGTCAAATTTCTATCAAGTAAGATAGGCCACCTACGTGCAAAACGGGTCGATAAAAACAAAGGGATCTCCTCAGGGTGTCCCTTTGTTTTTTCTTAAACACCCTTTAGTCCTTCATTGACAGAAAAGTACCTCTCCCTTTAGTTTTAACAGCGATGGAAAGAAAAGTCGTAGTCAAAAAATATGGTGGCACGTCCGTTGGAACTATCGAGCGCATTGAAAATGTGGCTGCACGTGTGTTGAAGGAATATAACGAAGGTCAACTTCCTGTCGTTGTCGTATCAGCAATGAGCGGTGAAACCAATCGTCTTGTTGGATTGGCTCAACAAATTGATCCCATGTATCGCGGTCCTGCGTATGATCTTCTTGTAGCTTCTGGTGAACAAGTTTCAGTGGGTTTAGTTTCGATGGCTATCGAAAAACGAGGCCTGAAATCGCAACCACTATTGGCCTTTCAATTGGGCATTGAAACAGATTCAGTTTACTCGAAAGCTCGAATTAAAAATATTCGTACACAAGAGCTTGAGCGTTGTATTAAAAACGGCATCATTCCTGTTGTGGCTGGCTTTCAAGGTATAGATGAACATTTGAATGTCACTACTCTTGGTCGCGGAGGCTCTGATACTACAGCTGTGGCGCTTGCTGCTGCCATTAATGCTTCGGAATGCGAAATTTACACTGATGTTCCTGCCGTTTTCAATGCAGATCCACGGCTCGTCCCGAAGGCAAGGGAAATCAGCAAACTTTCCTTTGATGAAATGATGGAAATGGCCTCTCTAGGCTCCAAAGTCTTACATATTCGTAGTGTTGAAATTGGAGCTAAATACAATGTTCGAATACATCTGCGATCGACTTTCGAAGATCGTGAAGGAACCTGGATTGTCCCTGAAGGAGAAATAATGGAACAAGCTGTTGTCTCTAGTGTTACCCACGACCCAAACACAATTGTGTTTAAACTATTTCCTGTTCCTCCCGAAACTTCATTTTTGTCACAACTCTTCACACGACTCGCCGAAAAAGGTGTTGTCGTAGACATCATCACCCAAAGCCAAAGCGAAGCTGGACAGCGCCTGGCCTTTTCCGTGACCCAAGAAGATTTTCCTTTGGCAGAAACAGTTTTAAAAGATCTTTTACCTGAAAGCAAAGTCACCAAAGAAGTGATGCCAAAGATGGCCAAGGTATCAGTGGTTGGTGTTGGGATGAGAAATCACCCCGGTGTTGCAGCCCGGTTCTTTTCAGTATTAGCTCAACATAATATTCAGATTCATTTAGTCACTACATCTGAAATCAAAATTTCTGCTGTGATTGATGAATCCAATCTGAAAACAGCCGCTCAAGCCTTGCATAATGCTTTTGAGCTAGATAGATTCTGCTGAAAAAGGCCAACTTCTGCGTTGGCTTCGCTTCATCTCTCACTCAACGTAGGGGAACTACGCCTCGTTCGATTTGAAGCTTGCCGCCTTGAATTTGGCTCTTTTTCAGCAGAATCTAGATAGCGTCCAATGAAGAATTCAACTCGACTTTGATCTGTGTGAGAACCTATCGCCTTTGTTTAAAAGTAGATGAGTGCTATTCTTGATAGCATGATTACATGGCGGAAGTATTTTTCTTGGCTCAATAAAAAACAGATTCAACGAGCACCGAGGGTTAAACTTGGTCCTCTTGAAAATTGTTGGTTAGTTTATCAGAATGGTAACTTATTGCAGAGATTTGCCATTCAGAATATCTCCACATCAGGTTTGGGTTTTCCCATTTCAGGATTGTGTCCATTTACGGTGAATGCGGAGTACGAAGTGATGCTCAACCTTGGTGATAAAAAAACAAAAGCCCAATTTCGGGTCGTATATATTGAAGATACCTTTCTAGGCGCCACTTTTGTACATTCTAACCCATCCCTTATTGCCGATATTTTTAATTATCTTAAAATCCAAATCGCGGCTCATGCCTTAGTGGCCGTGAATGAAAAATTCTTGGCCGCTGAAATCCGGGATAAAGCCACTTGGCTCACTGATGGTAGAAATAATGAGATTTTTTTTATAACTGAAAATGAAGTGGTCACAGACTTTCAATTAAGTTTTTTAGGGAACCACCTAACGGGTGGCGCCGATAAGGAACTTTTATTTGGCCGTGTTAATCACAAAGATGATTTAGAACCTTGGATTGACTGGAAAACCTTGAGCGAGAACGAATGGAAATACACATTACCCAATATGGCCAAACAATTTCTGCAACAAGTTCCCGCGATTTCAGATCCAAAAAAAAACTTGCTAGAATCCGCCATTGAGGCGTCTTTGTCTGTCAGGCCAAAGATCTAGGCCCCTTAGGAGACTTAATGTTTTCACGTGATGAAAAATTTCTGATGACCCTCTTTGGCGCCATTAACTTTTCACATATTGTTGATTTTTTGATCGAACTTGCTGGAGGGTTCATCTCCGCCATCGGGTCTCCTCAGTTTGGTATACTTGCCGATCGTTTTGGAAAAAAGAATATTAATTATTTGGGCGCTTCGATGTCGACTAAACCAATTCTTTTGATTACCAAACTCGGCCCAAGTCCCATCTAGCTCATAATGGATAATTTTAGCTATTTACAAGGAGGTAAATAATGAAACAAATTTTTGCGATACTTTTTTTATGGTCTGGTTTTTTGCATGCAACCGCACAGAAGCCAGCAAACAAAAGGGCCCCGACAAATGAGGCAGCTAAAGTGGCCCCCTTTTCAGCTAGTGCCACAACTATTGCTCCAATGACGGCCCCTCCCCCGACGAATGGTACAACCGTTGCACAACCTGTGGCGACCTCAAGTACTCTTCTTGTCACAGCCCCACTTGAACCAACGCCAATGATTCATCTGTCAACAAATTTTGTTGATTTCACCATGGGTAAGAGCAATTTTTTGATTGATTTCTTTAACTTTAAAAAAAGATTTCATATTAACATAAGAAGCTACTCATCGGCCGAGCAAGAAGCTGTTGATAAGAGTGGTACTAAAAGGGACCTGACCGTAAATCGAAGCGCGCTCGGACTTGGGTTCACATGGTATGCCCATGATATTTCTGCTGCAAAGAATTGGGTAGTGAGCCCAGCCCTCGTTTTCGGAAAAACCGACGACTCCCTCGATTCAACATCACAGGCTGGAATTGGACTCAAAGCCACTGCTCTTTTTAGAATTGGTGATCGTATGAGTTTTGAAGCCGGACTATTGAGCGACACAGTTCATGCAAGTCATCGCAATGCACTTCATTTGGGATTTGGTTATTTTTTATAAGTGAAATTTTGATTTTAGGTCCAGGCAACAAAACCTGGACCTCTTTTAAATTAAGCCTTTTCAGACTTAATAGAGTATTTTAAAAAACGACATTCGAGAGACCCATTATAGACAAAGTGCTTTCTGGAGGCCTTCAGCTTCAAATCACCGATCAAATCTTTATTCCCTGAAAGTACAAAAACATCCCAACCAGTGAAACGGGTTTTTAACGTAAACCCAAGGTCACGATAAACATCACGCAAGTTGTCCTCATCACCAAGGCGAGCTCCATAGGGCGGATTAATTATAACAATCCCTTTCTCGCACGGAGGAGAAACAGTGGCAACACTCTCTGCACGAAACTCAATGACATGATCAACTCCCGCTCTTCGTGCGTTCGCTTTTGCTTTTTGTAAAACTTTGCGGTCCACATCATATCCATAAAATTTAAATGGAAGCTCTTCATTTTCATCTTCAATGGCGGATTCCAAAACTTCTTTCCACTTGACCTCATCAAAGCCTTTAAATTTTTGAAAGCCAAACTTGCGCCGATGAATACCAGGAGCCATATTCATAGCAATCATGGCCGCTTCAATCAAGATAGTGCCTGAACCGCAAGTCAAATCCACGATAGGAATGTCTTTTGTCCATTCGGTCATCATAATAAGAGCCGCGGCCAAGTTTTCTTTGAGAGGGGCTTCACCCGCTTCCATCCGATAACCGCGCATAAACAAGCTTTCGCCCGAAGTATCGATCGCTAAAGAATAATTGTTTTTGTAGCCTTTAATATAAAAACGAACATCGGGATTGTCTTTGTTGACATCGGGCCGTGAACCGAACCTGTCACGAATTTGATCAACGATAGCATCTTTCACTCTCATCGCGACAAAGCGCTGATCATGAATCTTACTTTCCTTCACCGATGCATCGATCATGAAGGTCTGGTCTGGGCTCAAATAGCGCGAAAAATCCTGATTTTTAATGATTTGATTATAAAGTTCGTCACCATCGTAAGCGGTAAACTCAATCAATGGTTTTAAAATTCGGCTGGCCACACGTGATCGCAAATTGAGACGATAAACATCTTCCCAGTTACCATCAAAAAAAGCGCCGGCATTTGTTTTTCGCGGGTGAGGAATTCCTAATTGAATCATTTCTTCGACAAGTACGTCGCTGAGACCTTTTGCTGTAGATACGAAAAACTGTGGCATACACTTTCCTTTTGGTGTTCAAACTATTTATGAATGTAACCACCTTAAAAGAAAGCGAACCTAGGAAAGTACCTATCACCACGGAAGTGGGGTAAAACTGGCGATTTTTCACATCCGCCAACCCCAGTCTACCTTTACGTGTCCTGATACTTAGGCCCGCCTCCACCTTCTGGTGGGGTCCAATCAATATTTTCAAAGGGGCACTTTATATCACAAGTTTTACAATGAATACAGTTCGTATAATTAATTTGTAAATCAAACTGCCCAGAGTGCTTCACCGATGGAACCATCTCATACACGCTGGCAGGGCAAAAATGGGTACAAGGCGACTTAAACTTAGCCTCACAGGTGGTGCGACAAATATCGCCATCTTGTAGGAGTAAGTGGTTTGGAGAATCTTCATCGTGACTTGTTCCCGTCAAATAAACGCTGCCTAGTTTGTCAAAAAAGAGCTTCTCGTCTGGCTTTGGCAGCTTATTGGCAGGATGACTGATTCCATCAGCACCCCACATATCCACCACTGATTCAGTCGTCTCAGCATCCTTTTCGGCAGGCATTGGATCAATGAACCCTCTGCCTCCAGTCATTTCCTGAAAGCCAATCAATGGTAAACCCGCCAACATGCCTTGGCTCAGTGCCTGGTGGAAATTTCGAACTTTATAAAGCTCTGTTTTAATATAGCTGTCTTTAACTGCGGTTTCGTAGGCTTTGAGTTGGTTTTCAGAATGATCTTCTTTAACCATCGCTTGAAATAAACTTTCCGCAGCAAGCATCCCTGATTTCATGGCCAAATGAATACCTTTTAGCTTTTGCACATCTACCATTGAAGCGGAATCTCCGCATACAACAAACCCATCACCGTAAAGCTTAGGCATAGAATACCAGCCACCGGCAGGGAGAGTTTTTCCGCCGTAAGAGATGACCTGGCCTCCCTCAATCATTTTAGCGATAAACGGATGAGTTTTAAGCTTCTGCAATTCACGATGGGGATCTAAGAGTGGATCATGAGTATCAAGATACGCCACTAAACCGAGTATGATTTTGTCTTCAGGGAGTGTATAAATAAAAGTACCGCCAATGGATTTGGAGAGAGGGAACCCCATCGTGTGAATGACTTGTCCGGGTTCAACGGTTCCTTTGGGCATCTGAATGATCTCTTTAACACCCTCTTCAAAGATTTCTGGGTTTTTTCCAGCCCGCAGATTGAGTTTTTTCTGCACACCCTTAAATAAGGACCCCCGCGTTCCTTCGGCAAAGACAGTCATTTTTGCTTTCAAAATTAATCCAGGCTCAAAGTTTGCTTTGGGTTTACCATGCTTATCACGGCCTTTATCGCCGGTGCGCACACCAACCACTTTATCGCCCTCATAAATTACTTCAACGGCCGCAAACCCTGGAAAAATACTGATCCCCTTTTCTTCGCACTTTTGCCCCAACCAACGATTAAACTTACTCAAAGAGATAATGTAGTTGCCTTCGTTATGAAATGGCGGAGGAGTGATTGGGAACTTAAAGCTGAAGTCGTCACCGAGATAATAAACCGCATCTTTTTTGACTTCCGACTCAATTGGACAACCTTGTTCTTTAAAGTCAGGAATCAATTCTTTAAGAGCTGAAGGCTTAAGGACTGCCCCTGAAAAACTATGAGCTCCAATTTCGGAGGCTTTTTCAAGAACTATAATCATTGGATCAGCAATAGGGTTGCCTTTTTTACGACCCGCTTCGATATCTTCATTATAACGGTCGATTTGATTTTTCAAATGAAGGGCTGTTGATAAGCCAGCAGTACCACCTCCCACGATCAGAATATCAGCGTCCATTGTTTCGCGAGTAACACCTTCAGGAAGTTCGTCGTAACCCATGCTCCATCTCCTCGATTTTCATCTAGCATTATTGGTTATCAAGACTGAACATTAGAGTCTATTTAAAATTCGTCGTCGCTCGATGATGCTTCTACATTTTCCTGTGCATTTCCCATTTTACGAACAGGCTTGATCACCTGGGTTTGAACCTCTAAATCCTCTTCATCCCGACCGCCGGGATAAGATTTTTCCCTGGCCATTTTGGTGACCTGTGAATCTTCAGACGACAATGAAGAATCGTCAGCAATTGCAGGATCATTGAAAAGGCCAATGAAACTAATAAGTAAGAAAATTTTTTTCACTAATGATTCTCCTTGCGTCCTAAACGATGGGAAGCCATGGGAACCTGCTCCCTCACTCTTTCTATTTTATCACGACTGATCTGATGAACGTGAACAGTTTCTTTGTCGCCTAGCTCAATTTCTACATTTCCCCAAGGATCAATAATCACCGCGTGCCCATATGTTTTGCGCTCGGCTGGTCCTTTGGTACTTAAGTGAGTCCCCACTTGAGCACTTGCAATCATATAGCACTGACTCTCAATTGCTCGGGCCCGCAATAAAACCTCCCAATGAGCCCGTCCCGTTTCTATCAGAAAGGCGGCAGGCACTAATATCATATCCGCATGCTGATAGGCATACGCAGAGTAAAGTTCACTGAACCGAATATCATAGCAAATACTCTCCCCTATCTTCCAACCCTTAAAATCATGAATCTTAGTGGATGAGCCACGCGCAAACACCGCAGACTCTCGCACTGGCTTTTGCCCGCTAAGTTCAATATCAAAAAGGTGCATTTTTTGATAGCCCACCTGAGGATGGCCATCGACGCCAAACCAAACTGAAGAATTATAGAGTTTACCTTCAATAAGAAGGGGCACTGAGCCCAAATGGATAGTTGTTCCCAGGCGCTTGGCCCATTCGCCAATCCACAGAAAACTGGAATGCGATAATTCAAATTTTTCAATGGGATCAGTGTCTTTAACTCGCAAATACAAACAGTTCTCAGGAAAACACACCAAATCCACTGTTCCTGGCTTAATGGTGGAAAAAATTGACTCAAACTTATGGAGATTCGCCGCCAAAGAATCAACGGAGGTCATCTGCACTAATGCAATATTTAGTGAGTCTCTTTGCACTCCATACCCCTTTCAACTTAGTAAACTATTTGGATTTAATACCATTTCCAGCTAGAAAGCAGACCAAGGCGGCAATGGACCCGAATGAGATGCGCCGAAGGCGCGAGGCTCGTGAGGGACGCGGAGCCTTCTGGGCTTCCCTTCACAGAGGGACCCTGCCCAGTGTAAGGCGCACACGAGGCGGGGTTTCCCCTCTGTGAAGGGGTGCCTCGGACGACGCTGCCAACGATGGGCTACGAACTAAATGGAAATGGTATAATAAATCAAACTTCACGCAGATATCTATAGGATTTCGAGACTGGAAGCCAAAGTCAAAAGTTAAAACAATAGGTAGCCAAAATCCTTAGAGCTAAGATCTGATTTAAAAAATGCCTTTCAAACTGATTTGGCCAGAATTATACCATTTTCAGTTAGAAAGTAGACAAGGCGGCAATGGACCCGAATGAGATGCGCCGAAGGCACGAGGCTCGTGAGGGACGCGGAGCATTCTGGGCTTCCCTTCACAGAGGAACCCTGTCCAGTGTAAGGCACACACGAGGCGGAGCTTTCCCTCTGTGAAGGGGTACTCAGACGACGCAGCCAACGATGGGTTACGAACTAAATGGAAATGGTATTATTCTGTAATTTGGCTATTTGAAATGTCTTTACACTTCCAACCAGCCGATTCGAGCGTTCCCTTAATTTTGGAAACTATTGATTTGCAGAGTTCGATATCTTTAGTATCGGCAATTCTCTCTTCTAAGCCCTCTTTGGTGTACCAGGCCACACAAGAGTCTTCCTTAATTTTTAGTCGTAAAGTACGGACTTCCATTGAACGCCGACAAAGCCAATACGATGATTCTGCCAATGCGTTTACTTGAGCCCCAAAAATACAAATAAAAAAAGCCCAGAGCTGTATCTTTTTAAAAATTAATCTCTGAGCTATTTTCATTAACCACCTCTATGGCCGGGAAAACCCAGGCGATAAAAGATTACTTTTTGGTTTTAGTTTTAGCTGGAGCTTTTTTGCCCTCAACTAACTGAACATTTGAGTAGTCAAAGAAACCCTCTTTTTTAAGAAGACCATCTTTTTTATCATAATGAGTCATAACCTTAACTCCTTGAACCTTAATTTTCATGTTCTTAGAGTCCACAGTCAAAACCTCACCAGTTTTGCCTTTATCAGATCCAGCGATAACTTTAACAGAATCGCCTTTTTTAATTTTCAACTTTGCCATTTTACAAACCTCTTATTGAGCCGCAGGCTTCTTTTTAGTGATTTTTCTTTTAATACGACGCTTAATATCTAAAGCGCGTGGGGACAAAGCGCAGTCTTTCTGATTGAGTAGGTAAACATCAAAACCACCAACGTGCTCCATTGAGCGAATTGCATGGGTCGACATTTTTAACGACACCATTTGGTTTAAAGTTCGACTAAACACTCGTTTTTGCTGAACATTTGGAAGAGCGATAGACTTCGTCTTAATGTTCGAGTGACTCACTAAGTTTTTAACAACGGGACCTTTGCCAGTTAGTTCACAACGGCTCATGGCTTTCTCCTCTATATCAAATTGCAGACTTTTCGGCCTTGAAAGAGTACTCTATAAAGTAAAAAGACTCTTGTTGGCAACCGAAATTTGTAGTAGAACCCGTCAGAAATATATATTTTATTAGTCCAACAGGGACATTAAAGCTAAGGATTGAGGATAAAAATGGCAAAAAACAAGTATCGCTCTGAATATACTGGTGATCACAATTTTGATTACAAAGACCCTATCACTCTTACTCGCTTCATCGGCGATGGCGGAAAATTGGTGCCTTCTCGCATCTCTAAGCTTTCAATCGCTCAACAGAAGCAAGTTGCTTCTGCCGTAAAAAAAGCTCGTAACCTAGCACTTCTTCCTACAGGTACTGACGCTTACGATACTTTCAACAGAGCTGATTCTATTTCTCCAGCTCCTTTTGAAATCTAATTTAATCTATTATAGAAACCCAAAAAAGGGAGCTACAACTCCCTTTTTTTTATTTCCAAATTTATCAACAAATTTATACAAATGTAGACACATTTGCCTCGAAACACCCATAGATTCATTCTCACCGTGGCACTCCTATTGCTCATATGGACCGACAGATAAAAAAGGAGGCCCTGTGAGTAAAAGAACATCTTTAATTAAACAAAATCAACTTCGAGAATTTGGTCTGGATCCCTTCGAGTGGATTCTTTCGGATGAGGCCGAAGAAAAAGTTGAGTTTACTAAAATTGATGATCCAGAAATACGCCTCAATGTTTTTCTTGATGCCACAGCCAGCACCACTGACATTGCAAGTATGGAATGGGTACTCTAGCTAAATTCTGCCCCTCAAAACACTGATTCGCATCGAACCGAAAACAAACTCCGAATATATCCGTCCTCAAACGACACTTCACTTGAGCGGGGGAGCTTCGAAATAGTTTTTCGCACGAAGGCCTCCCACTCTTCATCCAACATCACCTTTTGAACATGATATTTTAAATTACAGAAGAGGGCTAACTCAGTCATGCCCATCCAGCCATACACAGATGGCCCTAACTCAGGAACCCCTTCGCTCCATGCCATTTGCACCATAAGCACCATGGAATCGATGAGAGTTTTTTGCACCCAATCCTGAGAAACCAGACGCGGGACACACTCCATTGGGGCATTTTGAATGTCTCGTAAGGCCGCGCGAACAGCATCATGAAACTCTGCACATCCACCGAGTGTTTTGGTTTCTTGGCAGTACTTTGCAGTTCGTGTCCATAAACTATTAACCCGCCCTTTTAACGAATTCAACCGCCCCGCCTGCGCAGAAAGAAAAACTTCTAATTGAGCATCACAGACATCCTTAGGCGGATCGCCCAACATAATAAATAGAGCAGCTCCCGACAAAACTAAGAGTACAAGTAAGGGTCTCGGCATATTTTTAAGAGCATCCATAGTACAATGATGCATACAGATTAAGCCATTGAGGAGTATAAACTTAAAAAAATGCGACTTTTAGGAAATGAATTTGACAATGTGAAAAAGCTTTCATAAGTTCACGGCCTCTTATCTGAGTCGGGGAGTAGCGCAGCCTGGTAGCGCATCTGATTTGGGTTCAGAGGGTCGCAGGTTCGAATCCTGTCTCCCCGACCAACTTCAATCTTTGAAATTGGCAAACCTCTGAATTCCCAAATAAATCCAAGTCATCTATAATTCACTAACTTATGATTGCGACCATTTGCGACCGCTCTCACTGTTTTTCCACATTTCTTTTGCAACTTGGGATAAAGCCTGATTACTCCTATGCGCATATACTTTTGTAGTATCCAGACTTTTATTGCCCAGGTGTTGTTGAGCGATTGTGAGGTCTCCTGTTTGATTAAATACGACATTGCACCCTCCATGCCTCATGAAATGGCTCTACGCCAAAGACTGGGGCAGTCGAACTTTTGCTAGCCACAATAGGCTTT
>CAZYOE010000126.1:0-13812 GCA_964648725.1 uncultured Pseudobdellovibrionaceae bacterium | reverse complement strand
AACCAAGTATAACAAAAGTCCTGACTGCCCCCGTTATTGATGTAGAGCCCTTTTTTGGCGCGAATCCCTGCTGCACAATGGAAGATAATTGTTTTACTGGTAGGGAGTTGTGTACGAAAAGCTAACCATTCATTGTCGCTACTTACTTTCGACATAGGGAACCAGAGAGAACCCTTAATAGTTTGGTGGCGCTCTTCGGCCTCTCGAACATCTACAATCAATGCAGAATTCTTGTTTACTAGCCCCAAAACTTCATTTGGGGTCAGTGAACGAACATCAGTTTGCGCTGAGGTTATATCACTATTGAGTTTTTGAGTTTTTTCATCCGTTGGTGGGTTCCATTTGGTGAGGGTAAGTCCTGCTTTTTTCCAACCATAGATTCCATCAACCATTACACTGACATTCTTGTAGCCACCTTCAATAGCCCTTTTGGCCGCAGTATGGGAGGCTGTGCAGAGCTCATTGGCGCAATAGAAAATCAATGGCGTCGTTTTAATTTTTGGTAACTCTTTTTTTAAATCATATTCACTTGCTGAACTAAGCAAGCGAGCACCCTCAATGATCCCTACATATCTACGTGTGCTTTCGAGATTGGCGTCGTAGATTGCAAGTTCAGATTTGGTCTTAATTTTTTGATCGAGATCCTGTGCATGTATTGAAACAAATTTTTCAGCGGCAAACAATGCTCTCGTGAAAAGTAAAAATGCGATTAAATAAGTTAGTATCTTCATAATTTTCCCCTCATTGAATAAATAAGTGGCATATGTTATGAAGAATGTCGAGTCAGAAAGGAAATCTTAATTTTTCTGACTCGACAATAAATGAAAACCAATTAGTGAATTCCAAAAACATCGACAGAGGCTTTGCCGCCATTATAGCGATTATTCAAAGTTCTACCGAGTACAAAAATTTCTCGAATACAACGTTGATTGCCTGGCAGGTCTTTAACTGAAGACCACGAACGTTCTGAAAAATACTCGCGAACAGGAATATTCACAACGTCTCCATTACCGAACGTCACAACGAATTCTTCGATTTTTGCATCGTTACCAACGACGTAAAGCTGTATTTGTCTTGCATTGATCGAATCATTACGATCGCAACGGCTTACGAAAATTCTGTCGGCATCGCGTGAGTAATCAAGATTTGTTCTTCCCACTAGAAAACGGCCGTGGCTAGGACCCGGAGGAGTTCGGCGAGGTTGACGGTAACCGTAAAAACTAACAATTCCTTCATTTACAAATCCTAAGGTGCGAGCGCGCACGAATGCTCTGGTTACGCAGCGAGAGCTGCCTCTTAGGTCAATAAGGCGTGATGCCGTTCCAGGCTCAAATCTTTCACGGACAGACAACCGATCACGCTCTCCGTTTCCATACTGAATGACAAGGTCTTCAATTTCCACCGGCGCTCTATCAACTCTGAGTTGGATGTACTTAATAAAATTATTTTGACGACCTTCGCATGAACCAAAATTGATAGTGTCTGAATCAGAAAAAATATTCTGAATTCTGGTTTGCCCCATGTATTCCATTTGCAATCGATCTGGCTGAGCATTCACCTGAGTTGACAGCATTAGTGCGGCACCTAGGAGCCCCAGTTTTAAATGATTCAAATTCATAAAAACCCCCTTATTAGATTTTGTTATTCACTTATCACTTACCATTCTTAGTGACACTTACTTTGCGGTGCAAATTTTGCTCTTTTTTGACACTAATGATAGTGACGATTTAACTATAATCAATTTACATGCCAGATTAAATGGTATCAGAATGTCACCGAGTGCTGAAGAATATGAATGCTGATCGGAAAGTTTCTCAACTGTGCTTCGAATGTCTTGAACAGAGTCTGCAAAGAGGAAAGCGCGAAGTATGCCATGTGGTAAATGAAAAATTATCTTGTGATTTGAAGGGTTGTAACGCGAAGATGACTCGCTCCACCGAATCTTGTTCTGTGGAGCATGCTGAGCTTGGTTTCAATGTACCATCAAGCACTTTAGCCGATGACTTCAATCACTAGTTAAAAGGTTTTGAGAGACTTCGTCTTTAGTCCATCTCATCTTTGCAAGGGAAACTGCCGGGGTAAAAACGAGAGGCATCATACTCTGCAGATGGAACTGAAAACAGCCTAAGAATCGAGACGTCATGGGTGCCGTATTTGTGTTTGATCTCCAAAAATTGACCGTTGATGGTAAACTCAAGAGGTTTATTGGAGTCAGTACCATAGAAATCTAAAACTCCCGTGAGTTTTTTATCTTCTGAGCTGGCTTCATAGGCAACCGTTTCGGCAGTATTATAGGGTTTATAAAGATCGTAAATGTTTTTCTCTTCCTTGTATACAAGACGGACTTTCAGAATCCCTAAGTTTGGAACCGTAAATGATTTAATCGGACCACACTTAATTTCAGTTATCTCAGGAGCGTTTCCGGTCTTAAGAAATGCAGGGAGATTTCGTAGAGTCAGTCCTAAAGATCCTGAATCATTGGCCTGAGCTAATTGGGTGATGTTAATCACCAAACCTATTATAGTTGCGGTTAACATTCGCATAGAGCCTCCATTAGTTATGGGCAAGGGTTAAATGGTTTACTGGGTACACTTATATGGAAAATTCTTCCAGGACACAAGAATAGAAAATTAATAGATGTAATAAACTAAAATTATTTATCTACTTGGGCCGTTTTGCACCTGGTAAAAGGTTTACAAGTGATTCCGGAGCATTAGTCATTTAAAACCACTATTTGGAAGAATAAAATGGGCCATGAGTGGGGCTAAAAGGCCGGTTTATTGAAGATGCAGCATTTATCAAAATAAGAAGTTTTTACCCCTAGATGCTTGTTAATTGGGAAAATATGACCGACTGGGTTCAATTGGACTTTTCCGTTATTGTTGTTTGTAATTCGATGTTAGGAGGCCATTCAATATTTCCGCTGCCTTCAAAAGTCCTAAAGACTATGTTTGGTTTGACGGTTTCAAGAATCTTGCGAAGCTCCGCATTTTTATTGACGGCACTTGCAAAAGCCAAGTCAAAAAGCTTCTTTGAAACCGGCAATAACAAGGCTCTGTCGGTCTCATCGTTGACAGTTGTTTCTGTAAACACAAGGGTAGGTACTGTTCCCGATGTTTTTAGAGTTATATATCCACTTTTGAACCACTGTAACTTTGAGCGTGATAGTTTAATTTTCATGCCAGCATGTAAAACACCTGAATCCCAAACAATAAAATAGGGGTTCCCGTCATCCATCAACAAAACATAACGTAAGTTCCTCTTATGACGAGGCTTGGTTTTATTGAAGTAGGCCCAAAGTTGTTCAGGAACCACTTCATCTAACTTTTTTGCTGTGCTCCGCTTAATCACTGAATTACTATCTTGAAGCTTTGCCAATTGAGAATTTCGCCGATCGGTCTCTTCTCGAGTCAACATTCCAGATAGTACCGAAAAGACAATTTCTCTGTTGAGACTCGGTTTGTACTGTAGCACGCGCACTTTCGGAGAGTTCCAAAAAAAACGCGGGTTCTGAACTACAAACTCAATGTTTATCGAAGTTGGCGTAAAATTCCTGTAAACAAATTCCTTGCTCACATATCTCTGCACAGAGTTAAAGAATGTGAGAATAGCATTTTCCATACCTGCTGGTAATTTGGCACTTACATCTGTGCCTTCCTGAATTATTTCGCCCTGCCCTCTGTTATTCCTTTGCACGGTGAGCTTGACGACTTCCGCATTGGCACTCGGATTTGTCGCTTTTTCATTTTCACCCATCACCATATTGATTTCGAGTCTTAGGCCCGACTCAGAATTATATTTAAAAAGCCCAACCGAATGTGACATTACCTCACCTATAAAAGGATGAAGCATTATAGGCATTGATAGATTATCTTCGTTCTGTCCCCAAAAGCGCCGTATCGCATAAGCTCTATACTCATACATGGATGCCCAAATTTTTCGAAGGCCGTGTTCAACTTCCTCTAAACTCAATTCTTTCGCTACTGCACTTTTATATAAACCGGTTGCCAAAAGATCTTCCACGTCATTATTACTTCTGAGTGAGTAAGGTATTTTTGTCTTCCAATAATGCTGAGTTGCTTGGTTGATGATATCTCTGAAAATGTTTCTTTGAGTCCTATAGGGTTTGGCCGTTAGAATATTCTCCCGAAACTCTGCTAAAGCGAATTTAATAGTCTCTTCATCATTAGTTTTACTGGCCTCTTTGAGCTTTTGTACGAGTTGAAATTGATGACTTCGGAGCAATGAACCCCGCGACTCATAGTTGTCCATAAAGAACTCATAATAGCCACTTGAAATTGAAGAGATATCAGGAACCCAATTAGGGAATACTTTTTTAAACTCCATCAATGAATAATACTTATCGCCCGATTGTTCTCTGGGTGAATTTTCAAGGAGATCATGATGGGTAAAAAGGGTGCGTGGTGAGCGATCTGCATTGCGCGGGAGGATCGATGAAAAGCGAGCTTTTGATGAAAAAGGCACCTGAGAAGCTGCTACTTTACAAAATTCAGAATCACATTTTAGCAAAAAAGTTTGATTTTCTTTAGATAAGGCCCTTAGTTCGCTACTTTGAAAGGCCCCAGAAACGTAAACCAACGGAATTTCCATTTTTTCAGCTAAGACTTGGACATGGGTTGCCTCAATCTCCATTTCTTTACTAATAATGATGCCCGCTACAAGGGGCAAATCTGCAATTAAGGGCAGCTCATCTAAAACGATTATCGAATCGATTGGAATCGAATCAATCTTTACGGCGTGCTGATATTCTGCGCTGGATAGAAATAATAACTGACCCGAATGAGCTTCCCCTTCTACATAAACCTGCCCAATCGCTAATTGAACGTCAACGTGAATTTCCTGAAGGGCTTGTTGACAACTGTGGGAGGCCTGAACCTGAGGACTGCTTAGCAATCCAATCAATCCAACCACTTGAGCAGCAAACAACCATAATTTACTTAGCATGGGTTGTCGTCCCTCCAAGGTCAATGCCTTTTGAATCAAGGTCAGTTTGAACGCAAATCGAATCCATGGGCACCTCTGTACGTCTAAGAGATTGTTGAATAAGACAACTAAGTATGTTGTCAATTTCGCGGTATCGACTAGTTGTGGCCCCAAACGCGAATCCACTGATACTCTACAGTGGGCGTTTCGCCCTTTTTCAAACGATCGGTGTCAAAATGAGCGCCGGCCCAGCTTGAAGCGGCATCACAAACTCCCCAATGATTCATTCTCATTGTCATTCCTAAATAGGGCACGTGGTTTGGATCGGTAATTTCTCGAAAAAGTTTTCCATCAACATACCAACGGATCAAATTTGGCGCCCATTCGATGGTATATTCATGAAAGCCTTCCGAAGAATCAAAGGGGAGATCCATCTGAATAGGGCTGTCCTGAGTATAGTCGTTGTTGGGTTCGCCTTCTTTCCCTTTGTTGAAATAAACATTGAACTGAATTTTGCGCGGGTTGGCTCCTAGAAATTCAATATCTATTTCCTGCCAGGGGCTTGATCGATACAGAAACAACGAAGAAACAGTTCCTGGAAAATGCGAAGTTTTAATAGAGGCAGAAAAACGTCCATACAAAAAATTGGTTTGTTCTTTCAGGGTAGGAGTGTTTTTGCGCCCTACGTATTTGAGCTCGCCGCCTGAAAACTGGCGATCACCCGAGGGAACACTGTTGATCATCAATCCAACGGTACCACGTTCGAAATTTTTAACGATGTTCTTGGGGTTGAATTGTGTTTCATTACAGTGAAAGACATGGGTATGAGCCTCCCACGCTTGAAAGGCTTTTTTGCATCTAAAATCACTGTTTATAAGTGGCTGCCCGGCATAAACGGGTAGTGCATAACCCGCGAGAAGAGCTAAAAAAGCTAAAACGAAAAATGGTCGTTGTTGATTATTTTTCATTTTGAATCCTTATCTTTATCTTTTGTTGCCCACACTATACTCTTAAATTTTAAAGATACAAAAAACTCGAATCTATAAATGTAAAGAGTTTAGTTATTTAGTCCCAAGTGACGATTTTGCGCTCCGAGTCCTTGCCAACAACCAGACCTGGTGAAATCATAAGTTTATGTTTATAAATAGATTTAATTGTTTGTTTTTATTGATACTAGGCCTTTTCCAATTGGCACCCTTGCTCGTTCATGGCTCAGAAATAGGTAAAACTCGTTTTTTTCTGGAATTGATTGTGAATGCCAGGGAAGGGGCCGAAACTTATGGAGATTGGCTCGATAATTATCCCGCCAGCAAAAAGGCAAAACAATCATTAAAACGTTGGCTTAGCGACCATCAAATTTTGCATGAAAAAGTAGAGGCTATTCGATATCAAAAAGCAGACGTTCGGTTTGCTTGGATCAGCGAAGACGATAAAAATGAAATGAGTTTAAATTTAATATCATTGCATCCATTGATATTTCGACTCAATGGCATAGAAGCTAAAATAGAATTCGCCAATCCTACGCCAGATTATATCTATCGTCGTTTGGAAAAGATCCATGCGAAACAAAAAGTTTCTTGGCTTTGGGATGCTTTGATTCCTCAGGCTCAGGCAAAGAAGAAGAGCTTTTTAAAAAAACTGGCGTTGCCGCTGATGTTACTCAGTTTAGTCTCACTCCCTTTTACCATCAGTTACATTAAAGGGAATTTTGACAAGGTCGATGAGCTTGAAAAGCGTTATGACAATGAAACTAAATCCATTGCAGACACAAAAGACCGTGTAACCAAAGCCCAGGAGAACCCCAATTCTCCTTATTCCGTTTCGCACATTGAGTGCAAATCAGTAAAGGGAGCTGGACGCCCTAACGTGTTCGCTAATCCAGGGGAAGATGGTTATGTGTCGTATGGACTAGATAAGATCCGTTTAAAACCCAAAGGAAAAATTCCTGGTGACAGTGAACTTGAGATCACATACTCCAATGATGGAGGGCAGCGCCAAATTAAAGAAATAAAATTTCGTCGCAGGCCGAGTTCAAATAAGCCAGAGGACCTTTATAAAAATGATTGCCTTCTCTATGCGGCATCCATCAAAGACCCTAGGTCTCGTTTTTTGAATCAATGTGTTAAAGAGGCCTTTCCAGATAGGGCAATAACAACTCTTCCAGAATTTTATTCAAACTTAGGTAATTTTAGTCTCAAAGACTATGAGGCTATGGCTGCCACCGAACCAGGCTGTTTGCAGATTTTGAGTTGGATTACGGGCGGCCCACCTCCACCACCCTCAACACCCGATGCCAGTAAATCTGAAAGGACTGAACAATCAATGCAGAACAAGTAAAAATAGTGTATGACTGGCTTCAGGAGTTAAGACCTCATGGAGCCCAGTAACCCTCAAAATAGTCTCGACGAAGTGGAAATAGGACAAGAAGCAGGTCCTATCCTCATTCAAATTGGAAGTTTATTGTTGAGCTCGGGCGCCAATACGGAACGAACTCGAATAACAACCTCTAGAATTGCAGAGGCTTTAGGCCTTCAATCTGAAGTGTTTATTACCCATCAAACAATTCAGCTATTTCTGAGTCACAAAAAACAGGAATCTATATATCATCAGCTTAAGCGTCCATTTTCCTATACCAATAATTTCACTTTGTTGTCTGGGATTAGTCGCATGAGTTGGAAAATAGCAGAGGAGAAGTGGACGCTCAATCAAATCAAGTCCGAGTTAACTAGACTTCAGTCTTTGACTCCATATCCACGCTGGTTAATCGTTATGGCTGTCGCTGTTGCCGGAGCGGCTTTCTGTCGATTGTTTGGAGGCGCTCCAGCAGCCATGATGGCCACTTTTGTTGCGACAATCATAGGTCAGTTGACTCATCTCCAAGCAAAGCATCTAAAATTTAACCCTTACCTTAGCGTTTATATGGCTTCGCTGATGGCATCGCTGGTTTCCCTTTTTTTTATTAAATTAGTAGTGGGGATTGATCGTGAACATTTGTTGTCAGCTTCTCTCATTTTTTTGATTCCGGGGGTTCCTCTGATAAATTCATTCTCTGATTTTATTGATGGTAATATTTTGAATGGCCTATTGAGAACAATAAACGGCCTATTGATCGTATTTTCAATAGCTCTTGGATTAATGGCAGCACTACTAGTCATGCCTGTGGCTTGATGGAGTTTTATGGATTGGGCACAATTTTTAGAAAAAATATTTTGTTTTGCGGTAGCGGCGTTTGGGTTTGCCGTTCTTTTTAATGTGCCAAAACGAACTTTAGCCGTGACGTCAATGTTGGCTTTATTAGGAGGGCTCACAAAGGTGGCACTGCTAAAATGGGGCGTCAGCTTAGTCTTAGCGTCGCTAGCAGGAGCTTCTTTGATTGGAATCTTAGCCATCCAAGCGGCTCACAGTTTACATGCTCCTCACTTGGTTTTCTCGATTCCAGCAGTCATACCACTGGTTCCTGGAATTTATACCTACCGCATGATGGTTGGATTGGTGTTATTGACCAAAGACCCAAATAGTGGCGCATACATTAAAACCTTGGCGGAGACGGTTCAGAATGGCTTAACGGCTGCATTCATCACAATGTCTATTGCAATTGGCATTGCCATACCAATGCTAGTGACTCGAAAAAAATCAGGTAAATTTATTAAGTTTAGTAAATAAAATTAATTGTTGGTAATGTCAGTTCTAAGTTCGGTTTGCTTATTGATGAATTTTTCTAAATTTCCGGCAGCTAAGGTTTGTACTCTACCTCTAACCGCTCGAGTCCAGCCAAAGAGGATTCCTAATGGGCCCAATGCCTGTGCAGCCCAGCGCCAAAAGCTAAATAGATCCTTGTGTTTTATGATTTGTCCATCCTGAAATTCAAAGGTCGCAATAACTCGATTAGTAACTTTGCGTCCAGTGCCTGAAAAAGTGTATTGGGCCACCCAATGGGCTGTGCCGGTTTTCTCGTTCGCAGTAACATCTGAAAAATGAATCTTCAAGTCTTTGCCATTGTGGCAAAGCATTTTCCACATGGCTCCAATCCGAGTCCCCCCAAGTTTAAATACCGCATCTTCAAATTGAGCCTTTGACGAATAACATGAAGCCATAAATTCGCCGTCACGATTTTGAAAAGCCGTATAAAAAGTTTCGATTAATTTCTTGTTTTGTTCAACACTTGAGGGGTTTGCCATAGTTTTATTTCTTTAAAATTTCTTGAAGTTCGCCTTCTTGATACATTTCCATCATAATATCACTACCACCGATCAATTGTTTATTGATGTAAAGCTGTGGGATGGTTGGCCAATTTCCATACTCTTTAATACCTTCACGAATTTCTGGATCTTCCAAAACATTAATTCCTTTAAAAGGGACTCCAAGTTCCTGAAGGATCGCGGCCGCTCGAGCTGAGAATCCACACTGTGGAAATGAAGGCGTTCCCTTCATGAACAATACAACTTTATTTTCAGTAACGATTTGATCAATACGTTCTTGTGTTGTCATTTATTAAATCTCCTTAGTTTTCATGGTGAGGGCATGTACTTCACCAGTTTTGAGTTCGGCTTCAAAAGCCTGCATTACAAGCTTATGTTGTTGAATTCGAGTAAGGCCTGAAAAACGATTCGAGGCCACGTGGACCTCCCAGTGATCCTGCGTTCCAGTGAGGTCAAAAACCTCGATCTGGGAACTTGGAAAGGCCGTTGCTAAGCGATTGACCATTTGTTCTTGAGTCATGTCTACTGTTCCTTAATAAAGTAAAATGGGTCAGGCTTCTCTATAAAGGTAATTCACGGGGGCGGCAATGGGCAAAGTTTGTCAGTTTAGGTTATTTGCTTAATTTATAGGCCTCTGCCTCTTGATTTTCGGTTCGCTTTCATTTATCCCCTAAGTCATGGAATTTTTTATTGCCTCGTCTCCTGAACATCAGCGTCGTGAAAAGCTAAAAGCCCGCGATCTTCGCTCTTCTCCGTGGTGGAAAAACCAATTGGGAAAGGGGGTCTGTTATCATTGTGATAGGCGCTTTCATCCTAGTGAGCTAACGATGGATCATTTAATTCCTATTGCACGGGGCGGCCAGTCCACCAAAGGTAATGTTGTACCCTCCTGTAAGCCTTGCAATACTCAGAAGGGTTATAAAACGGCCCTTGATAGTGCATTTGAAGAACTCAAAAATCGAAGCGTCCAAAATCATTCAGATTCTATTGATGAGGCAGGGGAATCTGAAGAGGCCTCTCCAGGCTCAACCGAAACCACTTCGATTTCATAAATCAAGTTGGCTTCCTTAGGAATCTTTGTCCCGGCACCTTCATCACCAAAAGCCATCGTTGAAGGGATAAATAAGCGTCGTTTACCACCGAGCTTCATATTTTTAAGCCCCTCTTGCCATCCATCTATAAGTTCCTCTTTACCAAAATCGATTTTTTGGGGAGCTTTTTTGGCATAGGTATTACTGACAAGAAGCCCCTTTTGGTCCTTTCGGTTCCCCTCAAAAAGCCAACATTGATAGTGCACCTCGATATGGTCACCCACTTTGATCGCCGATCCCTGACCAACCACGATTTCTTCTATTCGGAACTCTGGGAGCGGGTGAGAGATGGGTTTTTCGGGTTCAAAATGATTTTTTTCGCACTGTGGGGTACAGCCGACGCCTAGCAAAACAAAAAATAAAACCAAAAAGTTCCTTGTCACAATTCCACCATCCGTAACAAGAATTAAAGATAAGACGAGAAAAAGCTACGGAAAAGACTCAATTTTTTGGGACACCGTGGGGACTGAAGCAACAAAAGGACGGAGATCTGTGAATAAAATCACCAAAAGTAGCACCGCAGAGTATTTTGCTAAAAACTTGCAGCAGGTGGGCTTTTCATCGCCAACAAAGGCTGTTTTGACGACTCTTAAGGAAGCTGTCGATAACTCATTAGATGCATGCGAAGGTTCGGGCATCTTACCCTACTTAGACATTATTATTGAAAAAGCTGGTACTGGCTCCAGCAAGAACTCCGACTTAATTAAAATTGTGGTAGAAGACAATGGCCCGGGCATTGAACCCGAGGATTTAGCTCGAGTCTTTGGAGAGTACTTGGCTTCATCAAAGTTCGGACGTGGACAATGCACCCGTGGGCAACAGGGGATTGGAATTTCTGCAGCCACCACTTGGGCTCAATTAACCAATGCCAAAGGTGTGAAAGTCATTTCTAAAACCAAGAAGATGCGTAAAGCCGTTCGGGGTATTGTGGAAGTTGATATCCGCACTAATACAGGGGTGCTAAAGAACAAAGAGACCATTGATTGGGACCAAGAGAGCGGTGTGCATGTTGAATTCCTCATTGATGGCCGTGTTCAGTTAAATGGTGATGGTGGATTATTGACCTATCTTGAAGGAACTTTCCTTGTTAACCCGCACCTCGAGTTGAAGTACAAGCTCCTCGATAACGAACCTTTATTAGTACAGCGAGTTAGCTCAACGATTCCTGAGGTTCCCGCACCAACTTTGCCACACCCTCATACAATGAAACTCGGTGAGTTTATTGCTCATGCACACCTTTATGGAAAGATTTCTTTGGAAAAATTCTTAAAGACAGGGTTCTCTCGAGTCTCTGACCAAACGCTAAAGGATATCGTAAAAAATGGGATGCCGAAGAGCCTATTAGATAAAGCTTTGACAAGCTTTAAAGAGGATGACTTCAAAAACATCTTTGCAGCCATTCAAAAATCTGAACTCATGGCACCCAGCACTAAGTCCGTTTTGACCGTTGGGGAAGAGGCTCTTTCCAAATCAATCATGCGGTTAGGAAATGTGGATTTCTTTTCAGTAATGACCCGTAAGCCAACAATCTGTGACTTTAAACCTGTATCTGTTGAAGTTGCCCTCGCTCGATTTTTAGATCGAGGTGAGGCCGATAATCCAGTTCAAGTGTTGCGTTTTGCCAACCGAGTGCCCCTACAGTTTGATAAATCAGCCTGTGCGATTACTCGGGCGATCGAAACGGTGAATTGGAAAAACTATGGAATGAACCAACCCAAAGACAGTCTGCCATTAGGGCCTTATGTTTTTGCGGTGAGCGTGGTGTCTCCATTTATTAAATTTAAAAATGCCTCTAAAGAAACCATCGATAGTTCTGACGAACTCGTTGAAGAAATTCGTCGTGCGTTGATGCAGGCAGGGCAGAAACTTTCGCGGCACATCCGCAAAGAAGAAAAAGAAGCTGATCTGGAAAGAAAACTGGCTCATATTGAACAGTTCGGTCCAATCTTGGTGGAAGGGCTTGTTCGCATTGTAGGCGCTTCTAAAGAAAGAAAGTTTAAAGCGGCAGAAGGCTTGCGTAAGCTTCTTGGTCGAGATTCCAGCGAAGCACTAAAGGAACTTCAAGAGGCAGAAGGGCGGCTGGCAGCCCAGAAGAAAAAAGATGCTCATCTTCACGCCGCTGTGGATGAAATGAAATCAAAGAGCGAAGACGGCGACGAAGGTTAAGTTACTAAGGTAAGGATGAGGTAATTGGTTCATGGCTAAGTTAATAAAAATTAGAGATTTAAAAATCGATATTCCCAAAGAAGCAATGAAAATGGCAGAGCAAATGCTTAAAGACCTGGAAGCGTCTAAGCGTCCTGTTCTTGAAGCCGTAAAGTGTACTTTGGACAACTCCTATTATGATGCAAAAGTCGGGTTTCTGACCCCTGGCGATAAGACGGTGCGAACCGAACTCAATGTTTCTAGCGTTCAAAAACTGGCCCGAGTAGTATTTCTTCTCGAGATTCTGTTGCGAAATTTAGATATCGGGGCGGTCAACACAAAAAGGGAATTGTACTATATCGCGAAAGGTTTGATTAAGGGTAACAATCAACTTAAACCTTTGGATTTTGAAGATCAGAATGAAAGTGATTCAATTATTGATTTCATCGGTGATATGTTGAAAGTTTATCGTGAGGAACTAAACTGTTATGCCAACGACCGCGGCGGACAAACTTACTCACAGCAATTGATCGTTACAGAAGCTTTGCCCGATGGGGACAAGGCAATTGTCGAGCTTGGTTCTTTGGGAACGACTCCGTTTCAGCCTAAAAACCGCCCTCAATCTTTGAAGCTTAAATCCAAGAAAAAAATTGATTTTTGTTTAGTGGTGGAATCAGAAGGTACGGCAGGAACTTTAGCAACTATGGGTTTCACTAAACGAAATAACTGTATTTTAATGGGTGCCCAAGGTGTGCCTAGTAATGGTGTTCGCGGTTGGTGTAAATTGATACAAGATCAATTGGAAGTACCTATGTACTTTTTCGGCGATTTAGATGCGTACACGCTACAAAATATTTTTCGTACTTTGAAGGCAGGTTCTGCAGCAAGCTTGATCCGCAATAGTGACTTTTCAGCTCCCGATGTCAAATTTTTGGGTGTTTTGCCAGAAGATGTAAAAAAATATGATTTACATACCTATAAGGTCAAAGAGAGTGATCCTGCCGAAGCGCGAGCCTTGAAAAAGGCCAAGGATGCTCTAGAGAATGACCCATTCTTTCAGGATAAAAAGAACAAGAAACTGGCGGACATTCTCCGCTGGTTAGTGAAAGAGAAGGTTCGTTGCGAACAGCAGTCCTTCTTCTCGGTGGATCCAAGAGACCCATTGAAGACCGAAAAGCTTATTCTTGAAAAAATCAAAGGCGGAGCTTACGTATAAAAGACTAAATAGATTCTGCTGAAAAAGGCCAACTTCTGCGATGGCTTCGCTTCAACTCTCACTCAACGTGGGCACCCCTTCAAAGAGGGGAAACCCCGCACTACTAAGCCTCGTTCGATCCGAAGCTTGGTGCTTTGAATTTGGTTCCTATTCGGCAGAATCTAATACCATTTCCAGTTAGAAAGTAGACCAAGGCGCACACGAGGCGGGGTTTCCC
>CAZYOE010000125.1:0-13861 GCA_964648725.1 uncultured Pseudobdellovibrionaceae bacterium | reverse complement strand
CAAGAGGTTCCGGCTAAAGCCGAAGGTTTTTAACCTTTAATAGGGACTAATAAAAGAAACTGATTCTGGTTGAAGCTAGCAAATATAATCTATTGACGAGATAAAACAAATCCAAAACGGGAACTGTTCTGAGAAATGAATTTTTCAGAAAAAGGTATGCCAAAAAGGTATGTCATTGTTTGGCTGTTAGCAAAATAGAGCCTCGCCCTTTTTTTCAAAAGAAATTTTCAGTAAAACCCCGTAATTTCACTTTTAAATAGAACCTATTGAGGCCGTTCCGGGAATTGCTGGTTAATTCAATTCAGTTCCGATTGCTTTTGCTGAAATAGACCTTAATTGTCAATTTAACCCCTATTAGAATAAATAGAAAGCGTAAGATAGTGGAATTCTCCGTAAGGGAAGGTTTTAAAGGTCTGTTGTTTAGACCTTTAAAGTCAACCCAATTGACCTTTTTTGCGAGCTCTTCTCTTTTCAAAATATTCTGTTCATAGACATCGTGTACAAATTTTGATTTCACACTTGTAAATAATTTGTGTTTATGATACAATGCCGTCAAATTTGTTTCATTTAAATTGGAGGTTTCTATGTTTAAGTTTGTTTTAGTAAGTTTGTCGAGTTTCATCTTTACCCTTTCGACCTTTGCTTCGGAGGATGTATCCTCAGGCGTTGCCACAGCCTATGAAGATCTCATCACTATTAGAACAGAGTCCTATCCTCGACTTCCCTATTCCAGTGCCACTTATTACATTTATGAAAAAGGTGGATCAATAATTTGTACCAAGATGCAGGTTTGCAACAAATATGGTTACTGTGATGTCAGTTATTTCAAAGGTCCCCAAAAAGATGCTTTCGATACAGAACCTTTTGACGAAACTGAAGCCGTAGTAATAGACAGGCAAAAGCTCAAAAAACACAAGTGCCTACAAAAATTCAAATTAATCTAGAGAATTAAAAATCGAGATACGACCTCGGCTCAATGAACATCCACTTAGTATATTCATATCCGAGGTCCTGTTCTTTGCAACTTTGCCAAGCTAAATTCATAGGTCCTTTGATAATTCCTAATTTGCGAGTGCATGGTCTTGTCACTAAGCTCTAATGTGCGTTCCTCAAATTGAAAAATGCAAAAAATCATTTTGTGGATTCCGGCGAAGAAAAAGATCCAAACCCCAAAACAGTTCACTTTAGGTCCGACGCTTTGTAAGCGAGCATGGCGGAAATCTGCTTCCCTCCCTTTTTACAACTCTCGGAGCGGTTCTCCTCAGTCGGAGTCTCTTCTCTGAAGTTCTTCGAATCAGCATGGCTAACTTGGACATGAGCTTTTTCGTAGGCCTTGCTGCATTGGAAAGTAAATCTTCATTCAAGAATTCAATGATAGATTTAAAATTGGTGGCCCCATATTCTCATATTAACTTGGAGTGTCTAATGCGAACTCGTCATCCTATCTCCTTTGCGGGGTTAAAAAAATTCGCAGTGTCAAAGAACAAAAGTAAACAAAACAAAAAAGGATTAGCTTAATAAGCTTTTATTGATTTAAAGGCCTCCGCAAAAAAAATATTGTTCGATCTGTGCGGCCAACCAGGTCACATAGGAGCACGACGACTATATAAACAAATATTACTTTCTTGTTAAAAATCACTCTAGAGACCGCACTACTGAAGTCACCGTGAATGGTTGAATGCGACCGAGGGGCTCCAGGATGGAGAACCTCGGAGTATCGTCGATAGCTCAAATCGGGATATGGATATCCCACTGCCCACAGGCCGACCGCTCCATGGCCCAGCCGAATTACTCAACCGTCACAGACTTGGCCAAATTGCGGGGCTGATCGACATCGTGGCCCAAAGAACAAGCCAAGTGGTAGGCCATCAATTGCAGGGGCACCACCGCCAAAATCGGATTGGTTGACCAATGCGCCTTTGGCAAATTTAAAAAAGCCTCGGTGTTATCTCTAAACTTTTCTTGTTCACCATTAGAAAGCAACCAAACCTTACCCCCTCTGGCACGAGCTTCCTCTAGATTACTGATCGATTTATCGAAAACTTCATCGTGCGGCGCTACCATGATCACCGCCATACGCTCATCTATCAAAGCTAAAGGCCCGTGTTTCATTTCACCGGCAGCATAGCCCTCGGCATGAAGATAGGCCAACTCTTTTAATTTAAGGGCACCCTCCATCGCAATCGGAAAATTCACTCCGCGACCCATAAACAAAAATCCTTTAAACTTTTGCAAGCGTTCGGCGGCCTGGGCAAAATACTTGTCGTAGGCGAGCACACCTTCCATCTGACTTGGCACTGCCAAGAGAGCGCGCAAATGCAGTTCCTCAGCGGCTTTTGACAAAACGCTACGTGCTTTTGCAATTGCCAATGCCAATAGATTCAAGACCGTCAAACTGCTGACAAAAGCTTTGGTGCTGGCCACTCCAATTTCGGGTCCAGAATTCATATACAAGTGCCCATGTGCCTCGCGATCAATGGATGAGTTTTTCACATTACAAAGACTCATTGTTGTCGCACCCATTTGTTTGGCCAAGCGAATGGCCGCTAAGGTATCTGCGGTTTCTCCACTCTGCGAAATCACTAAAAATAAACTATTTGGCGGAATCACCGGATGACGATAACGAAACTCACTGGCGATATCAATTTCAACCGGAACCCGGGCTAGTTGCTCAATATAATACTTCGCAATTTGCCCAGCATAATAACTAGTACCACAGGCCACAATAAAAACCCGATCCAGCCCTCTGAAAACATCTTGAGTGATGAGCCAATCTTTCAAAGGATACAAGTTTTCAAGTTCAGTTACAGGAACACCTTGAAATCCGATCCCGCGCAAATTCACCGCCAAAGGGTCCAAACTCACATGAGGCTCAAGAGCGGCCGCGATGGCCCTAGGCTGCTCATGGATTTCCTTCAGCATAAAATGAGGGAAACCTTGCTTTTCAACCAAGTCAGCATTCCAATTGAGTTCCTGCACGTTGGGTTGAAATCTTTCACCGCGCTCATCGTAACAATCAACTTGCGTCCCATGCAAATGAGCGAGCTCCTGATCGGCCAAGAATACAAACTTCTTCGTGTGTTGCAAGAGAGCTTGCACATCACTGGCCACAAAATTTTCCTGCTCGCCCAAGCCTACAACTAATGGTGGCCCATCTTTTAATGCTACCATTTCATTGGGTGATTGATCCCAAACGATCAAAAACGCATAGGCCCCTTGAAGTTGACGCCGAACCTCGTTAACTGCTTTTAATAAATTTGGGGTCTTTTTTAACTGCAAGTGAATCAAATGAGCGACCAGTTCTGAATCTGTGTCTGAGGTCGGCTTGATCCCTTGAGCTTTCAATGCTTCTCTGATTTCTAAATAATTTTCGATGATTCCATTGTGGACTAAGGTCACATCTCCAGCTCTATGAGGATGAGCATTCCGTTCGCTAGGCGCACCATGAGTGGCCCAGCGGGTGTGACCAATTCCCACACGGCCCGAAAATTTGACGTTAGCCGCTTGATGCTCTAACTCTTTTAGTTTTCCAGAAGCGCGAACTCGTTTGAACTCTGAATGATCCCAAATGGCCACCCCGGCACTGTCGTATCCGCGATATTCCAACTTTCGCAGACCATTGATAATGACTTCCTTAGGATCTTTATTCCCGCCCAAATAACCAACGATTCCACACATAGTTTAACCTTCTTCTTTCTCAGGAGTTGCAAATTTATCAGCGTACTTTTCTTTGTTCACCTGACGAGAACGCGCAATAGCCAGTGCTTTGGCTGGGACATCTTCAGTCACGGTAGAACCGGAAGCAATAATTGCTCCCTCACCCACTTCCACTGGTGCTACAAATTGCACATCACTCCCAACAAAGACATTATCTCCGATTTTAGTTTTATACTTTTTGCGATCAACGGCATAATTGCAAGTTATAGTTCCACAACCAATATTAACTCCGGCGCCAACATCAGCATCACCCAAATAAGTCAAATGCCCCGCTTTCGATCCCTTTCCAAATTTCACTTTTTTCAGTTCGACGAAATTTCCGATATGAGTTTCCTCGCCAAGTTCCGTATCCGGGCGCAAACGGGCATAAGGCCCAAGAGTGGCCTTGTTCTGAATCTTACTTTTTTCAAGATAAGATCCTGCGCGCACTTCCACACTGTCACCAAGAACACAATCGATAATAAAAGTATTCGGTTCTAAAACACAGAAGGCACCGATCTTGGTTTTTCCCCGCAAATAAGCGCCTGGATAGACTACTGAACCTGGACCAATCTCAACTTCCTCTTCAATGTAAGTTGCACGAGGATCAATAATAACCACTCCCTGCTCCATCAACTTTTTTGCCTTTCGACGAAAAATCACGCGTGAGGCTCTCGCGAGTTCTTCTTGATTGTTCACTCCATAAGCGACAACGGGCGGCGCTTTAATGGCTTTCACTTTATAGCCCTGTTCTTTTCCTAAGGTGATGATGTCAGTGAGGTAAAACTCCCGCTGAACATTATTGTTTTTTACCTGCGGCAAAAGATCCTGAAGAACATCCGCCTTCGCGACGTAAAGTCCAGAATTGACCTCACGAATTTTTAATGTGTCTTTCGATGCATCCTTTACTTCCACGATGGCCATCAATTCGCCGTGGTGACGAACCACCCGCCCGAGAGAACCTGGCGCCTTAACTTCGGCAGTGACCACGGCCACATCTGATTTGCTTTCTTCGAATTCCTTAATCACCTTTTTTAAATCATCAGCTTGAATCAAGGGGTGATCGCCATTAATGATTAAGACCAGACCTTCTAGGGTTTCAACCTGAGCCGCCTTTACCGCATCCGCTGTTCCAAGAGGCTGAGCCTGGTCATAACAATGAACAGGCAAAATGTTTGCTACATTTTTCACCAAGTTGCTTTGGTGCCCGACAATCAAACGGATATCTTCTGCTCCGCTTCCCAAGCAAGCGTGAATGACTTTGTGAATCATTGGGGTTCCGGCAACGGGGTGAAGCACTTTTGGCAAGGGGGAGGCCATCCGAGTTCCTTTACCGGCAGCTAAAATGATCGCAGACACCTTTGTACTCATGAATTTTCTCCTACAAAAACTGTGACTCTGACTCAATCATCGAAGCATAATTGTAATCAACAATGAACGCAAAAAAACTTTACTTTAATCCGACATGGGCCATAACAAGGCAAGGCCTAACTATTCCGCTCTGGAGCTCGCATTCGCCAGAGGCAATTTTGTTGCAAAAAGGCGACTACCCAATACTCTTTATCGGTGGTGTTCATGGTGATGAACCTGAAGGAGTTTGGCTGGCGGAATCCTTTCTGCATTGGATACAGTCGCAATATTTGAAGCGCCAGCACCAAATGAATTCTTCCTGGCCAAAGCAACCGTGGGTTCTCCTCCCCTGCCTGAATCCTGAGGGCTATGCAAAACTCGAACGCACAAACTCGGCGGGAATTGATTTAAATCGCAACTTTCCCTCACCCGATTGGTCGCCCGAAGTCAAAGCGCCTCGCTATAATCCAGGGGTTAAGCCGGGAACCGAGCCGGAAGTTCAGGCCGCAATCAAAACCATAGAAGTTTATAAACCGAAATTAATTATACACTTCCACTCGTGGAAGCCTTGTGTGGTTTATACGGGAAAACCCGGAGAACCCGTAGCCCGTAGTCTAAGCGAACACTCGGGCTATCCCTTCCATGAAGATATAGGCTATCCGACCCCGGGCAGCTTAGGGCAATATGGATGGCTTTCCCATCAAATACCTGTTATTTGTATAGAGGAACAAGAAGGGACCGTCCGCGAACATATCTGGTCTCGCTTTCATTGGGCACTCATGGATTTAATTAAATGACGGGTCTTCAATCAAATTGGCAGGCGTGGATATTTGACCTTGATGATACACTCCTCGATACTTCGCGAGAACTCATCCCTTCGGCCTCTCGAAAAGTCTGTGAGTTTCTGGTAGCACAAAAAGCTGCAAGCTCCGTGGACCAGTGCCTCGAACAATGGGCCCATTGGCGCACCCAGCTCACTGGAACAGACTTGATTCAAAAACTCATGGACAAAGCAAAAGATGAAGATAGGTCTGCTTTCGCACACAAAGCCTATGGAGTTTTTAGGACACCTGATGTTCCTCCCTCATTGTCTTTGGCCCCTGGAGGCAAAATAGTGCTCGATTTAGCCTCCCAACAATTCCCCTTGTTTTTAGTCACCCAAGGCGACATCCAAACCCAAATTAAAAAAGTGGAATCCCTCAAAATCATTTCCTACTTTAAACACGTTTACTATGTGGATCCCTTTGCCGGTGAAAGCAAGCAAGAAGCTTTCTCCGAGATCCTCACAAATTATCAATTCAATCCTCGTCGGGTACTTTCTATTGGCAACCGCTTGGATAATGAAATTGCCCTGAGCAAACGGGAAGGCATCCAAACTTGCTATGTTCGCTTCGGAGAGCACAGTTTTGAAAACCCAATGACCACCGAAGAAGTTCCCGATCTCGAGATTAGCAGTCTCAGTGAACTTGAGTCTCTCTTGACGAAAAAAGGAGATGCCCCATGAACGAAATCGCCATTATTGGGTGGTCGAAAAAACCTTGGAACTTTGATGCCAGCCATTTTCCGCATCGAGATCAATTCCGGAAGCAAACTGAAAACAAAAAGGCATTTCCACTTTATATCATTCAATGCCCAGATAAGATTCAGGAGTTAACCAGTTTTCTTGAAGCCCTCCCTCTTCATCAAGGTAGCCATCAAATAATTCTTGTAGAGAGCGAAAAGTATGACACCCTGACTTTATTGGAACTCACCCAAAGATTTCCCGTGGTATCGCTGTTAACAACCGAAGACGAATCCCGTGTTGAAGATCTCTTGAATGCCATACTGTTAACCCAGCGATTGGAAGAACAGCAAAAGACACACCAAAAGCTGCTTCGTGAAGAAGAATCGCGCCAAGAAAAACAATACCAAAACCTCCTTCAAGAACTCTCTGAACAGCAAAAGCAAATTGCCGAAATTCAAAATCGTTTGATTTCTGGATTACAACAGGAAAAACTTCTGCATGACACCTTGCTGATCATCATGACCAGCCAAGGGATTGCAGAAATTGAACTGCGAGTCCAAGAGATTTTAATTCCTCTTTTAGGTCCTATCCACCTTCGCATTTTGCTCCATCAAGGCGCCTCGCATCCACAGAGCTGGGCTCCACCGGCGATCTCCTTTGAATTGCATGAGCAAGAACAAACCCTTGGTCGCTTTATCGTGCACCCTCTGGAAAATCAGTCTTTCAATCGTCGGGATTTGAAGCTGCTCGAAAATATCTCTGAAGCCATTGCACTTCATATACCGCGATTTTTAGCTTTTGAAGCCAATGCCTCTTTGGAAACCGAATGGCGTGCCACTTTTGATGCCATTTCTGACCCTTTGATTCTTGTGACGGAAAATTACAAGGTCATCGAAGCCAATCGTGCTGCCCGATCGCGATTGCCAAGCAGCGGCCATTTAGGGGACCCCTGTTATACCTTGATGTTTGGACGGACTCAGCCCTGCGAATTTTGCCGATGGGGACGTAAATCCAATATCGAGGAGCACTCGGCAAAACCGGGAGAACTCTGGGAGATGAGCAGTCATGAATTGCGCAGCAAAACCAGTAAACAAAAAATATATGTGCATCTCTACCGAAATAAATTTGACCAGATCGCGCTGGAACAAAAGATTAGTAGCTTTGCACAATCGGCGGAAGTAGGTATTTTCAAAGCCAGCCTAGCCCATGAACTTAATAATCCTATTGGAGGACTGTTAACTTTAGCGCAATTGCAGAAAATGGATCTCAAGGTGGATCATCCACTTTATGATTTGGTCTCTGAAATTGAAACTCAGGCTTTGCTTTGTCGTGATTTGATACAAGACTTGTTGCAACGAGCCCGTAATTATTCCTCCGAAAAAAAATAATTAGAGTTTACTGAAAAAGGCCAACTTCTTTTAAGGGATGGCGAATGCCACCCCCGCACTGATTCGATCGCTCAGATCCCAACTAATTTACTATTAAAATCCGAATGGGACAGGTGTTCCTGTTGGCCGTGGGCAATGGTGACCATGACACGGTGGCATTGGCGTTGAAGTCGGTATTGGCGTTGAAGTTGGCATGGAAGTATGGGTCGGCATTGGAGGATACGTTGGATATGGAGTTTCAGTTGGACTTGGTGTTGGATGTGGGCAGTTGTGGTGACCGCGACACTGGTGATGACCCTGAATGATTTCAAAACCTGCAAAAACTCCCTCCACTGCAGTTGAGTTGAGTCTGAGTTTGACTTCTTGCATGGTTGCCGAAGGTGAATCATCGTAACAGGGCTTCATGGGATTCCCGACCAATAGAACGCCCACCGCAATTTTGAAAGAACTTGAAGGATCGCCGGGATTGCCAATGATATCGACTTTATCGACGGTATCCACTAATTTAGCATTGCACTCGATCTCGTAAGCCAAGGTCAATTCCGTGTAAGTCGCCCCATAGTAGGCGTTCACAATGCGTGTCTTGTTGGCCATATAGTACTTGTCCTGAGCCGGTGGTGTGGCCTTCGCTAATTCTGCGAATGCAATAAGTGAACAAATAAATAAAAATAGTTTTTTCATAGTGGTCTCCTTTATTGTTACGGAGCAACGCTAAACGTGCTTAGGGATCAAAGCCAGCACTGATGCGTTGCTCAGAGCGAACTTGTCCCAACAAGAATACTTTAAACAAAGATTATGTTTCATTTTTGGAGAGCCTGAAGATGAGATTATGGGCGAATCTTGCCCACCTTTGGGCTCTGGATTTTTCGCAAGCAACTTGAAATTATTTCAGTTTAATCCGAGATATGAGGTCTTCCCTGTGCTTTAACGCTACTCTCTGGTAGTGGCCATGATGGAAGAGGAACTTATGACTAAACCAAGAACAGTCCCTGTTTTAAAAATCACCGCCCTGGCGGGACTTAGCCTGTTACCAATGATCCTCATCGTTTTAGTTCTTTTTGATCAAAGCCTACCGGCCATCCCTACCTATGAAAATTTTAAGGCTCGATTCGTCAGTTCCGATCGCCTGTTGCTGGATCGGCACAGTTTACCCCTTCATGAAATTCGCGTTGACCACCATGTGCGCAGAATGGCCTGGACTCCCTTGCGCGACCTCTCAGACACCCTCACGCAAAGTGTGATGTTAGCAGAAGACAAGCGTTTTTTAGAACACTTCGGCGTTGATTTTATATCTTTAGCGCATGCCCTTTGGCAGAGATTCACATCTCACTCCAAGCGAGGGGCAAGCACGATTACAATGCAAGTCACCGAGTATCTCACCTCAACCACAGGCAAAAAAACCATTCATCGTGGCTTTAAAGAAAAGCTTAAACAAATCTTATTGGCAATTGAACTCGAAAGAAAATGGAGTAAAACTCAGATTCTTGAAGCTTATTTCAATCTATTGCAATTCAAAGGTGAACTTCAGGGTATCGGTGCCACCAGTTATGGTCTCTTCGAGAAAAACCCTCGACACCTGAGTCTTTATGAAAGCGTTGTTCTCACTGTTCTGATCCGAGCACCCAATGCCAACGCCGACAAACTATTACAGCGCTCGTGTCTTCATTTAAAGTTGCTCAAAAGTAACGAACACTGTGGTGATAATATCAAAACCGTGATTCAGCAGGTTCTAAAACAAAATTATTCCATTCAAGCCATGGTGCAAGAAGCTCCTCACGTAGCCCGACAACTTCAAACCATGGGAGTATTCAAAGATAAGAGTGATATAATAACCACTCTCGACCTAAGTGTTCAAAAAATGGCGAGCGAGTCCTTGCGAAAACAGGTTTTGGGCCTCAAGGAACAAAACATGAATGATGGCGCGTTGGTCATTCTTGAGAACGCCACGGGAAATGTGATCGCCTACCTTGGCAATATTGGTCCCAAATCCAGTGCTGTTTACGTGGATGGGGCCAAGGCCCTTCGCCAAGCTGGCTCCACCTTAAAACCCTTTATCTATGGTCTTGCCTTTGATCGCCGCTTGCTCACTCCCGCCAGTATTATTGATGATTCTCCTTTAGAAATCAGCGAGCAAAACGGATTGTACCGACCCCAAAACTATGATCGTAGCTTTCGGAGTATGGTGTCCGTTCGCAACGCGCTCGCCTCTTCTCTGAATATTCCCGCTGTCAAAGCGGTTGAAATGGTCGGTATTGGAGATTTTCTGCAAACCTTAAATCAACTAGGCCTCAACAATCTAGAGCGCGAAGATTTTTATGGGCCTGCGATCGCGCTGGGCTCCGCTGATGTTCGCTTGATTGAACTCGTCAACGCCTATCGAACCCTTGCCAACAAAGGTCAATGGACCCCGATTCGTTGGACCGCTGATCAGCATAATAATCCTGAGCTCAATCACCGCGTCTTTACCGAAGAAGCGAGCTTCCTTATTGCTGATATTCTCTCCGATCGAGAGGCTCGCAGCTCCACTTTTGGTTTAGAAAATATGTTGGCAACCCGTTTTTGGACCGCGGTTAAAACCGGCACCAGCAAAGACATGAGAGATAATTGGTGCGTTGGTTTTTCCAGTAAGTACACCGTTGGAGTTTGGACCGGAAACTTTTCAGGCTCCCCTATGTGGAATGTGTCGGGAATCCAAGGTGCCGCACCCGTATGGCTGGAAATCATGAACAATCTCCACCAAAATGAGCCTAGTCAGGCACCCGTTCCGCCAAAAGGGGTGATCCAAAAACGCGTTGAGTTTACTTTTTTAAAACAAAAGCGCCTCGAAAAATTTATCATCGGAACTGAACCCCCTGATGGGAGAATTTCTTTAGATACGAAAGCCACATCTAAAATCGCTTATCCACAACCAAACTCTTACATCGCGCTTGATCCTGACATACCCGCTAGCAATCAAAAAGTTTTCTTTAATATTTCCAACCCCGCAAGTGGCCATCATATCCTGCTAAATAAAACTGATTTGGGCCCCGCTAAACCTTATATGCTTTGGCGCCCTCAGAAAGGAAAATTTCAATTGGAACTGAAAGATCGAATGGGATTGACCATTGACCAAGTTGAGTTTGAAGTTCGCGGACGTTATAATTAGATTTTACTGAAAAAGTCCAATGAGGGGCGGCTACCTGCTTTATTGAAGAAAGAGAGTTTGGGTAGTGCCAAACTTGATTGATATCGAACATAAGACTGGATGCAATTGATTGCGCCAAGAAGATCTAACCTCTAACAGAATTTAAAGTGCTTTTATTTTTCTAAATTTCTCTGATAGCTTCATAAGGTGAACGCAGTCTTCGTCAAGATTTTCAAAAGCAAAGCGATTAAAAAACTGATTAGATTTAAAAAGGTTTTGGTCAATCTTTGATAGTTCCGATTCATCACAAAGAGATTTCCAGTTGGCCACTAATATTTCTGCGATTTCTTCGACTATCAAAATAGCATCGTGTCTCGACAACATAAATTGCGGAGCTGCTGCAATACATTCCTTTAACTGACTCGCATTTTTATTTTTATATATTAACATTGCCTGTGATGAAACACCTCCGGTGCGAGGCTGCGGGCATATATCGTATGCTGGCGTTAATTTTAGCATTTTTCCATCCCAAAAAGCAGCATGATTTCTGGCATGATCGTCGTTGTTACCTACTAAGATATTTACTATTAATCGCTTATAAAGTTCCAATAAAGTTTTTGAAGCTTGATAAAAATTGTGGCGAATTTTTTCCGCCAAAGTTTCGTAACTTGCATAACGCGCTTCCATTTCGTCATACTCTAAAATTGTAAGTGCCGATATCATATTCTTTCTTAGCCATCCGTTGACCGTAAATTCACGATCAAATCTTTGTATCAAAAGGACGTCTTTTTTGGAAGACCTCTCGATTTTTACATTGGCCACGTCAATGCCAGCGAGTTTAGCAAACTTCATGGCAATGAACTCAGCTTTGATTACACTATACACGTCGGAAGTCGAAGAAAACTTAGCGATGTATTTTTTATTTTCTACAGTATCTTCAATTAAGGCCTTCGGGCGTGCCCCTCCGATAGGACTGCCATGAAATAAAGCTTGGTCTAATGCCTGAGTGAGTGGGATCCCTTTTTCTACTCGTTCGGCTGATTCAATAAGTTCTCTAATATCTGCGTTCTGAGCTATCCGAGGTTGATAGTCCTTTGGGGATAATTGAAAATCTAGGGCCCCAATGCGATCGGAACCCGATTCTAACAAGAAAGTCAGTTCATCCAATTGGTATTGATCAATTGCTGATCGAATCGCACCAAATTTTTTATTAACTAATACCCTACGTCCCCAGGCATCTGGCGAACCGTCGCGAATACAACCGGGCATTGTCAGATTTCCACGAAGTGGCAGCAATCCCGACTTAAGTGGTAACTCAGGTTCATAGATCGAAATTTTATTGGTTCGCTCTAAATAACTTTGACCATAGTTAAACACTAAAGTTTTACCCTCCCGGGTGAGTTTCCCAGCAACGACGGGATTTATTTCTCCGGGTAGCCAAATCCAAACATAGGCCTCCGCATAACCTTGAGAATTAGAAGGCATCGTCTACGGCCTTTTTCTTTTTATGGATGCTTTTAGGGAGTAAAGCAATTTTGTTATTTATACGATCAAGATCCATTGTAAATGAAGCGACATTTTCATTATTAAAAAGCGGAACTCCGACGAGATTAGCTACCTCAAAGTAAAGCCCTAGCTCACAACTAAGTTCACCTTTTTCAATTTTTTGCAGAGTGGTTCTGGAGATACCGGCTCGATCAGCTAAATCAACCTCAGTGAGCGCACGCTCTTTACGGCCATGTTGTATATACTTACCAAGCAAAATTGCCGCTTCGATCGACTGGCGCGAATAGGTTCTTTGTTTTTTTGTCTGCATTAGCACAGTATGGCGTAAAGTCAAAAAAAGTCAAGACAATATGGCCATTATAATGGTCATATTGGATTATAATACCCATTATAATGGCCATATCAAAAAAACTTTATACCTTTCGGCTGGGTTCAAAATTGCCACGACAGTACCACGGTGTAAGACCATTGAAAGTGCAGCTGAATATACCGAAGCGAGGGCGTGCCCCAGCTACTGTGGCAGTCATGGCGGGAAACGATGCCAATTTCGCTAACGCAGATCAGAATTCCCGCCAAATCCAATATAGTGGGGGCACTTATCGAAAGACATCCCTTTTTTTTGGGCAAACAAGTATTCTGTTTCATTTGAAGAGGTGGGCCGGGGCTACTCAAACAAAATCCCTATAGGTTGCTCAAACACTGAGATCGAAGGTAGCTCAAAAAATGACCAAAACAAGAATTATTTACAGCCGCTTCCTAACCAACAGTCTTTTGCTCATATCTCATTGAGTTAGTATTTACTAGTTGAATTCTGAACTAATAACGAGCTCAGAAATGTCACCTTTAACCAAATACAAATTCGCTTATTGGCGATGTGAGGAAGATGTATGAAAAACAGATTTTTGGCAATTTTAACAGTTCTCTTAACAACGGGTTTAACGGCGCAATCAGCGAAGGCTTCTGCAATGATCGACTTTACAATTATTACTTTGTCATTCACCGCAGTTAGGTCACACACGCTTGCCTATGTTCCTGATGTTTTTAAGTGTTTTTGGGCACCTTATCCTGACGATAAAGCAGATGCGAATAAGGGACCTAATGGAAGAAAGATTTGACCTTAACAAGAGGAAATAGGACCATAGACTAATGAAGTTACCTTTAGTATTTTCCGTACTCACTCTTGTTTCTTGCACTACATTATCACCTACGAGTGGGCCAACGATGGCTATAACTACTTGTGCCCAACCATCAAAAGATGGCTGGCCAGTTCATCCTGGACATTTTTACGATCAA
>CAZYOE010000124.1:12559-13914 GCA_964648725.1 uncultured Pseudobdellovibrionaceae bacterium | reverse complement strand
ATTACGATGTCCCACTTGAGTGCCGAGGAAGCGTTCGTAGGTGCCGGTGTAGACTTCAACCCAGTCCCCTATATTATAAGGACGTTCGATTTGCAAAGCGACGCCGGAGAACAAATTGCCAAGCGTATCCTGTAAGGCTAAACCGAGAACGAGGGAAAAAACCGCAGAGGTGGCAAGGAGCGGCATCAAAGCAAAACCAAAAACTTCACTGGAAAGCCAAGCAAAGACACTAAATCCAAAAACTAAAGTAAACATATTTACAATGAGTCTTGGGACCCCCACATTCATATTTTGGAAAAATAAATGCAGATAAACTAATAATTGACCTAAAAGTACAACAGTTATGGCGCCAACGAGAATCGAGAACAGGGCAAGGTATGCGGCTGTTTTAAATAAAAAAGGATGCTGCCACTGGTACTCATGGATCAGCCAGAACAGAAAGCTCGGAAACGCACTAAAGCCCCAAAAGGTTAGGACGCGGCGAAACTGCACTCTCAGTCGGGTATGTCTTCGGCTAGAAATTTTCTTCAAGAAAAAACGATAGAACAGCCAACTTGCAACACCTATAATTAACAGAACAATAAATGTTTCAAGCTGAATAAAAGTCTGAATTTTCTTAATGGGGATCCAGTGTTCGAAAAATTGGATTCGATAATCTTGCATAGGTAGTCGTCCTTCAGATAAGTTTCCAACAGGCCCTAGTTATAGCGTAACGGCATGGGGATTGCTAGGAGAGACCTTGGTTAATTCTATTTGTTCATGGAGGTCCATGTGAGACTGATTTTTGTTGTAGAATTATTGATGGCGGCACTAACATTTGGCGGATTTAGTGCCCAAGCTCGGTACTATCGTTGTAGTTTTGCCAATCCCACCTTCAATTTATATATTTCGACTAAGTATCGAAGAGTTACCATGGATCGCCCATCAGGAGGGGCTTTTTGGAAAATTAAAAAGTCCAAACAAATAACAATTGGTGATGAAACTAGAGTGGTTTTCTTGATGGATAACGGGAAAGATGTGCAAATATCTTTGACCTCCAATGGACGTGATGGAAGTTCAGATTTTTATTACCCTTATGGCGCTTCATTTAATGGGGCTCATGGTGGGTGCGAAACGGAAGATGTCGAGGATGAGAGTTATTTGACCCGAACTAAAAGTTTGGTAAGCTCACAAGGGGAAGTGATTGTTAATTACTGGCCTGGTGAATATGGCAATTACCAGGGATTTAAGGTGGCAAAAGATGTCATTTTACCCGCTGGTTCCACTTGGGCTCAGCTATCGGCTAACAAGCGGGATAACAAAGTTTGTACTTGGAAAAAAGGATCTCGCTTCGTGCCCGTATCAAAACTGGCTGG
>CAZYOE010000124.1:3052-12549 GCA_964648725.1 uncultured Pseudobdellovibrionaceae bacterium | reverse complement strand
ACTTGAGTCTTCCTGAAAAATACCAAGCACAAGTAAGTTCGGGAGTTGAGGAAGACGATTTCTTTTATAAGAAAGGTGATAAGGTAGTTAGCTTGGCTTATGAGTCGGAAGGTTACTGCACGGTGGAAAGAGCCGGAGTCCGTTACAGTATTACTTGTATAATGCCTGATGGAAAGGAATTTAAAAAGATAGATACGGATGTGCCACTATCTCCACAGATCGATCGCGTTGTCGCGATTCCTAAAGAAGGCGAGTATATCTATACCAAATGTGCAGAAGGTCATTTCACTTGGGTTCCAACATCGATTATGAAACTAGATCAAAAAAACTTCGGTGGTTTAGCCATCCGACCTAATTAATAGTACTGGCCTTATCGTTGCGTACAGAAAAGGACGGCGGGGTAACTCGCCAGCCAGGCAAAGACAAACCGATTGAGGCCAAAAGAAATAAAATTACTCAAGTGGAACAAGAAGCCGATGGCTAAATAAATTATTGTTAGTTTTTGGTTAAACCACGCCAAAGGAAACGTACACTCCCAAAAAATCACCCCCCAAGAGCTGAGTCGGTTAAACCATTTATATTGAGCGGCTTTGCGTAGACTTGAAGGTACGCTATAATTCGAATGCGTCAAAAAAATCTGCAAGGCGTAGCCATTCCTCCAAGAAGAATTCTTAACTTTAACAATGCCTGCTACGAAGTAAGAGAGGGTGCATTGAATGGCTATATAATAGAGGCCAAAGGTTAAAAAATGAAATTCGGATTGAAGGAAGGCTGTGGCGAGGAGTCCACTGAGCACAACCATCGTCATATAATCGCTTCCACCATTAAAAACGCCCCGGAAGCGCAGATTAATCATCAGACTTGTTATCAAAAGTATCAGCAATAAGGACCAGTGAAAAATAAAAGGTAAACAAAAAAGTGCAATTATTTGCAGATATACGAGTGCGGTGAAGTGATTTTGAAAGATCTCTCGCAGGGCGAGCTGTAAAAATGTAGGCCATTCCTTAAAGTCCGAGTTGAGGTTCTGCCAATGCCAAGGGTGTGACGGGTTAATCTGCTTGGAGGTTGCCAGCATTTCAAAACTTTGAATGAGCATAGACAAACTTAACAAAAGGCATGTGGTAAACACGATTTTTTCGGTATTCATCTATACCTCGTACTTCGATGAAATGATGGAGTCGCTCAAGAGTGGCTCTTTGTCGAAGTCGTTGCCACAGAACTCGAGCGCGCCAATTTTAAACTGAAATTCCTTAAAGCCCGTAGGATGGATTTCTGAAAGTCGCCGGCGGATGAAGGCGAGTACAATCTTATAGGCCGTTAAGTTTTGAATAAAAGCTTCAGAGCAACTATGGGTTGTGGCGATATCATTCAGAAGTTGTTCGATTTGTCCTTGATAAGTAATGCGCAGATTTTCACTCGGGTTATAGAAAAGATTAAAGGGGCGACGTTTTTCTGAAAACAGATTCAATTCCTGCCAAGGGGAATAGATTAAACCAGTTTTATTTATGCGGTACGAGATCTTAGGTATCGGCGTGATGCTCTCAAAAAAACGCCAAGAGGGAAACAGGACACGGAATAGTTTAAACCCTTGATGGCTGAGACTTGGCGGACCCCACCAAGTAGCGAATGTTACAAAAACAATGATTCCGATTAAAATAAATGGCATTGCCTTTAGTGTAACTAACTTGTCTGCAACTTCAATCGTCAAAGTGTAATAGAGGCTAGGCGCACTGAAAACTCATGACGAATATCAATATTGGTTGTCAAAGCACCAAGGCACTTCTAAGGTCTGTGGATTATGAAAATGTGGGTCTTAATTTTATTGGGCGCTGCGCTGGAAGTCGCAGGTGATGTTTTTCTTAAAAAGCAGCAATGGGCTTTAGGCTTAGCCATTTATTTTTTGGGCAGCTGCTTTTGGGCCCTGAGTTTAAAAGAGACAGAACTATCTCGGGCCATTGTGTTGTTTACCGTCGTTAATTTATTGATGGTGGTTGGAATCGGTGTCGGTTACTTCGATGAGACGCTGAGTGTGAAACAAATCATCGGTGTAGTGTTTGCACTGAGATCATTAATTCTTATTTAGATTTTGCTGAAAAAGGAGTGGTTCATGGCAAAAGTGAAAGAACTTTGGATTTATCCCATCAAGGGGTGTCGTGGAGTGCAAGTTCCTTTTTTACCCATAAACACGTTTGGTCCTCATCTGGATCGCCATTGGATGCTTGTTGATGAGGCTGGTCGGTTTCTCACACAAAGAGAAGAACCGCGACTCGCATTGATCGAAGTTCTTGTTGATACCAAGAACTGGAGTCTGGAGACTAAGTTCATCCAAGTGAAAGTTGAGAATGATGTTTTTGATTTGAAATTGGATTTACAGCTGGATCGTGACTTGCAATCGGTAATTATTTGGGGGCAACAGATAATTGCAATGGCAGTGGCGGAAGACCTTTCATTGAGAATCAGTGACTTTCTTCAGCGGAAGGTATCATTGGTGCAAGTGCATCAGAATACTCAACGATCGGTCACCAAGAAATACCAAGATATTGATGCGTTGACGGCCTTCGCAGATGGTTATCCACTCTTGGCTGTTTTTTCAGCAAGTCTTGATGATTTGAATTCTCGACTCGCTGATAAAATTTCTTTTGATCGATTTCGCGCTAATGTTGTGATTGATAATCCCGGTGACGCACCTTTTGCTGAAGAGCAGTTCAAATTTTTATCGGTGGGACATTATGAGTTTACGGTTAAGCCATGCTCTCGCTGCGTTGTTATAAATACGAATCAGTTTACGGGTGAGCGTCAAAAAACCGGAGAGCCCCTCAAAGTTCTTGCGAAGTACAGAAATGCCAATGGAAAAGTCAATTTTGGAATCAACTTAGTTCACAAAACAAAAGGAATTTTGCAGGTGGGCGATGATGTTATTTACCCATAGATAAAACTTCTTTGTATTGACAGGAGATATAGTAATAACTTTAATCTGTTTAAGATTTGGTCAACTAGGGGGAGGTTTGCCATGTTTGAGGGAAAAGTTATTTTTGCTATCTTTAGCATCATTATATCATTTAGCCAATTCACTCAGGCTCAAGGTTTTAATGGAGGTAATTATCTGAAGGGTGGTTTGCTCGCTGCGGATATTTGGCTCGAACGAGAGTTGGCTTTTTCAATTCCGCGTATTTTTCGTAATGTTTCGCCTGCTGATGCTCGACCTGGTGCGGTCATTGCAGCCCAGACGAGAAACAATCCCAATTATTATTTTCATTGGGTGAGAGATGCGGCTCTGACGATGGAAGCATTGATTGATCGTTATAATTACAACGTGAAAGTTGGCGCGATCCACACTCAAGAGCAACAAGCTCTCAAACGCAAGATGATGGAATACTTTGACTTCTCTGAGCACATTCAGAATCTTCGCACGATCGAAGGTCTGGGTGAACCAAAGTTTAATGTTGATGGATCTGCCTTTAATGAACCGTGGGGAAGGCCGCAAAATGACGGGCCAGCTTTACGAGCCTTGTCCTTTATTCATTTAGCCAAGATTTTGGTCAATGAAGGACAAATCGATTTTGTGCGCGCTCGCTTGTACAATCCAAAAGCAGGTGTGGGCAGCGTGATCAAAAGAGATTTGGAGTTTGTTTCTCACCATTGGACTGATCCTAGTTTTGATTTGTGGGAAGAGGTTAAAGGGGATCATTTTTACACAAGAATGGTCCAACGCCGTGCTCTCAAGGAGGGTGCCGATCTTGCTAGTACAATGGGAGATAACGGTGCTGCTTATTGGTATGCCGGTCAAGCCCGCGAGATCGAGCGCGATTTGCAAAGTTTTTGGGACCAAAATCGAGGGCACCTTATCACTACAAAAAATCGCACGGCTGGCATTGATTACAAACACAGCCAACTTGATACGGCAGTAATCTTGGGCCTGCTCCATGGATCGCTCCATGATGGTTTCTTTCCCTTTCGAGATAATAAAGTTCAAGCCACAATGGACCGAATCGCGGAGTCTTTTTATCGGACATACGCAGTAAACAAAAATTCTTCAATTCCTGGGTTGGCTATTGGTCGTTATCCTGAAGATATGTATGCAGGAACACACTTTAATGGTGGTAATCCTTGGGTGTTAACAACACTGGCATTTGCCGAAGCTTATTATATGACGGCAGCAGAGTATTCTACTCATGGACAGCATACCAAGGCCCAAGAGTATATTGAAAAAGGGGACTTATTTGTTATGCGAGTGCAATACCACTCTCACAACGATGGCTCATTGAATGAACAGATTGATCGCAACTCTGGTTTTATGACTTCTGTTGAAGATTTGACGTGGAATTATGGAGCCATTTTGACAACTTTTTTAGCGCGTGTGAAGAGACAATTATAAATTAAAAAAGATTAGGGAGTGAAAGTCTTGACTTCTCGTATTAACATTTCAAGACTTAGATATGGTTAAAATTCAGCCAGCTCCCATATTGATCGAATCATCAGAGACCCCGACTTCTGAAATTATTGATTTAATGGTTTCTAAAAAGACTTCCTATGTGCTTTTGACGGATGAAAAAAATGAAGTGTCAGGAATTTTTACCAATAATGACCTGTTACGACTTTTTAGAATCTTGGCTCAAGAGGCGAGCCTGAAGTTGCCTATCTTAAATTATATGGTCAAGCCGGTGCTGACGTTGCCGCTTTATGAAATTCATCGCGCGCCTAAATTGATGGTGGATCGTAATATCCGCCATGTTCCCATTATTCATGAAAAAAATGTGGTCGGCATTGTAACCGCAGATAGTGTTTTTAAGTCTATAATCGCTAATTTGTCCCGCAACATTTTAACAATGTCATCGCTCTACAACTTTGAAGAACAAAAAAATATTGGGGTGATTGCTCCAGATGGAAATCTGTTTAGCTTGGTTAAGAACATTTTTGAAACTGAATCCCGAGTGAATATTCGCCGTCTATGGTACAACGATCTTCAATCTAAAAATGCGATAAAAGGTTTGGCGAACAGCTGTAATGCGCTTCTATTGGATATCGATGATATTGCCGTCAAAGTTTGGTCAAATATTTTAATGGAACTCAATGGCACCAAGGGGATTCCTCAAGTGTTTTTGGTATTAGACATGAAAAAACATCCTGCAAATATTTTGGAGAAACTTGATTCTTTAAAGTCTGTGGACTGGTTACATATTTTTAGTAAACCCATAAACATCACCTCACTGGTTGATGAATTGAATGAGGTACTATTAACAAATAGCGGTCACTCTCAAGTCAGTAATGGATAGTTAGATTCTGCTGAAAAAGGCCAACTTCTGCGTTGGCTTCACTTCATCTCTCACTCAACGTAAGGGAACTAGGCCTCATTCGATTTGAAGCGTGCTGGCTTGAATTTAGCTCTTTTTCAGCAAAATCTAGTTAGTCATTGGATTTAAAAAGCGGAAAGCTTTCGCTCTCTATGGCGAGCGTTTGAAAGCCATTGGTGATAAAGGCTTTCGCCAGTCCAAACTGTTTTGCATGAGCTTTAAAGACTTTCATATCATTACCACTCGGAGCGAGTACGCCTTGTGGTTTAACGCTTGAGAGTTCATTGAGAAAAAAAGAGTGGTTGTGCAAGTTGCCCGTCATTATCCAGCCGTCCTGCACGTCTTTCGTGAGTGCCTGAATAAGAATACCCATTCCGGCAACGCCTTCAGCATCGTTGGTAAAAAGATAAATTCGCGTGAGGCCTTGTTTCTCAAGGTAATAGGCGATGAACTCAGTGGGCTTTGTTGTCATTACTGAATTTCGTTGAATCTGAAAATCAAGAAGAAGTGCCTCAAGGCAATTAATTGGATTGATCTCTCCCGCTTGTCTCGAGAGAACTAAATTTAAATTATGAAGATCCTCCGGGCGATTGCCGCGAGTAGAATACCGCCTTAGGAGAAAATAAGAGTCGGTATTAATCGACTTTTGAACCTCACTTCGATAGTTGTGAAAAGTTTTTGAGTCCGGCAAGGCTGAAGTTTCAAGGGAGTTGATAAATAGGCCGTCCCATTTTACTAAAAGTCGCTGTTGCCCCGGCGTTCGAGAATACTCGATGATTTGTGGTTTGTCGGGAAAAGCGCAGATTTGTGCCTGAACCGAGAAGGATAGTAGGATTGATACTAGCAAGATCAAAGCAAGAGATCTCATTAAGTATAACTGGTAACGGAGTTTATTAGATTGGTTAAGGATACTCATATATAACTCCCGATGCTAATTATTTCCGTACATTTATTCTACAATTTTGTGAACCAAATCAATGATTAAATCAAGAGTTTTTCGATGCTGTAGTCCTTGTTACTAGTGATGCATCGAGATTATTAGGTTTGTTCTTTTCCAAGCGTGCTTCAAGTAAAGCAAGAGAGAGAGAGTCATTGTCCTATAACCCGCTCTTGACATACGCACAATCCGTCGTGAAAAACTCTGATGGAAAACCATTTTTTAAAGAAATAGTTTTCCACAGGTTTTCCGAGCTACGTCTCGTGGATAATTCGAGCTAGCTGTTGAATAAATAAGTGATATTTATCACTGGCCAAAGTCCTGATATTCCTAGCAACTCCAAGACCAAAGCCCAGAGGTTTGAAAACACTAGACTTTCGGCACTTTTGGCCGCTGATGTACCTGCAGTGTTTAGGCTCTCAACATAATCTGGCAGCTTTTTGGGTCTAAACCGTATTACATTTCTTCATTCTCTTTTACTGTATACGTTGTTTGATTATTCGCGTGCATGAAATCACTCTAAGGGATGACGTAACGTTACCCTCAAGCCCTTTATAAGTCTTATTTTCCTCATTTAACGGCTACTTTTTGGCTTATATTTCGCTCTATGCTTTTATCTGATTGTAACTGGCCAGCGTGGCCAAGCGTGGTGCTGGCGCGGGGGCTTTTCGGGACTTGAAGACGTTGAACATTATTGCGTAAGAAAGGCTCCGATTAACATGATGTGGTGCTTATTTAAAATGGCCTGAATGTTGCGGCATTTCGAGCAATGACAAGCTGTGGGGGCTGGGATGGCTCCTCGAACTTCAAAAGTTACAGCACCACAAAGGCAAGATCCAGTATGTTTTTCCATTTTATACCTCTATCAATTTCAGTATCTAAAATAAATATGAGTCCGACAGTTTTCAGGCTTCACTTTTACGGGATCATCAAGATAAAGATTAAAATACTCTTTAGCACCTGGTCGTTCTTTCATTATTTTTTTATAGGCTTGGCCAAGAGTCTTGTATGGTCCTTTGTGCTCGTAAACATCAAACTCACCATTTATATTTATTACATCGTCTCTATTTTGAAGAGGCTTTTCTACTTCGACACCGATCCAGCCAAATCCGAACATTTTTCCTTTTTCAAGGATGGGTCCGAAGGATTCCTCTTTTTTCAATCCTGCGGATTCAGCAAGAGCATAGATTTTATTGTAAGGTACTGCGATCGGAATAAAGAATGCGTAGAAACCTTTGCTTTTAAAATAATATCCATTGAGAGTTTTCTTTGAATACATCGCTTATTTTTCTTTCTTTGACGTTATTTGTTTCTTCGAAACACTTTTGCTTTTCTTGGTACTTGATTTTTTTTCAAGTTTTGAACATAACGCGTGAGCTGTAGTGGTCCACTTTTTTAATTCTGTAGTTTTATTATGAAAAGATTCGGGAACCAGTACCCAATGTGCCATTTTCATTGGTCCCGTTTTCCACGGTTCAGCTCCTGAAACATTCAATAAAGTTTCATATTCAGTCTCGATAGGAAGTTTAACTCCAATACGCCCATGCTTCCAAACAAGTGCAAAAACGTTATCATTGGCCCACAGTGCATGGCAGCCGAACATTTTTTTTGATGTTACTTTTGAAAGGTCTTTAGTTGTTGCCTCAAGTTTATTTTGCAATTCTAAATTTAAATCTTTAATATCTTTATTCACTGCCACTCCTTAAAATTTTGAAAATTTCGGAAAAACATTTTTTGCTTCTGGTAGTTGTTCCAATTTTCCAAAATCGCAGACTACGGCCATAGCTTCCCAAATCTTAGCGACACCAGGATGATCATGAGCTTTTTTGGCTGATTCAGAATTGGCCCATTCAAAAACTTCAATTATTGATCCGTCAGTGGCTCTACCAATGAATGGTTCTTTATCAGTCGTTAAGCCATAATCTTTTAAAGTCGGAAAATGTTTTCTAACTAGAATTTCTAGCTCATTTAATTTTCCTGATTTTGCTTTGTAAATTGCTATAACAAGTTCTGGTTTACTCATTGTTTTTCTCCTCTGAAAACCATTTTAACCAACCTCCTGCAACGTGGAGTAAAGTCTGGCGATTTAAAATATATCGACGTTCACGTCCCAATTTTTCTACACTTATCAAACCAGCATCTTCCAAAACTTGAAGATGTCGGGTCATAGTGGGCCAACTGCAATCAAACCTCTCAACGATTTCTCCAGCAGTCATTTGTCCATGTCGCCCAAGAAGGACGACTAAAACGCGTCGACGTGCCTCATGAGCTAAAGCAGAAAATACTTTATCAAATTCTTCTAGTTCCTTTTCTGCTTTGCTCTTAGACATAAAAGATATTTAGCCATTTAGCTAAATAATGTCAACTGAGTTCTACAAAACTGAGCATTGCTGGTATTTTTTGCCAATCACGAAATGCCTTTTTGTTCTTTTTGCAATTGTCAAAATGTTTAAATGCCTAATTTATAATTATAGCTTTAATTAAAATAGTCATCTATATAGTTGACTAATAATTTCGTTGGAAATATGGTCAACTGTATGGTTGACAATGAGGAAAAACTAGATCGTTTATTTCTTGCCCTTGGAGATCGAACTCGGCGCAAAATGATGTTGCTGCTTTCAAAAAATGAAAGTCTCAATGTTTCCGAGCTTGGTGAAACATTTGAGGCAACAAAACAATCCATCTCAAAACATCTTAAAGTTTTAGAAAGTGCCGGACTTATCAAAAAAACAAAAGATGGCCGAATCCAGCATTGTAAAATCAATCCAGAAGCTATTGAGCAGGTTCAAAAAGTGATGGAGCAATATAGCCGATTTTGGTCAGCGCAGTTGGACTCACTTGAACAGTTTATTGAAACAGTGGCCCAAAATGAAAAAAAAGGTCGAAATCACAAAAAATGAAATTGCAATGGAATCGGAGGTAAAACTTTATGAATTTAAATATGAAACGAACATTTAAGGGATCAGTGGACTTAGTTTTTAAAGCATGGACGCATCCAGAATTTATAAAAAAATGGTTCTCACCGAGCGGAACTTGGGCTGTAGAAGTTGTTGAGTTAAATTTAATAGAGAGTGGTAAATATAGCATTAAGATGAAATCAGTTGAGAATCAATCTTGGGAAGTTTTTGGGGAATATCGCGAGATCAAAAAAAACTCAAAGTTGGTTTTCACTTGGAATACGGCTGATGTCACCGATACGCTTGTGACAGTTGAATTTCGAGAACTTGGCGAAAAAACTGAGGTAACTTTGACTCATGATTTACTTCCTA
>CAZYOE010000124.1:0-3042 GCA_964648725.1 uncultured Pseudobdellovibrionaceae bacterium | reverse complement strand
TAATCAAGAGCAAGTTGATGAGCACAATTATGGATGGAATGGTTGCATGCAAAATCTTTCTGAAAAAGTGTTGAGTTAGGTGGAGATATGAAAATGAAAATATTTGTTACGATGCTAATTCCATTTCTTTTTGTCAGTAATAATGCAACTTCAAGTGAGTTACCTGTTGAAGCTTTATCAGATTCTTTTGTAATAGAAAAAACATTAAATCTGCCGATTTCAGAAGTTTGGCAGTTATGGGTCAATCCTCAAAAACTTTCTAACTGGCTTGCAGCTTCAGCCATTGTCGAAGAAAAAGCTGGCGGAAAATATGAACTCTTTTGGGATCTAGCACATTCTGATCAAAACAGCACAATCGGTTGTCATATAATTGAAATTGAATCAGAAATGTATTTGGCTTTTGAATGGAAAGGCCCCGCTCAGTTTTCCGATTTAATGAATACTCAACCACTTCCTACTTGGGTCAAAATTACTTTTTCAAAAGAAAGTGACAATAGGACGCATATTAAGTTGGAACATTTTGGGTGGAAAACATCTTTCCGATGGAAGGAAGCTGAAAAATGGCAAAAAATATCTTGGGAACGCGCTCTCAATAATCTTTAAAAGGAGGAATAAATCAATGAGCCATTCAAATTTAGAAATAAGCAGAAGATATTATTCTGCCCCTGAAATCTTATGGAAAGCATTGGAAGAAGGATATCTTTTGTATTTTACAGGTGCAATTAAAGACAAGAGTAAAATAGATTTTAAAGTACATGGTAAAATTCATATTGAATGGTCGCCTGAATCTTGCGGTGGTTCAATGGATGGTGAATTTATCGAAATAATTCCATTGAAAAAAAACGTGTTTTCTTGGAATACTCCTGAAACGTTAAATTCAAAAGTAACGATCAGTATTTTTCCACAACAAAATTACTGTGATTTGAATTTGCAACATATCTTTCAAACCAATTTAGATACAAAGGAATACGATTGGGGATGGGATGATGCAATGTTTGATCTAAAAAAATATTTATACAGAGACTCAATCAACAATTAACATACGAGGTATTTATGTCTTCAAAATTAGTATGGTTCGAAGTTTGTTTTTCACTATTAATACTTTTGAAGGCAAACCTCAGTCTGTGAATTTCAAAGCTGAGAAAATTATTTTTGGAAATGACTCTTTCTTCGCAATTTGTGATGGTGAATCACTTGATGATGTTTGGAGACTTACAGTTGAAGATGAACAAATTCTAAGATTTGATTGTTTTTACTGTTGTCCAGATGTGCTGGCTGAATTCGCTCATGCTTTAAATAAAAAGGCAAATTACCATGGATCTTGGTTCGAACAAGTTGCAGTTAATCATTAGAAGAAATGCAATTTTAATAAGCCAAGATAATTCTTATTATTTAAATGATGACGAGGAGGGGAAACTCGAGATATTTCTCGGTTAAAATGCCAATTGAATCCAAGCAAACCCATAATATCAAAACAAACAACGAATATGCCCAAAGGATTAATCGGGTCATCGACTATCTTCGTGAAAATCTAGATCGACAGGTTAAACTGGAGGAGCTAGCAAACGTTGCCTGTTTCTCCGAATTTCATTTTCATCGGATCTTTGGCGTAGTTTCAGGCGAAACCCTAAATAATTTTACAAATCGCCTTCGTCTTGAAAAGGCGGCACGTCTTCTGCGCTATTCTGATCAAAGTTTGACCGATATAGCTTTAAACTGTGGCTTTTCGTCGTCGGCCACGTTTTCACGCGCTTTTAAATTGGGTTATGATATCGCACCCAGTCAGTATCGTAAAAGCGGCGTAATCAAAAAAAGCAAGATTTGCAAAGAGTTATACTCAGAACAAGAATATGTTCTTCCTATGAGTGATGAAGAAAAAAAAGTTACTTTTCCAGTGAGATTGATCAATGTTCCGGAGAGGCAAGTTGCTTATATTCGAGTAATAAATGCCTTTAAAATGGATCGAGTAAATTCTGCCTTCAAGACAATGATTGAGTGGGGACAATCCCAGAATATTTTTTCACAAGGAATTCTTTTTGGAATGTCCGTGGATGATCCGCATGTTACGCCAAAGCATCTTTATCGATATGAAGCCTGTCTTGCTTCATCTTTGCCTTTTGAGTGCAAGGAAGGAATGTCGAAGTTGACAATGCCGCCTATGCGATACGCTGTAACCAAGGTTTCAGGTGATATTAGAAAAGTCGCTACAGCATGGGACTACCTTTTTAGAGGTTGGCTTATCAATAGTGTCTTTGAGCCCGAACATGCACCAGCACTTGAAATTTTTTTAGATAAAGAAAAAGCGACGGACTGGTCGCACTTTGAATTAGAACTATGCCTGCCAATTCGGAAATTGGCAGAGATAAGGAGAAATTTATGACTCGAATAATCTTGTTCTTGTCGTCGGTTTTTTTAATGGAAGCAGACGTTTTTGCGATTGCAAAAATAGCTTCGACGGAGATTCAATATGTCGGATCGATTTCAATCAATCCAAGTCAAGATGCAAAAGTGTTGGCTGATTGGTATGAACGATTCGGAATTCAGACACAAAAATGGAATGACGGCGGTTACTACGGATTATTTCAGACTGTAGCAGGTCCCTTTTATTTTGGAATTCATCCCCGCATCCCAAAGGCTCCAGTAAAGAGTTCAGGTAGCGTTGCAGTTACTTTTCACGTCAATGATTACGACACTTATTTAACGAATGCTGCCAAATATAATCTTTTTCCGCATAAGATAGAGTCTGATGCTACAGGCCGCTTTGCACACTTCATAGATCCGGATGGAAATGAAATGACAATTTGGGGAGAGGTGAAACATGAGTCTAATTGATGGTATTGGAGGCGCTTTTTTGTTCTCGAACAATCCAAAAGAATTGGCTGAATGGTATCGTGAGAATCTGGATATTAACTACGATGAGAGTCCAGACTGTAGTTCAATTTATAAGTCTTTTTCCTACCGAGATCTTAACAACACCTCAATAACGAGAACTGATCTTATCTAAGAAAAACGGACTCGTGTTTAAGCACATTTAGCAAAACT
>CAZYOE010000123.1:897-14391 GCA_964648725.1 uncultured Pseudobdellovibrionaceae bacterium | reverse complement strand
CCAACTTCTGCGTTGGCTACGCTTCATCTCTCACTCAACGTAGAGGAACTACGTCTCATTCGATTTGAAGCTTGCCGCCTTGAATTTGGCGCTTTTTTAGCAAAATCTAGATACCGTCTTTGCCGTATATTTGCCTGAGACGTTCCTCTCGACGAATGGCTAGCATCTGCAGAGTGGATGTTACTATAAAAAACTGGACGCAAAAATCAGCACTGGGTCCAGTTTTTAGGCCTTTTGTTGAGGCAAGTTGGGCTGAGTAGCTAAAATGATAGGAAAGGAGGGTACTCCATGATGGCTACTCGTTTTGTTTATTTGGGAATATGTCTGATTGTTCAATTAGCCTTTAGCGTAGCCGAAGCGGCAATACCTAAAGACAAAACACCTGCTTCTCTTAAGGCCTTCTTGGCCGAAGGTTCCTTTAGGGGAGGGAATGCGGGAATTGGTTTTTCGATTTTGAGCATGAAACGAGTTTACTCTACCGATGGAAACTCTGAAAGCTTGATCTTGGAGTTCGGTGATCGGGATGGTCAGGTGTACAGCGGTAAGGCGGGGTACTTTCATGCGCAATTATTTCGAAATCCATCCGAGTTAAGCTTAGATCTATCTCAAATGGTAAGGAGCAAGGTGACTCCAGTGCAAATAAAAAATTTAATCAAAAAATCAAAGCTCATTCAGTCAGCAAATTTGGAGTCAGATATTGAAGATCATTCCACCAATATAACGATGCGGTTTAAATCGCCCGTTAAAATGAGAGTTTTCACTTTGTCCCCCAAGAAAAAATCTCCGAAATTAGTTTTGGATATCACAAAATTATAGGTGCAGTGTTGAGTCAAAAAAACAGGCTTTTCATTATTCAAATCAATTTTGTTTTATTTGCTTCCCTCGTTGGGGTAAAAGCTTTTGCACGCGTTTTTCGAATGAGTAATGAGAGTGTGGCGGCCTACTTTGGTGGAAGTTATGCTCCCTCGAGCTTGAAGCAGAAGCACTTTTCAGGAACAAGTGGTACCGGAGCCACGATTGATAAGTCAGTGCTGACAAATTATGGTGGGGAATTTGGTGTTCTTTTTACCAGCCAGGCGATTGGTCTGCGACTTGGGATGGAGTTGATCAGACCTGGTACATTGACAAAAGCGGTTGGAACAGACTCAGGCGCGCAAAAACTATACGATTTCGAAAGCAGCATTTCCGCACTGGTACCAAAGGCAACGATTGAGCTGAATTTAAAAACAGCAGATACTTGGAGAGTATTTTTGGCTTTAGGTGGTGGTACGGCCACTGCCAGTTACAAGAACTCCTATGCACTTACCGCTGCGGGCCAAGCTGCATTTCCTGGAGTCGCCGATTACAGCGAAGAGGGCACTGGTACTGCGATCCTTTACGATGGAGCAGTTGGCTTTGAATCATTAATGAATGACACAACGACTATAGCACTGTCGATAGGTTATCGAAATTTACAAATAGCCCAATACAAATACAAGGCCGATGTGACCAGTTTTTCAGGAGTTCATCTTAAAAATGACATCGTCCTGAATGACGATGGTACAAATAAAACTAGTGTATTCACAGGGGCAACGGGATATCTACTGTTCCGATTCTATCTCGGCAAATAGGTTTCGCTGAAAAAGGCTAGAATCTAACTACGCCTCATTCGATTTAAGGTTCGGACGCCTCGAATTTAGCTCTTTTTCAGCAAAATCTAAATAGTCGATGTCCGCGTCTTTTTTCAATTTGACGACACTGAAAGTAAATTCGCGACACCCAAAGTAAGTTCGTGGTACCGAGAGTTGTTTTGCTGCAGTTAAGAGGAGATTTGTGTGGATTGGATTTCGGAAATATTGGAAACATCTTCTAATTTTATGCCCCATGGACATTGTTATTTATGGATACCGTCTCTTGTTTGGTTAAATGTTATTTCCGATGTTTTGATCTTTTTGGCTTATACCGGGATCTCACTTTCCATACTTTGGATTCTGAAGAACCATAAGGAAATTCCCTTTAGGCGGATTTTCTTTTTGTTTAGTAACTTTGTTTTTGCCTGTGGCGTCACTCATTTGATGGAAGTGATCAATGTATGGAAGTCTGAATATTGGCTCGCAGGATTTATTAAGCTGTGGACCGCGATGATCTCTGTGGTTACTTTTGCGGTATTGCCAAGTTATTTTCCGAAAGTTAGAGAGTTGCTTCAGAAAATGGTGGTGACTGCAAAGCTTTCATCGCTTGGTGAAATGGCCGGAGGCATAGCTCATGAAATCAACAACCCTTTGACGATTATTCAGGGAAAAGCAGAGCAGCTCATAAGAGGAACCAAAGCGGAACGACTCACTAAGGAGAGTCTTGTAACTGAGCTGACTAAGATTCAGTCGACCTCTGAAAACATCTCCAAGATCATTCAAGGCCTGCTCAGTTTTGCTAGAAATAGTGAAGGAGAAAGCAAAGAGATTGTTTCAGTCAGAACTCTGGTTGAGAAAGCCTTGGTGATTTGTTTTGAGAGGTTTAAGCTTGCGGGAATTGAGATCAGAACATCCAATATTAGCAATGTGGAGATACTGTGCAGAGAAATTCAGCTTACTCAGGTTCTCATAAATCTTTTGAATAATTCATTTGATGCAATAGAAAACTTGAAAGAACGTTGGGTGGAGATCTCTACGGAAGTTATGAATCAGCAAGTGTATATTCGAGTGATCGATAGTGGGCTTGGCATTTCGCCTGGAATAGCACTTAAAATCATGGACCCATTTTTCACAGATAAAGGAGTGGGAAAGGGAACTGGCCTAGGGTTAAGTATCGCAAAAGGACTCGTGGAATCCAATGGCGGAGAATTTTTTTACGATGGCAAAAGCAAACACACTACATTTGTAATAAGGTTTCCTCTTCGGTAGAAATTTATTGCCTAGTCGTAAAGTGAATCTATCAACGTTTTGTATTTTTGATCTACAGCCCGTCTTTTAACTTTGAGTGAGGGTGTGATTTCGCCACTTTCAATGCTGAAATCTTCGGACAAGACCGCGAAGTTTTTAATGGACTCATGGGCCGCTAAGCTCAAGTTTACTTGGGCCACACCAGCGCGAATCATATCTTTGATTATAGGGTTCTCTTTTAGGTCTTCTAAGGACTTAAAGGTAATGCCCTTTTCTCTGGCTTCGGCGAATAAATAATTTTTATTCAACGTTAAAAGTGCAACTACAAATCGGCGTTGGTCACCATGAATGTGGGCATGGGAAACAAACGGAAGTTGCTTAAAGAGGCCTTCAAGTTTTTGAGGAGCAACATATTTGCCATTGGCAGTTTTAATAAGATCTTTTTTTCTATCTTTAATGATAAGCCGGCCTTCGGCTGAGATTTCACCAATATCACCGGTATGAATCCACTTGTCCTGAAGGATTAATTTAGTCCCTTCATCATCTTTGTAATAGGACTCCATAGTGGTTGGCCCTTGAACTAGAACTTCACCATCGCGGGCTATTTTTATTTTGGTTTTGTTAAGAGGTTTGCCAACAGAACCAAACTCAAAATCATAGGGACGGTTCACGCAAATAGCACCGGTCGTTTCGGTCAGCCCATAGCCCTCAAGAACCAAAATTCCACAGGCATGGAAAAAACGGGAAATCTCGCTGCTTAAGGGTGCGCCTCCGCAAACTGCAAAACGAAGATTGAGACCAAAAAGCTGTTCCTTCAATCTATTAAATAATAATGATTTAGCTAAGACGTGTTCGCTTTGCAGTCTAAGGCCAAGTTCTTTACCAGCTTGCTGTTTTTTGCTCACCTCGGCGCCAACCCGAAAAGCCCAATCAAAAATAGAACTGTCTACCGCACTGGTCTCGATTTTAGATTTTAAGCTGGTGTAGATTTTCTCAAAAATCCGAGGAACAGCTACAATGACTGTTGGTGCGACAAGCGGCAACTCTTCCGGGAGACGCTCTATTCCCGATGAATAGGTGATCGAGTAGCCGATGATGAGATGTCCCCAATGTTCGGTTCTTCCGAGTACATGAGAGTACGGCAAAAAACTGAGGGTGTGATCCTCTGCTGTAATTTGCAGAGCGGCAAAAACCTCTTGGGTGACATTAATAATCTGCGAGTGAGTGAGTACCACCCCTTTGGGCTTACCCGTCGTTCCTGAGGTATAAATAATAGTAACTGGATCGGTGGGCAGTGCCTGTTGACAAAGCCTTTCAAAGTTAAAGCTGTGGTTAGAGTTATGGGCCGCTCCGGAAACAAATTCATTGAAGCTCATCCACACGCCAATTTCTTGCTGTTGAGGTGGATCAAATAGGACAACAGATTTAAGAAGTGAACAATTTTCTCTGATAACCAGGAGTTGGCGAAGTGCAGTTCTGTTTTCGACAAAAATTAACTCAGACTCGCTATGATTGAGAATGAACTCAAGCTCTTCCGTTGTCATGTTTGGATAAAGAGGAACAACAATAGCTCCAACACAAATCGAAGCTAACTCACAAACTGACCATTCATGACGTGTGTTTGAAAGCAGTGCTACTTTTGATCCTTTTTTTATGCCAGCCTCGACAAGGGCTTTTGCCAACTTATGAATCTGATCAAAATACTCACTACAGGAAAAGCTCTTTAAGCTGCCGTGCTTACTAAGAACACTTAAGCATTTTGGCTTTTTCCGCTTCGGAAGATTGGCGACATATAAGGGAAGAGTTTGGAAGTGGTGCAATGAGCTTGGCATTATCTTTTGTTCTCCACCTTATCCTTTCCTGGATTTGAGAGGATTAGGTCAATGGTTTTCTTTTCATCGACGCCAACAGTAACAGTTTGTTCAGCTGAAGTGTTAGAAAAAGGGTGAACCGCTCGGATCTTGATGGGCTTACCAGCCTGAACGGGGCGCTTGGTAATCGGAGGACGGTCTTTGATTTCCAGATCATCAATAGAGATGATCGTATCGATGCCTGCGTTAACTACATTGATGTCGAGGTATCCATATCTAACCGGTGTTAGGTTAGCGAAAACTTCCTGCTCATTTTTGAAGGCTGTAATATGAGTGGTATAAGAAAGATAGCCATCAGCAATAAGAGTGATCGTGTACTTTTTGTTAGCTTCAAGTTCTAACGTTGCAGGAGTCGTTAAGCCCTTGTCTAGAGTGTTGACATAAATCCTTGCACGACCCGGCGTGCTCTTAATCAAAACGTTAACAGTGCCCGTTAAACTTAGGTCTTGTTTACCTGACTCCAGGTTGGTTCGATCCTCAGGCGTTTTGGAGTCGCCTGGGTTATGAGTTGACGATGGCAACATCTTGCCCAGGCTTTTATCAATCAAAGCCAAAAACTGCTTGTTAATTTTGGTTTTCATCCTCACTGGACCGGCCTTATAAATACCACCTAGAGAAATGGCAATAAAAATGAAAGTAAAGAGGCCTTTGGCGAATTCTGACGTTGGCGGTTTGACTGGGACTTTATAGCGAATCCCCGTACTGGTCACTCCTGATTTAGTTGCAAATTGAGTGTAAATTGAAGTGTTTTGCCTTCGCTTTGGCTGTGCTGGCGGAGTTGGTTTTTTGAGGCCAGTATTGTGTGTAAAACCAGTTAGGGTCGCCTGAGTTGTCTTGGTGACAGGTCCAATTTGTGTTGGTGCATTTTGGATGTTACTTAAACCAGAATCTCCTTTCGGAATAGCTGGAAATTCCGGTGGTGCCCCCTCACCAAATAGTAGAGGATTTAAATTAACATTCAAATTGAGATTGGCGGGAGATTCTGGTGGCGGCACTAGTGGGGGAGATGGAATCGTGGCGACTAGAGGCCTTGTGAACTGGGTGGCCTCAGAAAGTTCATTCAGCGAGCCAAAATCCAATTTTGCATAGTTCACCATTCTCTCTTGGGCCATTGAATATTCATTTTCAAAGAGAAATTTCATGAACGTCGAAAAGTCACCTGGAGTAAAATCAGGATATTCCTTATTAAGAAAACGGGTGAGATCTTTTTGCAAGTCGGCAGAAGATTGGTAACGAAGCGACTTGTCCTTCATCAATGTCTTTTTAACGATTCGTTCAAGCTCTGCTGGAACCGTAGGGTTCACTCTTCGTAGTTCAGGTACATCGCATTCTTTGATGCGCTTCAAAATATTCATCTCATTATTGGCAACAAATAGCCGGTCATCGGCGATGAGTTCCCAAAGTATAATTCCAATACTAAATAAATCACTGACCTGATCAACCACAAGCCCCTCGGCTTGTTCTGGACTCATGTAACTAAACTTACCTTTGAGCGTTCCAACACGAGTTGATTCACCGGCGGCTTCCGCTTTTGCAATGCCGAAGTCCACTATTTTTACTTCACCATCATAACTGACCATGATGTTTTGAGGGCTCATATCGCGATGGATAATGTTCAATGGTTTACCAGTGCCCCTGTCCACACAGCGGTGTGCATGATCTAGCCCTGCGGCGACTTCACGAATCATATAAACTATGAAATCCAAAGATAGCGAAAGACCCTTTTTCTTCTTTTGCTGGAGTATTTGTCGCAGGTTTTGTCCCTGAACATATTCCATTACGAGATAAAGTTGATTCTGCGAGGCTTTGAAATCAATGATGGAAACGACGTTGTTGTGATTAAGATTAACAGCAATCTTGGCTTCTTCTTTAAACATTTCAATAAATTCACGATTGTCTGCAAACTGTGAAAGGATTCTCTTAATCGCCAGGAACTTATTGATTCCATTGGCTCCTATAGACTTCGATAGATACACCTCGGCCATACCACCGGCATTTATCTTCTCAAGGAGAATGTAATTTCCAAGGCGTTCGAAGTTTTCTGACACACGAGTCCTTTCTTCTTGATTTTTCTATCGGTAGGATTGTTAAGGATTTTGAGGTCTTAAATACGATTTATGAGATGGATTGGACTTACGGGCAGTATAGGGGCAGGTAAAAGTACAGTAGCGAATATGCTACGAAGGTCGGGTTTTACCGTCATAGATGCCGACTCAATGGCTCATGAAGGACTAAAGTCTGGAACCTCGACTTACAATGCTATTGTTTCTAAGTTCGGGACTAAGATCCTAAATGCCTCCGGCGAAATTCAAAGGCGCGAGTTAGGGAAACTCGTTTTTGCTCAGCCTGATTTGAGGCAGTGGCTCGAAACTGTCCTTCACCCTGTGGTTCAAGAAAAAGTAAAAGCACTCCGTAAAAAGTTAGAAGCCGAAGGGCAGGCGATGGCCTTTTATGAAGGTCCGCTTCTATTTGAAAAGGGCCTTGAAAAACAATTCGATAAAGTTATTGTGGTGTGGGCTTCTGAAAATGTGCAGGAACAGAGACTTCAGCAGCGAAATTCATGGACCCCAGAAGAAATCTCTCAGCGAAATCGATCCCAATTGCCAGTGACTGAAAAATTGAAACGGGCCGATTTTGCTATCAATAATGATGGCACCCTAGAAGGCCTGCAACACCAAGTTGATGAGATTCTTGAAAAATTAAAAGGTTAGATAGCTGATAAGGACTTCGCCACTGGCTCCACGAGAGGAAATTGGTAATAGGTTCAGGTGTAAATCTATATTGGAACTCAAGGAGAAGCTCATTCCAGCGCCAATCGAATAGCGATTAAAAGACAAAAAGGCACCCAACCCTTGTTTAGAATCCACTTCAAGTTCAACAAGATAACTCCACGATTTTAAATAACGCCAATAGTTTCTTAAATAAGACTCTCGGGAAATATAAATAAATGGATTTGATTTGTTGGCGATTAAGAGTCCAACATGTGCTTTTTCGCTCGGATCAAAAGCATATTGAATATCTGCCCCCAGCGTATAAATAGAAAGCATTTTTTCATCGTCATACGGACCCATGTGATATCCCATTTGCAACGAAAACGGGAAGAGAGTGGCACTTGAAACGATTTTATTCATTACTCTATTTTGACTTTGGTCGGATTGTTCCGAAATTGAAAGAGACTCCATGCGTGATAAATCATTAGAGAACTCTGAAGAATCGGTAGTTTCATTTTTAACTGGAGGCAATTCAGTGCTGGGATTTGCCATTAATTGCGAACACCAAAGCGTCACCTGGACGTAGGTCAAAAATAGGTAAATTAGATTTGCAAGCAGGTTTTGTCGGGTCATGATAAATACTATAACTGAGGAGGAATTCGTGGCCAAGAAGGTTTTCGCCATGGCGATGATGATGTCTAGCTTTGCCCTGGCTGGCACAGGTTTAAATTATCGCATTCATCATGAGTATCAGAGCTTGAGAGCACTCGGCATGGGTGATGCATTTGTGGCGGTTGCGAATGATTATAGTGGGTTGTTTTATAACCCCGCGGGTCTGGCACGCAGGGAAGATGGTCACATAAATATGTATATTGATTTTGCGCTATCGCAGGACATTGGTACTTTTTTGCAGGATGTAGAAACAGCCAGCAAGAAAACAAATCCAGAAGATGCAATGATGGATGTTTTGCAGAGTGCCTATGGCAAGAACTATTCCTTTCGCGCTTCACTTCCCAATGGAATTTGGGTTCGTCCTGGATGGGGAATTGGTATTATTCCCGTCGATTTGTCAGTTAACCTCGGGCTTCACCAGTCACTGGGACCAAGTATCAATGCTACTGTCATATCAGATACGATCGTCGCTTACGGATGGGCTAAGGATTTTTATTGGATTGATCAAGGACGCACCTCTGCTGGTATTACCGTAAAAGGGATTAATCGAGGGTACTTCAATGAACTCGTTGCCGCAGTGGATTTGGCGGCAGATTCTAACATCGTCAAACCTTCTGATTTTAGTGAAGGCATGACGGTCGATGCAGACTTAGGGGTTTTGTTTACACCCGAGATGCCAACCGAAGGTTTCTTCTCTATGTTTCGTTTGGCAAAACCCACTTTTGGCGCAGTGGTAAGAAACGTCTTAGATTATGGCTTTAAGACGGACCTGGATATTTATAATAAAGAGAAAAACACTTCCGATCCCGAAAAACTCTATCGACGCATCGATTTGGGAAGTCGCTGGGAGTATCCTGAATTTTTAATTTTTGGCGGGCGAGGAGTGATGGATATCAGAGATATTTTGCACCCCCGGTTTAGCTTGAAAAAGGGGCTCCACTTGGGCTTTGAGTTCGACTGGAGAATGTTCTCCTGGTGGAAGGGCCAGTATCGGTTCGGCCTCAGTCAAGGTTACTTCACGGCAGGTTTGTCGGCCTTGTTCACTGTGTTTAATTTGGATTTAGTCACCTATTCCGAAGACATTGGAACTCGAAATAATCCCCGCGAAAGTCGTAAATGGGAAATTCGTATGAGCGTGGATATCTAGTAGTTGTGCAGAGTGCAGGATATTAATTTCTTCAAACCTATTTTGCGAGTTCTCTGTACGACTAGAAAAGTTAGGTAGCCAAAGATCTAGCCAACGGCTATATATGTCTACATTGTAAACACACAGTGTTTAATGACTGGACGCAAGACAAGATCAATAACACTTTTTAGTTTGAATGAAAAGGTCCGGTCTCATATTGTGACACTGGGAAAAATAAATTCGGTCTTCTTAATAACATAGGCTAAACTGAATATGCAGTAACCATTGATTTACACTTTGGGGGACCAAATGAAATTATTCAAAAATATCAAAAGTAAACTTCAACTCAATAAATTCATGCAGGAAGAGTCTGCTCAAGGGATGACTGAATATATCTTGCTGATTGTAGTAGTCGTTGGCTTAGCTTGGGTCTTCAGAGGTAAAATTAGTGGCGCTATTAAAGGAAAAATGGGGCAAGTAGAAACTGGCATTAACGACTTTGAAGTTGAGAAGAACTAAAAAGAAAGAGACTTCTCGTTATGATGGTTGAGTATGTTTTGCTCCTAACAATACTATCAACGTTGATTCTGAGCTTATTCACTGCCAGTGACGGAGCCTTTTCAAAGACTTTTAATAACTCGGCACCGCGATTAGGTGCGCGAGTTGAAAAATTAGTAAGGACCGGGGAAGGATTCAATACCTCCAGTTCCCCAGCCGCTTGGCGGCCCAAGAACTGAGGGTGACTTGTACCTTTCTTGGTTTGGGGGGCGTCTATGAATTTAGACCTCACAAAATTAGTTATTTTATTTCTGTGTCTGGGTGCAGTCGCTCAGGATTTAACTTCCCGTAAAGTTTCCAATAAAAGTGTCGTCCTGGCGTTTTTATCTTTGTTGGCAGTGATTGGATTTGTTGGTGGCATTAGCTCCCTGTCTGCTGGTCTTTTGGGTGGTCTCTTTTGTTTTGGCGTTGGTTTTTTACTCTGGCGTTTTGGAGTGCTCGGTGCAGGCGATGTGAAAGTCATGGCCGTGCTTGCTCTGTCACTCCCATGGGCGCGGAGCTTGGAGTTTTTGTTCTATTCCTTGGTCTGGGGAAGTATTTTAGGTGGCATAGGTCTTCTATTAGATAAAACCTTATTTCAAGAGTCTAGGATCCTTAATTTTCACCCAATGATGACGATAAGAAGTCATAGATTTAGGAACCATAAGATACCTTTCACGGTTGCGATTCTCTTTGGAATTCTGACGGTTTGGTTACTTGATAGCAAGGGAGTTTACTTTTTGTGACTAAAAACAAAGTAAAAAACCAAAAAGGGCAGGTGCTCATTGAAGCGGTTCTTCTGCTCACACTGGTGGTGGGGATGTGGAGTGTATTTACTAAATTCGCTAAACAAAAAAAGTGGTTTGATAGTTTAGTGAATGGTCCTTGGCAAACGATGAGTGGAATGATTGAAACTGGAGTCTGGGATCCACCCCAAAAATCAAAATCTAAACATCCTAACAGTTTCAATCGAGTCATTAGTTTAAAGGAGTAGCTTGAAAAAAATTAGCCGTCGCTCAGAGAGCGGTTTTTTGACAGTGGATTTCATGATGGCAATGATTGTCACCATAGGGTGCATGATGTTGCTATTGCGTATTACTGTTTCACTGATCTCAGTCCAAATGGCTCAGTACATTGTTTATGCGGCGGCGCGGGCACACTCTGCAGCTGATTTAACTGAGCAAGATCAAATTGCGGCGGGTGAATTAAAGTATAAAAAACTTTTAAGCAACGCTGGAATCATGGCTGGTTTTCTTAAACCAGGTGCTACCATTCAATCGAATGGCGTGATCGGAAATTTTAACAGCATTTATAACCCGCCGTCAGGAGATGATGGAACCGATGAAAATGGTACTCCCTTTGTGGGTGCTCGATCAGAGATTAAATTGCCACGCTTAGGGTTTTCGATTCCATTCTTAGGACGGACCGCCGATGCTGATGAAGAATTTAAGGCTTATGTTAATGCCATGATATTTCGAGAGCCCTCCAATGATGAATGTCGGCGATTTTTTCAACCGGCAAGGTATCAAACTATTTTGAACCTGGATAGTCGATTCACTAAAGCCGCGAATTTTGCCACTGACTATGTTCCATTGGAGGATAGCGGATGCTGAAACTGAAACTGTTCAAAGACTCACGCGGCATGGCCGTGCTAGAAATGATTCCGGTGATCATTGTCGTGATGGTACTACTCCGATATACTTATGGTTTCTTTGGAGTAATTCACGCAGCAACAATGCAGTCTATTGCGGTCAGAAACTATTCATTCGAAACCTTTCGGCATCGATCTCGTTTATCCTATCTCCGAGAAGCTATGGTCACTGAAAAGATTAAATACAAAAAGGGCATGCGCCTCCATGGTGTGCGTGACGAAAACTCAGTGGTCACAACAGATCCTGAATGGGATGTCGCCACAAGGGATATTTCATTCCCTCCTCGAGATGTCGATAAATTGGGGTCAACGTCGTATGCATCTCGGATGACCGACCAAAGAAATATTAATGCAGGAACACGCTATAGCGAAGGGGAAGGTGCCAATCCAGTATGGTTGGCCATTCGCTACGGGATGTGTGTGGATTTTCAGTGTGGAGACTAAGGGAGTTGCATCATGAATAACAACGAAACACGAACTTTATGGATTAGTCTTGCTGCAGGCATTTTCGCCTCTTTTCTGGTTTATAGTTATTCGCAAGAAAAACAGCAAGAGTACGATAAAAAATATGGCGCAATGAAACGAGTGGTGGTTGCTGCGCGTGACATTGCCGAAATGGAAACCATTGACGACACGATGTTAGATATTCGATCAGTGCCAGAAGACTATGTCGGCCCCGCCTTTGCCGGCGATCTCGATTCAGTTGTTGGTCAAGTGGCGGCTGCGCCGATTAAAAAGGGTGAGCAGATTTTAGCAACAAAACTTTTGACTCCAGGGCCCGATACAGGAATAGCTTTACAAGTTTCACCAGGCAAGCGGGCGGTAACCATTCCCGTGGATGAAGTGAGAGGTCTTGCCAAGCTCATTCGGCCCGGTGACCGCATTGATCTGGTCGCCGGTCTTGACGTTGGCAAAGGGGCTGCGGCCCGTCGTGAAGTGAGCTATCTCATGCAGGATGTGCCAGTGTTAGCTACAGGAGTGAATGTTGTTAATAATATTCCTCGAACTTTTGAAGTTGATCCAAGTGGTAAAAATTTAATCCAAAGAAATTTAAATGGGGAAACGAATTTTACGACTGTGACTTTGGAAGTCGATCCGAAACAAGCGCAAGATTTAGTGTATCTGACTTCGACTCAGCCTGGAAATCTATTTATGGTTCTCAGAAATCCTAACGATCGGGCTCAAGTTCGCTATCCTTCTTCGAATATGGAAACTGTTTCTGGTATTCCTGGGGTGTTAACAGCGGCAGGGGCGTCTGCGCCGAATATAAATTTGGACAGTCCGGTTAAATATCAAAATGGCAAACCAGTTCCTGCACAGTAGGTTCTGGTTTTTGGGGGCAATCATGAGATTAAAACTAAATTCTAATTACCTCCAGCTCGTGTTGGTTTTGTTGAATTTCATTTTTCTGTCTGCTGCGCACGCGCAAGAGCAGAAGGTTCCAACTGCAATCGAGAAACCTAAAGAACTTCAGGATCCTCCTAAAAAAGCCATTGATGCCATTGAAGAGGAAAAACAAGAGGAACCCGAAGACCCAAGGGTTCGCCATTATCTTACTCTTACTGTGGGGCTGGAGCATGAGGAAAAGGTCATTAAGCTTCCTGAGGGTTTTAAAATTCTGGGCGATTATGATAAAATCGCCGCTCAAACCTACGATGCGGAAAATCAAGTTCTGAGGATTACGCCGCAGTCTGTGGGTGTAGGCACAATGACTATTCATGATAAGGTCGGTAAGCTACTTTATGAATTTCGTGTCGACATTAAAAAGAGTTCTTTAGATAAAGTGGCTCGCGAGATTAAGTCACTCCTAGGAGATATCGAAGGAATTCAGATTCGAATTATTAACAATAAGGTTATTGTTGATGGTCAAATTTTGTTGCCTCGGGATATCAGCCGCGTTGGCAATGTGGTTATGCAGTTTGGGGATCAAGCTGTTTCCCTAGTTTCGTTGAGCCCCTTGGCCCAGAAAAAAATAGCCGAAATTATAGAGCGCGAAATCAATAATCCAGAAGTCAGCGTGCGGGCGGTCAATGATAAGTTTATCCTTGAGGGTGTCGTTGATAGTGAG
>CAZYOE010000123.1:0-887 GCA_964648725.1 uncultured Pseudobdellovibrionaceae bacterium | reverse complement strand
GAAAGAGAAAGAGCTAAAAAGATCGCAGCTACATACTTGCCGGCGGTTGTTGTGGATAAAGCTGAGGAAAACTATATTAAGCGACGACCGAATAAAGAGCCAATCGTCGACATGTTGCAGGTTCGACCACCTCCACCACGAGGGCCGGAAAAACTCATTCAGCTCGTTATTCACTATGTAGAATTGAACAAAGATTATAATCGCATGTTTCGATTTCAATGGATGCCTGACTTTAAAGATGGTTCTGGTGTTGCTTTTGGAAGAGAACCCGCAAATCAACCAGGGGTTTTTAGTCAGATCACAGGAATCATTTCGAATTTGTTTCCAAAACTCAATTGGCTTAAGGGCCATAATTTTGCTCGCATTCTTGAGAGTTCAACTTTGATTGTGGAGAACAACCAAAAGGGTGAAATGAAGTCAGTGTCAAACGTTCCTTACCCGGTGGTGAATGCCAATGGCCAAGCTGGAACTCAATTTCAGCCAGTGGGAATCAATACAGCCATTACCCCGGCTATTATCGCGGCAAATTCAGACAGTATTCGTCTGGACTTGGGATTCGCGATCAGTCAGCTCATTGGCATCACTGATGCAGGACCAATGACCACTGAGAATAATATGCATACAATTATCACTGTAAGAAGCGGGCAGAGTGCCGCAGTTGGTGGTCTGATTCGTAACAGCAATTACACGGATTACAACCGACTGCCCCCAGATGTTAGTAAGAACCCGATCATTGCGCTTTACGCATCAAAGGGATTTCAACGTAAACAAACACAGTTTGTAGTTTTTGTAACTCCAATCATCAAGAGCAGTGCAAGTTCAGGGGTTGAAAAGGTCAAAAGAAAATTTCACCTGAGAGACTAAAGGCTGTCTTTTACAAAAAGCAT
>CAZYOE010000122.1:0-14645 GCA_964648725.1 uncultured Pseudobdellovibrionaceae bacterium | reverse complement strand
GTGACAAAGTTTATTTAACTGCCCACTTTCTGCAACCCTCCCTGAAACAGGGGGATTTGCAGGTCTTCGAGTGAGTACTATTGAGCCAGCTTCTGCTAGTTACGATAAGCAAGAGTTTCACACTTTAAGTAGGCACTTTGATAAAATACCAATACAGCAGCTGAGATTAATTGTGATTGAGCTTGTTTCTTTTGGCTTAGTAAAAGATGAAGGAGTTGGTCGCTGGGGTGCTGCAGCTATGGAAAAGTTTACGCCCTTACCAACAGCTGAATGGCTATTTGGATGGATACAATTTCTAATAAAAGACAAAGAAAAATAATGTCAGCAAAATACAAATATATTCCTCAGTGCAGAAAGGCAACGAAATGGCTTTAATAACCCTTGTTCTTGGTGCTGGCCTTGGAAGAGAATACGGATTTCCAGATGGTCCTGAATTAAGAAGAATTATCATCAGTGATCTTGAAGATCACGAAAAAGAACTCAAAGAAATATTTAGGTGGTCTACCGCTGAAACTGTAGATGAAATAGCGGCAAGATACCCAAACCATGCTAATAAGATTCGTCGTATTGTAACTAAAGTCCTACGTGATCGTGAAAGTGAGTTGCCACTTGAACAAAACGACAAACCTAACACCTACAAACAGATCTTAAGACAAATTGCCAATGCACAAGAAAAGGGGAATAATGTTCAGATAATAACTTTTAACTACGATCGTAGTCTTCTTTATTTGATACATAAACACAATTCGATTGAAGTGAGCAAAAGGAAAATAAACACAAACTCTATACATCATGTTTATGGTCGTCTTGCTCCAATGTGGTTCGAAGAGAATGGAAACAACACACTTCGCAAGAAATCATACCATGATTATGGTTTACATTGGCCTACCCCTGAAAATTATGAATCTAACTACTGGCAAGATACGTGTCTGGAAGAACTTAGTCGTTCATCAAAAATTTTCTTTATTGGAGAGGAAAATGTTCCCGAAGTTGACACTATTAAAGTTATGCTTGAAAAAACAGACCAAATTTTTTTTCTTGGTATTGGATATCATAAGGCAAACATGGATATTCTTGGGCTTAACTTTAATGAGAGATCACCGCATCGATTTTTAGCTGGGACAGGATTTGGACTTACTACAGATCATATTAAGTCTCTACTAAAGGAGTATCCAGCTATCGATGTGATTGAACAATGCGATGCTTATACATTCTTAAAAGCAAAATTCGACATAAGTGATCCACAGAAAAATCTCAGCAGAAAGTCAGTATCTATATTTGATGTCTTATAATTTTCCAAGTGATTAAAATGCCCACCTCAAGTGTTTATTCCTGCTCTTATTACAGCAATAACTTGCGATAGGGTTTCATATGCATCATTGCCTAATACAGCACTTTTTTGCTTAGCAAATCTTTCTCCATGAGCAAGATGGTGCCTATAATCTATTAGGTTGGTATATTCACTAAATAGATTGGGAGGGAGCTGATTTTCTAATAATTTTTTTAAACCACCAGCGTTAAAAAAGTCCTCAGAGTCTTTTATTAAGGACTGCCTGAGTTTTGTTTGGGGTGCATTGGGGCCATCCTTATGAACCAGTATCTTTCTAGAGTCTCCAATTGCATTTTTCAATAGCTCAAATGAATCCCATTCGAAGGCCGCAACTAACATGACGATAAGATTTTTTTCGATATCTTCACGTAGGGTATCAAAGTATGAATTTACCTTGTTCTGTCTGGTTTTCTTATCAGAGATTTTTTGAATCTCTTTATGAAATTTAGGATCAGTCTCATTAAGATAAGCAAAGTCACCTCGCAGAACTCTGTTTTGAGTATCACCAATAGATGTATTAAAAATCTTAATCTGAGAATGGACCTTTTCAAGCTTGAAGGCCATTATTCAATCCAACCCTCTATTACCTCAAAAAATAAAGGTTGGGATAAACCTTTTTTATGTAGAGTTGTGTCTGGCGCCCAAAATAACCATATTAAATTGCCGCCACTATCATCACCAAGTAAAAGCGTTTTAGCTAAATGTTTCTTACCTTGAGCATAGATATCCACCCGACCACTTGCCCCAATAATTTCTGCTCCAACAGGCATAATCAAAACTGTATCGTCCCCTGCTTCAATTCGAATAGAGGAGATCATATATTCGCCAATATTAGGATCTTGAACTTGCACCTGCGTATCGGTTATTGTAACAAGTTTTTGTTCTGCAAGATCTTTAAACCACGATCTGATCATATTGATTAACTTATTTACTTCATCAACGTATATTGATTTTACCTTTTCATAATCTTGTACTGATCTACTCGCCGCGTTTTTCTTTTGAATAAGTTTTTCTTTCAAGCTCATATTGCCCTCTTATTGAAGATTGCATTAAAATATACCTAATTTTAGATATTTTCAATAAACGCCCCGGCATTACTTTAACTAAAAGACCTATGTCTAGGCTGGCATAGTAAATTAAGCAGAACTACTTAATAATAAAAAATCTTAATTACAGCATCCTTTTTAGCCTTTGAAGAATCTGCTCCACTTGATCAATTGCTTTTTCGACAGCCCTTGGAGGAGTACGATCTTCATCGATGTTTAAACGTAATGAGAATGCCTTTCCGCCTTTGCTTTCACGAAATGTTAGGCTTCCTTCCGCTCCATACCTTCCACCGGGAATTGGACCAGATGAGTTTCTTTCCTTAGAGCCCCTTTTCTCCGTCCCATAAAGCTTAAATATTTCCCGTAAAGATAAGAGTTGAACGCGTTCAACTTCTGGATTTGCATTAACAACTGCAATGCATTTTGAAACATAGCTTTTATCTTTTTGAATGGCTTCAGCAAGTTGAGCCTGTGTCTCAAACTCCTTTGATAGTTCGTAGACAGCTTTGCAAATCTCCCAGCCGCTGAGGTTCTCCCTATAAAGGTTTTCAATGAGACGTAAAATATCAGTGGTTTTTTCATTCACTTTTTCTATGCGTACCGCTGCTTCCATACGGCCAAGATGTTGAAGTGCCAGATATCTCCTATGCCCGGCGACAAGTTCAAAGTGCCCATTGGCTTTTCTAACTACTAACGGTTGAAGGAGGCCGTGTTGCTCAATACTTACTGCAAGCTCTTCGATGCCATGTATGTTAATCCGATCATTCTTTACCAAGTGAATTACTTTTAAAGGAAGAATCATTGCTTTATCATCTCTGCGGGGCTCTTCATCAAGATGATGATTGTGTTCTAATGGCTGGTGAGTTGGAATATATTTTTTCATTTAATCACCTCCAATATCTCAGCAGCAAGCGTTCGCATCTCTGTATTGGTGCATGGAACCCTCAAGGCCATCTCTTCACGAATGCTAATGCGCTTAGGGATGACAGTATCAAAAACCTGATAGTTTTCACGCAGGCTTTGTAATACTTGACGATCCATGTTCTGTGTTTGCTGATAAAGGTTTGCAACAATCGGAAGCCACTTGAGTTGTGGTTGGAGTCGGTGTTGTACCATCTCAACTGTTTGTTTAAAACGTGGCACCTGCTGAAATGAGGCATCATCACAAGAACATGTAAGGAGCACATAGTTAGATGCTGCAAGTGGACCAATGGATAAAATTGAGCCTTGCGATGGCGGCGTATCCATTACAATAAGATCAAATCCACTTAGTTTTTCTACGACATCAAGAACAACACTGCCTCTGTCAAAACGAGCTGCCATTTCCATATCTAACCTAGCGAGCATGCCACTTGCTGGAATTATCTTCAGCTTAGAATCATATTCAGGTAGAGCATTGGTAATGACATCACCAACACTATTGTAGCCCATAAGAACCTCGTAATTGCTTATAAGCGTAGGATCACAAATGGACATTGATAGTGTCATCTGTGGATCAAAATCCCACAAGAGTACCTTATGGGTCTTAGACCAAATTGAGGCTAGTGCCCATGCTAACGTTGTAGATCCAACGCCGCCCGTTTGTTTTGAAGTACTTATAATCTTCATTCGCCCTCCGTATGATGCGTCCCAAATACTGTATGTTTTGGGAGATTAAGTTTCTCTGGATCACTTATAACGATTTATTCATAGAAATTTTGAGCTAGCTCAGTTATTGGCAGACGCCGAACGTAGGAGTACTTTTCGTACACTCATTGCGTACCAGGGACCTTGTCGTTTTCTTGTTGGTATTTTCATCGCATTAAGGATCTGTGCGATTTTCTCATATGAATGCCCTTGCTTTCGAAGAGCGAGCATTTTCTCCTGGGCTTCAAGTTCACGTTTGTGACTGACTATCCGACCCCCAACATACTTGCTGCCAAATTTTTGGGAACTTCCAGGCGAACAATCTTCTGGCCGGAGCTCGATATTAAAACTCTCCAGAGCTCGAACAACAGTAGAACGGCAGGAAAAAGTAAGGCGGGCAATTTCCCTTGGAGTGAGCTTTTCTTCGATGTATTTCTGAAGCAGGAAACTTTTAGTCTTCAATAGTGGAAGATGCTGAATGCTTGAAATCATTACGATTTTCGCAGCAGGAAAAAGTGGAGAGTTAATTTCAGTAGCCCCTACCATTTCCTAGTACTTGTGAACCAAAAATACCCAAATTATAAGACTGACTGCCCTCGGCGGTCCCAGCGTCGGCCGGTGGCTGTTGCTGCGGCCTTCTATTATCTAATTCAATGACGTTCTTTTTATTTTCCTCTGGAATAGCCACTGTTGCTGTTGTGGCATCCGAATTCAAACTTCCTGACAATCTAAACTGGATACTTAGGCCATTACTGGGGTTGACGATGATCCCATAGATTATCAATCAGTTCCTTGGATAACCGACATTATTTTCTTTTTTTAAATAAAAACTAATTATAGTTCTTGAATGCGAAAAGATGATGCTAGAAGACTTGATCATAGAACTTTAGAGGAAATCAGAATTAGAGCTGTACGAAAAGTTCAGGCTGGAGAAAGTCCTGAAACTGTCAGCCAAGTTTTGGGATTGAACCGGACGACCATTTACGATTGGCTTGCAAAATATCGCCAAGGAGGTTGGCAAGCACTTAAATCAAAGCCAACCCTGGGGCCAAAGCCAAAACTCAATGGGAAACAAATTAAGTGGATTTATGACGTGCTGACGTTAAAAAATCCTCAACAGTTGCAATTCGAATTTGCCCTTTGAACGCGAGAGATGATTCAAAAATTAATAAAGGATAAATTCAAAGTGAGCCTTGGTTTAAAATCAGTTGGCAAGCTTTTGGCTCAGCTTGGTTTCACATGCCAGCGTCCTCTATACAAAACGATTCAAAAAGACGAATCTCTTGTAAAAGAATGGCTTCGAAAAACATTTCCAAAAATTAAAACCCGCGCTAGGCTTGAGAAAGCCGATATTTTCTTTGGCGATGCTGCTCATATCCGATCCGATCATCACTCTGGCGGACATGACTCCAAATTTTGTTTACCAGGGGGTATAAAACTATGGATAAAGGATTATTGAAGACTGCTAACGCCCATCCTGTTTGTTGTTTTAGCGACCCGCTCGCTTCCGGCTCGCGCCCTACGGGAAAGGTCGATGAAATCTGTTCAAACGTTAGCGAAATTTATTTCTAATTTAAGTGATTTTTTTGTCTAGACAAAGGGGTCCACTATAAATCATTGAGGTAAGAGAGCTTCGATCTTTCCTTTAATTAGTTTCAAGTCCTTTAAAAGTTCATATTTTTTCTTCTTGGTTGAAAACAGTCTCTCTGTTGCGCCGACAACGTCTGGTGAATTTTTAACCCCTCGCTTATATTCTGCAAGTGTCAGGTCAAAATACTTCTGGGAGCTAACGAGTTTTTTCTCGTTGATTTGGAAGAGTGTCTTTAACTCGTCAATCTTTGAATTTAGAGTGCCTATCTCTGCACCCACGTCATTGAGTCTTTGATTTTTTTGACGTGCAAGGGCTTGAGTTTTAAAGAATGATGATTTGGTTCTGTAATGAGTTTCAAATCCTGAAAACAAAGGAATAGTTACCATGAGCCCATATTTCGATTCATTAAATTTAAATTGAGAGTCTTCATTAGGAGTGAGGCGTCCAAAGTTGTATGTAAAATCAACGGTGGGCAGAAAATCCGCATGGACCTCATTTTTTCCTCCTGAGCCTTTAACTCGAATAAATTGGCTTTTTGAACTTCTAAAGCCTACATTCCGCAGTTGCGACCTGCTAAATATATTTCCTGATAGATTTATCATTTCAAACGCTTAGCCTTAATTACTCTTCATTCCATGGCGCATTTTCGAGGGCTTTTTCCAGAAGTTGATCAAGTTTTCTCTGTAGACTACGATAGTTGTCAATTCTCCTCTGACATTCATGAGCCACATCCTGGCTGATGGTTTTTGTTGTTCTCTTTCCATTAATAAAACCTGTCCATCGATAAAATGGTCCGTGCAGTTTTGGTGGCTTTGATTTACAGGCGCAGTTCGGTTTTCCGCACTTGCTTTTTGCGACCGAAATACTTCCTGGCAAAATTGGACCAACAGCGTTGAGGGAAAATTTCTTATTTGACATCCTAATACTCATATACATTAGGATGAGTGCCGAATGCAAGCAAACAATCTCAATTTACATCAGGTACGCATTGGATCATTACCGATTATCCGAAAGTTTTTGGACACAATTGGTGTGAAAGACCTATTCCATGAAGCACTCGATCAACCCGCCTATGCAGAGGCCCTTTAGACTTTGGTCATTAGTACGCTTCTTAGACCGAACGCTCTTTATCGAGTTGGAACATGGGCCAATGACTTTGATGACAGATTAGTCCGAAAGGGTTTGAGTGACGATGTTCTTGGTCGAGCATTGGATCGACTGTTTAAAGCAGATCGAGCTAGCCTACTTACTAAATTGACCCTCATCTCTGTCGACAAATTCAAAATTGATACCAGTCAAATTCATAATGACTCAACAACGGTGAAGTTAACTGGCAGCTATGAACAGCAATAGCCAAAAGCCGTTCAACTCAAGCGCGGCCATAGTAAAGATTATCGACCTGATCTAAAGCAACTTATCTATTCACTATCAGTGACCCGCGATGGAGCCATTCCAATTCATTTTAAATCCTATGATGGCAATCAGACTGATGATAAAACCCACTGGGAGCTTTGGCAAAGTCTCAGAGGTCTTCTTGGTAGATCAGATTTTTTATATGTTGCGGATTCAAAGTTGTGCGTAGCTGAGATTATGCGAAAAATTGATCGCGAACAGGGTTACTTCGTCACAATTTTGCCTCGTACAAGAAGTGAAGTCGTTGAGTTTGCTAAGGAGGCGGTGGCATCAAGAGTTCGCTGGCAAAGCATTCACCAGCAAAGAGTTCGCAAGGGTAAGATTGATCATTTTGAGGTCGCTGATGGGCTTTTTCAGATGCGTGAAGGCTATCGCATCTATTGGTATCGCTCATCGGAGAAAAAAACCGTGACAAACAAGATCGCGAGAATCGCATGACTATTGCGCGCGGCCAGCTTCTTCTCCTCAATAGTCTCAAGTGCTGTAGGCCAAAATCAGAGGCTGCAATAAAAAAGGCCGGCAATAAAATCATTACACGCTATAAGGTTAAAGACTGGTTGATCGTGACAATAAATGTTGAAGAGTTTGAACGCTTTCGTCAAACTCGCAAAGGAAAATCTACAGAAGATACTCTATTCAAGTGCTCCTTCGTTAAAAGGGTGTCCGTTGACGTTCGAGATAATATAGAAGGTCAAACTCAGTCTGCATCTATGGATGGAATTTTTCCTCTCGTAACCAATAAAAATATCTCGGCCCTTAACACTCTGAAGGCTTACAAATTCCAACCTACGCTGGAGAAGCGTCACAGTCTGATGAAGTCTGTGCTGGAGGTCGCGCCGGTATTCCTGAAAAAAAATGATCGCATTGAAGCACTCATGTTCATCTACTTCATTGCACAGGCGATTGCATCGCTCCTTGAACGTGAATTAAGAATCAAAATGAAAGCTGCAAACCTAGAATCACTTAACCTTTTACCGGAAGGCCGCCACAGTAAAACACCAACAGCATCGCAGATCTTAGACAGATTTGAGCACCGCGCTCGTCATAGACTATTTGAAAAAGGAAAACTAATTAAGACTTTCGCGGAACCGCTCTCGCTTGATCAAGCCAAAGTCCTAGAGCTGTTGAACATTCCAACAGCAGAATTCAATTAGAATGAATTGCGCTTGGGAATTTCAGCAGTCCCGAACTGCGGAATGTAGGGTGGATTGCGCCTGGAGCATTAAAGATGGGTACAAATCGACCAAATCTGGAGACTATAGGTTAGTCGAAATACCAAAGCCACTGGTTCCGACCTTACCGGAATTAAAGCTAAAGTTTGGTGGGAGTAACCTTGTACTTCCTAGATTGAGCAAGTGGGACAAAGGAGACCAGGCGCGGGATTTGCGGTTTTTTCTCAAATCATTAGGATTGCCTCAAATCCGGTTTCACAATCTTCGGGCAAGCTGGGCAACTCTTTTGCTTGGGAAAGGAGTCCCGCCTAGCATAGTGATGTCGCAAGGGGGCTGGAAAGACATGGATACGATTATGATTTATATGCGTAAAGCTGGGATCAATATCAAGAATTCCACAAGCGTTTTGGATTCGTGGCAAACCCATGGGGTTCAAGTGGCTGAAGTCTTTGAGCATAAACCTAAACCAGTTTCGACAGTTGACAAATGAGTAACATATATGGTATCTATTAAGTCAGGGAAGTATCGCATCAGGGTTTATCTCCATGAAAATGGAAAGGCCTCTTTTGAGGAATGGATTAAAAAATTGGATGGAGCTATTCGAGCGCGAATAAATGCTCGGGTGGCTCGGTTTGAAGATGGCCATTTCGGTGACCATAAAGCCGTTGGCGAAGGGGTTATGGAAGCAAGGTTCTTTTTTGGTTCAGGCTATAGAGTTTATTTTGCGATCTATGAGGACCAAATCATCTTGCTGTTAACGGGTGGAGATAAGTCATCTCAGGTTGATGATGTGAGCAAAGCTAAACTGTTTTTGAAGTTTTACTTGGAGGAGCAAAATGCCAACAAGAAGTCGTGACTGGAATGAGGGGGTCTCTCAAGACCTCAAAGATTTGATGTACGCGCAGACATTTCTTCTCGCCTTACTCGAGGAGGGGGATGATCTGCAAGTAGCCCTAGGGCGCTTTATACGCCTTTACGGGGTCAAAGAATATGCAGGCCTGGTCAAGATGAACGAGCCCGCAATTCAGCGAGCTATTAACCCAGGTCATAACCCTACCAAGGCGACTCTTGAAAAACTTCTTGAGCCTCTTGGCTTGAGTTTAGGAGTAAAACCAAGGGATGTGGCCTAGTTTGTAAGAAACCATAAGCGACGGGGGAAAGGGCAATTGAAATCATTAAAGAATTTCATTCTCCGCACCCCCTACCATTTAAACCACTGTTATTACGGTGGTTGTTGAATTATGAAATCTGCAAATTGGTAGAAAAGGCTCTACACGGTCGATGGTGGAACTTTTCAAAAAAATAAAATCTTAAATGTTTAGCAAACGAAGCCGAAGACTCGAAGAAGAAGCTAAACGAAAAGTTGATCAAGAATTTAAAGAATTCGAAAAAGCAAAACGTCGTAGGGCATTGAGTTCGCTAAACTCTTCCAAATAGCTTTTTGATCAAGAAATCTTCTCTGAATTAAAAGCTGGATTTTTAACCACACTTAGTACATTCATGCACTTTCTGTGCTTTGATGCCTTATAAGCCTCGTGGGACACTATCAAGTAGTGCTTGCGTAAATTTATTTTTAAAATCTAAAAGACTTGGCTTATCACAAGGCCAGGACTCAGCTGCTATTTTCATAGCAAGTTCAAACTGACCAGAGTCGCGGAGTTCCATCATAGAATTCAAAAAAACCAGGAGAATGAGCAGAGCTTGCAAATAAATAATCTATAGATTCATCCCAAAATTCTATCTCTGGAAAACCATCTTGATCTAAATCTAGATTGTGGAATTCCCTTTATCACATTGGAGGAGCTTAGAGCGAAGGGTAACCGTGAAACTATGGAAACAGTTCCAAATTCGCTCCACTTCTCCTTTTGAATTATTGATAAGCTTGCAACATTTCCAAGGCTCGCTTGTATTCGCGCACCGAAATTACTTTTCCTTTTGGGCAAAACCAATAATTTTTCCACTGGAATCTTTTGCCCAAACCTCAAGGGTACCATAAAAGGTTTTGCGCTTTGGGATCAAAATATTCTCTTTGGGCAAGGATTTCTCCACCGAATCTATCGAATCCACGTCGGCATAGAGTAGAATATCAGCTTTAGCAATGTTTGGATGCCCGTGAAGATCGTCCGCCACACTTTGTGATGTTTGCAGCATGACCTCCGATGGCCCCTTATTTAAAATAACAAATCCAAGTTTGTCATTGGGACCGGGCACTTGAACCGTCACCTCATAGCCTAAGTTGTTTTTCCAAAAGGGTAGATTGTCCTCAATTGAATTAACATTAAGAATTGGTGTGATTTTGCTGATTTTAAAACTCATATCGCTCTCCTTTTTGATGAACAATATCCGCTGCAGGTGACACGGTATTGGATAAATGCGACATTTTTAAAAATAATTTGTATTTTTCCGGTGTCAGTCCGGTAAGAGCTTTGCAATCGCGAATAAGGTGCGACTGATCGTAATAGCCATAATTTGCAGCCAAATTCGCCCATTCAAGGTTACCCTTACATTTCTTGAGATTGAGTGCCAAGGATTGAAATCGTTTAACCTTCAAATACATTTTCGGCGTGATGCCTATTTGGTTCAAAAAAGATCGTTCTATCTGTCTGACGCTTTTGCCCCAGTATTCACACAATTGCTCAATCCTCGAGAATTCTTTGGTACTTTCTATTGAAAAAAGAGTTCTTGAAAAAGATGACTCCAAAAAACTATTAGAGCTTTTTAGTTTCAGTAAAAATAGTTCAAGCACTTTTATCCGGCGATGCATAGCGGGCTCATTAAATATTCGGTCTGTTAATGAATTTGTTCGATCGCCATAGAGATCCGTCAAGTTCACTGAGTTATCCGTCAAACAATTGGCTGAAATCTTAAGAAATGGTAAGGCTCCGCCTGGTCTAAATCGAACGGCGACAATTTCAGAGGGTCCTCTTGGAACATCAATTGCGGTAGTCATTGTGCCCACAATATAAGAATCAGCAGAATTGGGTCCATGGCCCATTTTTGGAGTACGAAAAAGAATGTCAATGCAACCATCAGGCAATATTTTATCAATCGGATTTTGCAGAACCAAATGTCGAGAGTCTGGCTCTTGAGTCCAGAAACAGTCCACATAATCTTTTAGTTCTGCACCAGGCAGATATTCTTTATAACCCATTTCTTATTCTCTTTGATTCTTGTCTTTTAAAAAATTAATAAAACCCTGGGATAAACCCCTTGGGTGTCGGTTTCAGGTCCTTGATGCATTCTTTCGTTGTGCATTTATTTCCGGCATTTAACTCTTTGATCCAATCAAAAGCTTCATTCAATGACTTGCCCATATATTCCCCCAACATTTCTGGACATCTCTGTCCGGTAAAATGTGTCCACTAAATCGGGGGAACTTCAACCAGTTAGGTCAAAGACCAAGAGCTTTTGGGAGTTATTTCGGCATTCTGTTTTTTCGGAACAAAGATTAATTATATATCGACGGTCATCTAAAACGGAAAGATGATCGTAAAACCGAGAATCATCTAACCTGTATAAATTTATTCTATTTCCATCCAAATTATAGAACGAATACTCTTTGAAAGTAGGTGATGCAGTTGTAACAGCAAAGCCTTTTTTATTTATTGCGATATTGAACGATTGGGGAATTGAAATTTCATTAATAACTTTAGGTGTCTTCCCAGAAAAATCAAATACTACAATTTTATTTTCACTGTTAAGGATGAGGTGATCATCAACGATTTTAGCATTTTCAGTAGCCGGCACATCTGCAAATTTACTTATTTCCTTAATTTCATCGGTATCGTTTAGCCACAAATATTTGACGTTTTTTTGTTCTTTTATAACACTAAAAAAATATCCTTGGCCCAAAATCATTTGACCACGAACAAGACGGCCATCGGTTACGGTAAACCGGTCTAAAACCTTGCCATCTAAAGCCATTCGAATGAGATCATGATCACAGGTGACTAATAACTGTTGAGATTTAAATAAGCTGTCTTCTAATCTGCAATCATCTGACAATCTGAAATACTTATTTTGAGCTAAATTTTCAATGTTTAGTGTGCTGTTTATACCCGCTTGTTTAGAAACATCATCTCGAGAATTAAATAATCTAGAATTACCAGAGCAAAAGTGCAACTTGTGGCATATAAAAGACAAATAACCGACAAAAAGATTCTTATCATACATCCCTCAAAAACCAATATTTATGACCCGTAAAGGCTACTTAACTAACGAAATTAGTGGACAATATCAATACCATTTTCTAGGTGAGTTGTATCTTATTAGTTACCCTGCTGAATAGTCTGAATAGTCCATTTTCACGCCCGTCCGCTGAAACATAATCCTTGTTTAGCAGCAATTTGTTGAAAACGCCCCATTCAAGGCACTCGAAAGCTCTTTTTAACCGGCTTTTGGCGGGAGCTGAGAGAGCCACTTTCCGCTTTATTTGTCTTAGTCATGGATATCTATTTTTCCCCTAAAGCCGCTATTAGAATTCCCAAGCACCGCCAATGGTCAATGTTGATCCGGTCGTATAAAAGGGGGAATCTATGATGAGCCATTTAATAACATCGATGACCTCATCAGAGGTTCCTAGCCGACCCACTGGAATCGTAGAGCTGATCGCATTTCTCTTTTCGTCGGTAAAACTAGAGTGATCAATCCAACTGGGTGCGATTGCATTCACTCGTACCCCACTGTCGGCAAATGCAGCGGCCATAGACTTTGTAAGGACCGCAACACCAGATTTAGCGGCCGCGTAGGCGGTGGCCATTGGCAAGGCTCTAATGTTTTCGACCCCCGCGTAAGTGAAATTTATTACATGCCCTTTTGCCTGGATCAAGTAAGGCCTCGCATAATAGACCATATTAAATGCAGTATTGAGATTCAGCTGAATCGACTGATTCCAATCGGATGGAGTGAACTCAAATAGGAAACGGTGATCAAATGGCCCTACAACATTTATTAGAAGATCAACTCCTCTTCCGTACTCTGAAGCTATTTGTACTAATCGCTCGGCATCTTCCGGTAGAGTGAGATCCGCTTGAACTGTTCTTATATTCGGCGAAGCCATTGAGCTCAAGACTGAAGGACTTGAGTGGTAATGGGCAATAACCCTGTAGCCAAGTTCAAGGAGGCACTTCGTAAGTGGAAGCCCAACATCGCTATTCGCACCAGTAACCAAAGCAATTTTTTGAGGGACCAACATGGATTAATGCCTCCCGAGGATAAAATGAGATGTTAAGCTTTTGCTGCTGAATCCGGTGCTGCAAAATCCCGATTCCACGTCACAGTATCGTCCGACGGGACACTCTGGGTGCTGAGCGCTACACGAGTAATTCTTCGCGAACGAAGCATTGAAGACAAATATAGATAGTATTGAAAGCCAAACTTTTGTTTTCATGATGATCCCCTTTGTTTCTTAACTCTTTTAGCAAATCTCAATCTGATCAAAAAGACTAAATTATCTGGAAATATTGTTCTAAATATTGGACTATGAGATATGGAAATAAATGAGATCACGATCTTTGTTAAAGTGTTGCAGACTGGAAGCTTCGGAAAAGCGGCGAAGGCATTAGGTGTTTCCAAATCAACTATTAGTGCCAGAGTTCGTCAGCTCGAACAGCGCCTTAAGGCGCCCTTACTTCAACGAACCACGCGCAAACTCCATCCAACCCATGCTGGCCAGGCCTACTTTCAAGATTGCGTAAGAGCTCTCGATATATTGACATCGGCTGAAGCGCGTCTGAATCAAGCTCAGAGTGCCCAACAGGGTTTGTTGCGCTTGACGGTGCCTGCAGGTCTAGCTGAAAGTTTAGCTCCAGACATTTTGATGGAATATTCAAAGAAATTCCCCCTTGTTGAAGTAGAACTTTTGGTCACCAACCGCCTTGTCGATCTGATTGGTGAAGGGATTGATCTGGCGATTCGGTCTGGGAACTCATTAAAAGATTCAGGTCTCATAGCTCGAAGGATGGGAACTACGGAGTTTGGGTTATACGCAAGCCCACAGTATTTAAAGGAGAAGGGGTTCCCAAGGCACCCAAAAAATCTCACGTCGCACAAATTGTTGAAATCAACGATTCTTAATAAACAAATTATATTGATAAAAAACAGAGAAAAATTTCTAGTTCCAGTCAAAGGAGCCTTACGCGCCGACAATTTGCCTTTATTAAAAAAAATGTCAGTGCTCGGCGGTGGAATTGCTTTATTAGACAGTTTGAATACGGTTGAAGAAGTCAAGACGGGAAGATTGATAAGAATCTTACCTGATTGGAAAGCTGAGAATCATACTCTTTATCTAATCTACCCCTCCCATAAATTTGTATCGCCAAAACTTAGAGGTTTCATAGACACAGCGATCGTTGTGTCTCAAAACTATACAAATCCTGAATGGTCTGAATAGTCCATGTTCACGCCCGTCCGTTGAAACATAGTCCTTGTTTAGCAGCAAATTGTTGAAAACGCCCCATTCAAGTCAC
>CAZYOE010000121.1:0-14709 GCA_964648725.1 uncultured Pseudobdellovibrionaceae bacterium | reverse complement strand
GTGTAACTTCGAGAATGAAAAAAATAGTTCTTTCTTAAGACGCCCTCAATGAGCCCTGTCCATGACATAAAAAGTTGTTCCGGGAATTGCTGCTTTATTTAATAGCATGCTGGGGAAATTTATCTTCCCTAAAATGAGAAAAGCAACAAATGTCAGACAGTGAAAAAAAATTCGACCGAACGATTTCACCGATACACTAGTCTGTAAAAATAATTTTGAATCACTCTGAAAGAATTTACCGGACTAAATTTGAAGGTTGTCCACAGAACGCAAAAAATAATGCTTAAAAAAATCACTAGCTTCCACATCAGAGACAATCTGGTGGATACTTTGCCCATGGTAAGTTCCTTTTGAGCCGTTGACCTGTTAGCCGCTGCCTCAATCGATCGAGTTTTATTTTTCAATAAAAAATAAAACTAATCGTCTAAAGACTATTTAACTAAATCTTCAACGCATATGTACTCAGGATCGTAACTATAATACTTACCCACATTTTTAACAACTGCTCCATTCGATGGGTATTTTGCTCGACATTCTTCGCCTTTTTTCATCTCTTCAATTTGTATACTTGCATGTTCTCGCGTTGCCAAAACTAAGGCTATCAAACCTACCATAGCCATGACTCCTGCGGCACCACCGTATACGGCCTGGGTACTAACGACCATACTCGCGTCATCCATCATTTCGCCCATCTTTTCCAAAGGATTCTTATAAATCTTTTTCAATTTCTCAACCTCTTCACCCCTCATAGTCCGTAGAGTGTTTTTTGCAACAGTAAGTGCAGCATCAATCTCATCAGGTTTAAATTCCTGTCTGATTAACATATCGCATTCCAAAGGTGTCTTTTCCTGACATTTGGCGGTAATAGAATCTTCAACGGCCCATGCTTTATTTGAAGCTTCATTTTCAGCTTTAACCGCTGGAGCATATACCAATGAAATACTTAACAAAGCAGAAATCGTTCTTTTAAAAGAAATTCGTTTCATAATTAGACCCTTTCATGTTTTCATTATCATCTCACTACTGCCCACTGCGAAAACTGAGCCAAGGTCTTTTAGCACTAAATTTACAAACACTCCTGATACACGTTATATTTTTGAATTGAAAGGAGCTTTTATAGTTTTCAAGACGTCCATTCGATCGCAAATTAGACAGCTTTTCGAGCCCGAGGGGTGTGATTAACTTTTGGCCACTAGTTTACTTTAGTGCCTTATCGTGTCCACATTTTCAAATCTTTATGATTCTTGATGATTTCAAGTGACACAGGTAAACGTTAATAGTTTAGTTACCTTTTTCCAGAATCGAAATAGGTCTTTGTCATGGCCTCCGAGTCGAGTACCCGTCCAAAAGTGATATTTTCGTTAAAGTTGAGACTCGTTTCTCAAAAAAGGCCAGGAACGACTTAAGACACTGCCACAATTTGCTTCAAAACAACGTTTATTTAGCCAGTTTTCACCTTTGAAACTTTCTTTTCTCGGAAAGTGCATTATACTGATCTCAAGATTTATTGATTAGCTTTTAATCAATTGGAGAAAATTCTGATGGGGAAGCAGCCGTTCCGTTTTTTAATTGTTGATGATGAACCTGACTTGCGTGAACTCCTAATTCTTATTTTGGGATCTCAGTATCGATCCCATTTTTTTGAAGCCGGCAATGCGACTGAAGCCATCAAGCTTCTTGAATCCGAAAAACTCGCAATGGACTTTATAGTTTCTGATTTCAACATGCCCAAAGGTAATGGTGGCACCCTGGCCAAGTTTGTGCATGAAAAAATGCCACAGACTCCATTCCTACTCCTTACCTCTGATGACCGGCGTGACCACGAAGAACTCCTTTCAAAGCCGCTCACTGGCTACTTTGAAAAACCCTTCGAAGAACAAAAACTCATCATAGAAGTTGATCGCTTACTGACCCAGAACTCTTCTCATCGGGAAACTGAGCTTCCGTCCTATATGCCCATTTCCATTCATTCGTTGGAAAGACTTAAAACACTGGGTTGCCTGGTGTTTGTAAAATTGAGCGATACTCATTACGTCAAAGTCCTCGGGGAAAATGACACGTTTAATGATGCGATTTCTAAACGTTTTACTGAAAAAGGTCTAACCTACCTCTATCTAAACAAAGATCATTTCCCCAGTATTCTGAATCGATTTAGAAATTTGGTACAAAACGACCTTTATTTATCGGCCCTCAAGTCAAAGAAAGTGGAGGCCCTCAAAGTTTCAAAAACCATTCAAGAGATTGTTAATTCCGCCACCCGTGTTTTTAGATGGAATGAGCAAACCCTCGAACTCGGCAATGAAGGTATTAATCTCGTACAAAACATGGTTAAACATGATCATACACTCAAAGACATCTTTGATTGGTTCGATGATGATTTTCATGATATCGGAGTACTCACTGGCATTCTTCTGACTTACACTTTAGCGTCAATCAGCAAGCACATTCAGTTTGTGAACCCACGCTCTTTTGATTACTTGTCATTGGCCGCATTTCTGCATGATCTTCCCCTCTCGGATCACCTCATAAGAAATCAACGTAAATTTTTAAAAGCGATGCAACTGGGTATTCCGGCCAACAAACAGGAACTTGAAAAAATCAAAAGTCATGGCGAACAAACAAAAGAAATTTTATCCAATTGGGAACATTGCCCTAAAGAAGTGATTCGAATTATTGAACAACACACAGAACGACCAGATGGCCGTGGTTTTCCTAGAGGCCTAACTGCAAATGATATTGACGAACTCACAGGAACTTTCATTGTGGCTAACGAAGTAGTTCAACTCTATATCAATCATCGCGATCGTGATGCTTTATTCTCTGAGCTTTCGGGAATGGCAAGAGTTTTTAGTCAATACACTCCCACTAAACAGGCCTATGCCGTGGCATTGACTCAATTAGCGCGATAACAACTGAGGCGATCGATACAAATTCGTTTTAAAACAAAGATCGATCCAATCCGTCATTTTACAATCAAACCATCTTTCAATGATGAGCGGTACACTCGAACCGCTGGCCATAAACCTATGACCGCTCCCAACACCGCAATAAGGATCAAGTAAAATACGTCTGAGTTTGAAAACTGGCCTACCGATAGAAACAGCCCGTAGTTGACCTTAAGCCAATCCTGGGAGAGCCAAATAATTGCTGTTTGCAACCCAAACCCCAATACCAAGGAAATGGCCGTCAGGAGGCACGACTCCCATACAAGCAATCCCGCGAGATGAATTGGACTGGCGCCCAAAGCCCTAAGTATTGCCATTTCCCGTCGGCGTTCATTGAGCGTCGCCATCAAAATGCCCATCATTGACAGCAAACTCACAAACAAAATACAACCCCCTAGGACTCTCAATGCATTTTCAACATAGGAGAGCATATGCCAGATATCATTCACTATGACGGAAGGAATAACTGCCGAGAGTGGTTCGCCCGCAAAATTATTGATCTCACGCTGGAGGCTTAAAACATCAACTCTGTTTTGCAGCTTCAAAAAAAACGCCGTCAATTCTCTATCTCCATGAGCATGCTCTTCTTTATATTCATGCTCATCGTGACCTTCAGACCCCGCCTCCGGTTTTTCATGAAGGGCTTCGAGACTCTCTAACGATAAAAATAAGGACTGATCAATAATCGTTCCTGTAGCATTCAGAATCCCAGCAACTCGAAAGGGATGCTCATCGTGATGTAACATCCCAATCTCTCGCGTGACCCCGTGATCGATCACTACTTTTTGTCCGAGTTCATAATGAAGCGCACGCGCCACTTCAGCGCCGATCACAATATCCATGGGCTTGATCGTCCAAGTTCCCTCCTGCAACTGTAGAGAATGCTGACCCTGATAACGATAGTGATTGTAAAAATCCTCCGTGGTACCCACAACGCGATAACCACGGTGCCCATCACCCAGGGCGAGAGGAATAGTCCACTCCACCATTTCTTTCGATTTCCAGTGCTCGTAGGTCTGCATCTTAATATTATTTGCAAAGACACCACGATTAAAAACTGTGGCCAAAACTAAATTTGTTGGTCCCGTGCGCGCGCCCACAATCAAATCCGTCTGACTGATTGTTTGGGTAAATCCTTCTTCGGCTGACTGTCTGAGGCGCTCTACACTTAGCAAAAGAAAGACACTTAATGCCATAGAAAAGATCGCCAAGGAAACTGTCTCTTTACGATGCCAAATTGATTTTAAAGCGAGATTTAAAAATACAGTCATCGTGAAGCTCCTCCATCTACTTGATTCAATTGCCCTAGCGAAATCGACCGATCAAAGAGGGGCTCTAGGTTTCGATCATGAGAAACAAAGAGCACAGTGGTTCCCAGTTCTTTAGAGAGCTCAAACAGCAACTGAAGAAATTTTTCTCGATTATCGTAATCCAAAGATGAGGTCGGTTCATCAGCCAAGAGAATTTGTGGCCGCCCCAACAGCGCCCTTGCCACTGCCACCCTTTGCTGTTGTCCCACACTGATTTGAGTGACTGATTTTTCTAAAATTTCTAAGATTCCCAAGCGATCAGCGAAATGCTTTAAGACGCCCTGCGCCCCTCTCATTTGTTCATGAGATAAACCTCTGAGCTTTAGGGGCAATTCGATATTTTCTCGCACGTTCAAATAAGGCAATAGGTTAAAGTTTTGAAAAACAAAGCCCATTTTCTCGGCGCGGAAATGATCTCGGTCAACTGGTTTTAAACCTGAAACCTTAACCCCAACTAGACTAATATCCCCTTGCTGAGGGACCAAGACTCCACTTAAAAGCTCTAGTAAGGTGGTTTTACCGGCCCCACTGGGTCCATAAATAAAAACCCTTTCTCCTTTTTGCACCTGCAGATTGGCAATCACGAGGGTGGGCTTTGTGGACCCCGAATAAGTGAATTTTACGTCTCGCATTTGTATGGCGATATCTTGCATGTCCCCCCCAGAGTAATTTCGAGAAACAAAGTACGCTCAAGCCAATGATATTTCTAGTCAAAAGCGTTTTAATAGATTAAAATTCTAAGATCTTTAACTTTACGATTGACTCTCGAAGCCGATCGGGTTCATTTGAAATCTATTCGGAGGCATAAAAGAATGGTTACTCTTCTTACTGTATTGCATATCATAATAGCAATTTCTTTGATTTTCCTTGTCCTTATTCAAGATTCTAAAGGTGGCGGAATGGGCGCTTTCGGTGGCGGTGGTAACTCTAGCTCAGTTTTAGGAGCTACAGGTGCGACAACTTTAGCGGCAAAGTTAACTCAATGGTTTGCTGTCGCATTTGCCATTAGCTGTATTACATTGGCATTGAATTCAACTGGTTCTAAAAAATCTGTTGTCGATGAAATGGCTCCTGTGCCACCTCCAGTAACAATGGCAGCTGGCGTCGCCGCATCTGCCACTAATACTCCAACAGCATCCCCTGCGCCTAGTCCAACCGAAGAGCCCAAGACCTCTGAACAGAAGTCTGCTCCAAAGAAATAAGGGTTAGTGACAGACTCTGGATTCCGGGGTCATAATAAGGGCATGCAGCGATTGTTTATCATAGCAAGTCTCGGTGTCCTCGGAATAAGCTTCTATTGGCCTAGGTTTTATACTACATTCAAACAATCAAACGTATTGGCAACAGTGATTTCAAGCAAAGGCACCACTGAGTGGATCACCCGCCAAAGTCTAAGTAAACGCCCACTTCAAAAATCTTTATCCATTAAAATGAATGAATCCTTAGCCACAGGATCCGACGGTGAAATGGTTTTGCGATTCAAACGTGGCGCAGAAATTCGCCTCCTCCCTAGCTCATTCGTCACTGTCGTGCGCAAAGCCAACTCGACTCTTCTAGCTCTCCGACGCGGAGAAATTGAGGTTATTAATGAGGGCGAAGGTGACTCTGTTCTAGTCTCTCAAAAAGGACTAGACCGCCCTCTCCGGGAATACGAATCACCGACAACCCTTGAAACACTGTGGATTGATCCGCAGTCCCTTGATACCGTCAAAATAGTTGAGACCAGCGCCCAAGTCGCATCTGCAATAGAAGGCTCTAACTCCGAAATTAATCCCAATAGTCCAATTACACTCTCTAAGGACCCACTGGCTCCGATTTCAGAAAAACAAAGCCAAGATTTTCAGTCGCAAATTCGCAGCATGATTGCTGATCGAATTAGTCGCCAAAAGAATCATCTCTTTCGCTGTTATTCGACATTGATTCAAAAGAAAAAGGCCGCCCATGGGAAACTTGACCTTCACTTCACCGTAAACAACATCGGCAAAGTCGAAGACCTCATGATTGTAAAAACAGAAATTCAAGATAAAAAATTTGAAGGTTGCCTTCTGCAAATTATTAAGAGAACTGACTTTCAACCTTTTCAGGGGCAGAAGGTTTCAACTTTTTTACCCCTTCGGTTTGAAAAGAATTTGAATCCTACAGAATAAGGGGTTACTCACCCTCTATAAATGTCTTCAATCAACCACCACTACACTTTTAATTATTCTCAACCCGATGAGTACCGATTCTCACACGATTCTGTCTTTCTTGCACGACGAGTCTTTGAGCTGACCCAACCAACGGAACTCGCGACACTGAGAGCACTTGATCTCTGCTCAGGTTGCGGAATTATTGGTTTAGATTTTATCTTTCATGGTCTAAAAGAATTCGGCCTTGCGCCCGTCAGCATGGACTTTATGGAGATCCAGGAAATTTATCATTCACACTTTATCATTAATTCTGAAAGACTAGGAAGCTTACAAACTTCGCTTCAGTTTTTAAACCTAAATTACGATGCCTTACTTGAATCGAAATACGCGCAACGCTATGATTTAATTCTGTGCAATCCGCCCTATTTTTTTCAGGACAAGGGGCGACTCTCGCCTTCAGTCTTTAAAAATCGTTGTCGCTTTTTTATGGACTCTAATTTTGCAAACTTACTTTTGGGAATTAATAATTCCTTGAGCTCCCAGGGAAAGGCTTATTTACTTTTGCGTGATCTACCAGAACATCGTTGGCACGCCCTCACCGAGACCGAAAAAGTTCTTGGAGGAAGCCTTTCTTTTGAAATTCTCGGCGATATTCGCGGTACTCATTTCGTAAGACTCTCACCCAGTAAATGAACTAGGAAAATCGACCTCATGCCACAAATATATCATACTGATACAAACCAATAACTTATAACACCTCAGGCATTAAATCCTTCAGAATGTCGTTTTTCCATTGTTGAACGCGCTCGCGAGTCCAGCATTTTGCAACAATAAGACGCTGATCCCAACCTTGCAGGATTGAAGTGATTTCGGCTTCAGAATACATTGGTCGCTCCACCGTCGGTTCATTGTTTTCACCAGCAACAACCCTAAACAATAAAGGAACCAATCCGTGATCCTCCCGCACTTTCACTCTTTCAACAGAGGAATGTACCTCCTTTAGGTGTTCTATTCTAAATTTCTCTAAGGCGATGGCATCTTGAAAATCGTAATAAAAACAAAGAAAATTACGCCCCATAAAAATCTCTTTTTGTTCCTCAGGCATTCCTTCCAGATCTAAGCGTCCGGCCTCTATCTCTTCGATACGATTTTGAACTTGCATAAAGGATACAAGTACATTTCTGCCATCATCACACTGCATCTGTGACGTTAAACAAAGCTCTCGAACGTCCGGTAACTTCTGAGTGTTGTAATCCTCAATCACTTGTACTAAATCCACAGACTTTAACTGTGCGGCCACAATCATTCGCAAGAGTACATCATTTTCCTCTTGGCTCACAAACTCTCCATCACTTCCAACCTGTTCATTTTTTAAAAACTCAGCCAATTTCTTAAGTATCCGGTTCTTGCTGGCAGCCTTAACACCAGCGTCGCCGACCCGATTCGCATTGTGATTAAATAGAGGCTTCCAAGCCCACTTGTTTCCTGATCCAGAAGATGACGAAAATTCACTAGCTGTGGCCAAAACTGTCATTAACACTATACTTATAACCAACATCCATTTATTCATGTGTGTTCTCCTTCACATTGACCAGAAATTGACTGGCCCCCCATCAACCTCTGCAAACTTAACTCCAGTAACAAAAGCGTCTCAATCTAGCCAAAGTGAATTTGCTTATAAACATTACAACTTTAGGACCGAAGCAGTGCCTGTCCACCGCTCTCCGTCCTTGCCACGCCATACCCTTTAGACACAGCCGTCGCCTGAGCGATTCTGTCTCTTTTACTTTTTAGTGGTGTCTTTTTTTCTCTCAATTTATCGCGGCAGCGTTTCACGTCCATTGATAAATAAATCTTTTTTTGTCACTTAATAACTTTTATGCCAGCGTGAAAGAAACGCGTATTCACCCTAAAAAGGGAGGTTTCTCAATGGGAAAATGTGAAGTTTGTGGCAACGACTACAAAACAATGCTCGAAGTGAAGGTAAACAAAGATGGTACAACTCACTTTTTTGATTCCTTTGAATGTGCGATTCAGGCTCTGGCGCCCAAGTGTAGTCATTGTGGAGTAAGAGTCCTCGGCCATGGGGTTGAAGTTGCAAATGATCTTTTTTGTGGCGCTCACTGCGCGCGACAAAGAGGTTATACGCACATTGTTGACCATGTCGACATAGAACTCATTCAACCCCACTAAAGAGAATTCCATGAAGCCCTTTCGAGACCGCATTGAAGCTGGACAACGTTTAGCCAAGGAACTTAATTCAAGAAGGTGGACTAATACCTGCATCATTACGCTACCGCGCGGTGGGGTGCCTGTTGCAGCAGAGGCGGCCCGCCAACTCCATCTACCTTGGGATATTTTAGTGGTAAAAAAGATCGGTTCTCCCCTACAACCCGAATTTGCAATTGGGGCCGTAGCAGAAGATGATCTCCCAGTTTGGAATCAGGAAGCACTCGGATATATGAACATTGATGATAAAACACTTTTATCATTAGCTGATGAGACCTCCGTAAAGGTCCACGATAAAGCCAATCGCTGGAATCAATTCAGGCAACCTATTAATGTTAAAAATAGAAATGTCATTTTAATTGATGATGGCCTTGCGACTGGCCTCACCATGAGAGCCGCTATCGCGCTTTTAAAACGTCGTGGTGTTTCTCAGATCACCATTGCCGTCCCGGTAGCTCCACAATCTGCCATCGACTATTTTACCAATCTCGTCAAAGAAGTCATTGTTCTAAAGGTTCCACCTTACTTTCGCGCGGTCGGAGAGTGGTACGAAGATTTCACTCAAGTTAGCGATGAGGCGGTAACGGCACTTTTACAGGGAGTCAGCAAAGATCCTTTTAATTTACAGGAAATTAGTATTCCCTGTGAAATGGGCCCCTTGATTGGTGAGCTAGCTATTCCCGAATCTCCTCTTGGTCTCATACTTTTTGCGCACGGTAGTGGAAGTTCCCATCGAAGTACTCGCAATCAAAAGGTGGCGCGGGCACTCAACGAAAAAGGTTTTGCAACCCTTCTCTTCGACCTTCTCACCGAAGGAGAGGCTCTTGATCGTACCAATGTCTTTGACATAAATCTTCTCAGCCAGAGACTGACGTTGGCGACCAATTGGTCTCATAAACAGCTTTTATTGAAAGATTTGCCTGTTGGCTATTTTGGCGCAAGCACTGGCGCAGCCGCAGCACTAGGAGCCGCAGCAAAAAATCCGAAGATTCAATCTGTTGTTAGCAGAGGCGGTCGACCGGACCTAGCAATGGAGTACTTGCATCAAGTGAAATGCCCAGTACTCTTGGTCGTTGGAAGTGAAGACACCGAAGTCTTTGCCTTAAACAAGAAAGCCAAGCAGAGTCTCAACAAATGCTCAATCACTCTCATCGAAGGAGCCAGCCACCTTTTTGAGGAGCCTGGCACTATGGATGAAGTTATTGAACACGCAATTGGCTGGTTTACAAAGACCCTGAGTCCCTATTCTCCTTCACAACATGCTGAGATTGGAACACGCTAAATCCAAAGGGGTGCTATGAGGATCGTTGTGAAAAATGACTATCAAATTTGGACCATCCAAAAATATGACCCAGCAAGATAATTGACACCCCTGCCATCATTAGTTCTGTAGAATGCTGCCAGACTCCAACCAAAAGTGGGAGAGTTCCGACAAGTTGAACTGTCAAATTAATTGGATGAAGATGCAAGAGTGCCAGTTTACCCATACCTGTTTCCGCAAGTGAATAAGGATCGGAATTCCAAACTGATGCCAAACCTGAGGCTCGATAAGCCACAACAACAGCCAGAGCTAACATCCAATCATGATACCATAGAAGATAAAAGGCCCAAATGGCACCTGCCGCTTCGATGAAAAGAGCACGCGGGTGAAAGCTCTTTAATGCCCAGATTTGAAGGCGACTCATCGGTGCGGGCAATAGTGTTTGAGCCGAATAGGTCACACTCGTTCGCTCCGAAGTGGCGGGTGGTGGTGGGGTTTTCTTTGCTTGAAATGCTGCTGGACGCTCTTTTACTTCCGCTTCAACGGTTCCCATAGATCCTCCTATTGATGACATGAGTGGTGGCGCGCCAGCCATAAACTACTATAATTTACAGCTGGCGATTCCGCCACTCAAAATTTAGGAACTGTTCATTGGGCTTTCCCCAGAACAGCTCGAGAGCTGGTTTATCAGAAAAAGCTGAACTTTTTTGTTTTTCCTCTCAAGTTATTCTCCGAACATACAAGGAAAAAATTAAAAGTGCGCTGATTCTTACGTACCCAAGTCTTAAAACAAAAAGCACAACCATAGAACCATCGCTCGAACGGATCGAGAAGGTTCTGCTCCAGAGATCCTCATCTGTAAACAGACTTATCGATCTCAACTGCCCCACTTGCAATATTGGCATCTAGTTTTGCTGACACTACCTAATGTACCACATTGGCATCGTCAGCTTATCCAGACGCTTTCATGAATATCGGAGAATATTCATTCATCGCGAGTGGTTCCGTGCTTTCATCAAAACTCATGAATGACATGTTGTCTTCCCACCCATGGGAGGAAAAGTCGCCGGCTGCATGCTTCCAGTTCTTCACCAGCAATCATAGTCTTCACCAACGCCCAACTGGCTCGACCAATTCCTCTTAAGTCTCCCGTCGTTCGTTCCGAACGTTCTCGGACTTATGGATTTTAAAAGTTCGCTTTCGCTACAACCTGCCAAATTGCTAAGAAAGAGGCACGAACATACCTCTAACTTTGTCGATCAGCCGCTAGTGAAAATGTCACCACTTCCACTATTGATCCAAGCTAAAACAGCAACTGGAAAATTCTGTTTAGTGGGAAGCTCGCCCACCTTGAGTTCTGACTAGCATCGCTGCCATGGAACGTAATTCTATAGAAAGCATTTTTCATACCAACTTCAATCTATCTCAACTCCCATACCTTACTTCTGAGAAGACCTCTTTGCGTGCTCTATGCCATTTTGACTCTGACTTGTGTCATCTGAGACTCCGCCACGAAAATAAAAAAAGGTTCCGACCCGGTAGGACCAGAACCTCTCTATTTTAAGGGGTAGAATCAAATCATTAATGAACCTTCACTTCCTTTGCCTTTGTCTGCTGTGACTTAGGCAGTTTAATGGTTAAGATTCCTTCCTGACAGCTAGCTTCAATTCTATTTTCATCCACTGGCGCAGGAAGATTAAAACTTCTCATAAACGAACCATAGAACGACTCAGAGAGAAAATGTTTTTCATCCTTCTCTTCTTTTTGTTTTTTTCGCTCACCACTCACTGTTAAGCGACGATTTTCAATTTCGATTTTGATTTCTTCTTTTTTGATGCCTGGAACTTCAAACTCAACCACAAAATCTTTCGTGGTTTCTTTGAGATTACAGCTTGGCGAAAAATCAAAACCTTGCATTTCTTCAGGCCAGGCTCCTGCTGATTGCATCCATCTCTCCATTTCATTTTCCATTTCTGACATCGCCTTTAAAACATTTGGCATTCGTTGACGATAACGAAAGGGAACCGCTGGTAAATTGCTTTTCATATAAACACTCCTTGTTGTTATTGTTTTCGTCTTATTGGGCATGTAGCTGAGCATTAATTTCGCCGCTAGTGATGAAACACCTCAAAGTCGGTTTTAAAGCACTGATGACATCATCCATCTCTCCTGGACTTACATGTTTTTTCAAATAGAGCAGACAAGATAATACAGCCTTTTCAAAATCATATCGAGTGTTTGAAATTGGTCCCATCTTCGCTTTTACAGCGTCTAGAAAGTCATCTTTACCCAAACCCTTTGGAGCTAATGACTGAGGATCCCAGCACTCATAAAAAGATCCGCGCAGAAGGAGCGGCAACTGCGCTGATAAATGTGCAGCCTCATCGATGCTCAGTTGATCACGGAGTGTTTGCAATACAGCGCGAAAGAGATGATAGACAGAATCTCCGCTCACCCAGTGGATCTCTTCATGGAGCTCACTCATCCACTCTTGCGATTTTTCAAGGCTACGCTCAAAGACCGAAACGCGATTAGATATTTTTTCTGCCATGGCGTCCTCCAGTTTTTTTTGTTTTTGTGGTCTGCAAATTCAATACCAGAACGGCAAATAAAAACTACGAGGCCTCTACTCACAAAACGGCATTCATCAGCGACATTTTGTCCATTCTCGTCTGCCATCTTGTCTCGGAGTTGTCAGCAATTCCAGGAACAGCTTTTTATGTCATGGAAATGGCTAATTGAGGGCGTCTTAAGAAAGAACTATTTTTTACATTCTCGAAGTTACACATCGCGCATAGATTTTTAAATAGGTAGGAGGGTTCGACATTTTTTATCGTAAAGTGGAGTTAATGGGTTTGGAGCTCAATTTGGAAAACACTTCTGCATTCGAATACTGATTTTTCCTTCCGCAAGCGGTCCTGATATTGAAGAAAGAATTCCAGTTAAACAGAAATCTAAAGGTCCGAGAACCTTTAAAACTCTAAAATCACGCTCAGCTTTTACCTCCGTTGGGGCATATTTTTGTTCGCAGACAATAGCTAACTCATCTGATGTTTTGGTGATTGTAAAGAAAGCACTTTTGGAAGCCCATGCTGGAATCGTAACCGAAGCTTCGAGACGACAAACACAGAATTGTTCTGCAATATTGCAATCTTCATTTATTGGGCACTCTCCAAAATAGCATGTTGGTTTTTGCATGGAATCTTAAGTCCGAATGCCTAATAAAACAGGGTCTATTTTTCGAACGATTATGTAACAACTGAAGGGCTTGAAAAACCGCTATTCAACTTTATGGACCGATCTGCTACCCTCATAAAGTCTGTTCCTATGGTTTCAAATAAATCGAATTGACAGGGGTTGAGTTTAAAAACTAGTGCCTCAGAAGAATCCCTAAAAGTGAGATTGCTTTTAGAGATTGAAAGAGAAGCAATGTAATTTTCCTCTAACACATTGAGCTCCAGAGCCTCCATTTTGAAGTTTGGAAAACCTAAAGTCATGGCTACAAACACAATAAAATTATATCTAAACATATTTAGTATAATGGTACGCGACCAAGATTCCTTAAAGTGAATTGCTCACCTAAAGTTCGTCGCCTATTTGTGTCAACCGCTATGATCCTGCCTTTGTCCCATCTGCAATCTTTTTCTTGTTTGTTTAGTAAGTTAATTCTACCATTGAACTGCAACTTTATTATGATTTTCCGCTTACGACATCGGAGTTCAAAATGAAACGCCCAGAGAGAAATTCTCCTTTGGTAATGGAAAAGGCAATTTGTATTGAGATTAATTTTCCATGTTCAAGAGAGAAACTTTTTAATTTTGTAGCTGATCCTAAAAACATGACTCTCTATAAAGGATTCGGCCTTCTACCAGGGATCAGTTCCGTACAATCGACGCCAGCGCCGCGAATCCAAGGAACCATTGATCTGATTCTCAATACCGATCGGTCAACTCACAAGTCTAAAACTTCTGTTTTTGATGTCCCCAATCGGTATTTTGTCGAAATATCCAATATTCAGGTACCAGGATTGAAGGGGCAATTGAGTCGGGCCATCGTCCAATTAGCCGAAGAGTGGAATTTCGCCAGCGTCAATGATGCTAACACAAAAGTGATAAGACGTCTTTTGGTCTTTCACAAATCAGGTTGGCTCCACGAAGCGATGGTAACACTTTTGCTCCTTCCTCAACTTAAACTTGCCTTGCATCGCCATCACCTTGCAATACTAAGTGCTGTTATGGAAAAAAGAATAAACTGATTGAGGGAACTCATAATTTAATGGGCCCCAGTACCCTGTCGGAGGCTTTTTTTTTGGAATTAGTCTTTTAGAAAAGTTGGCCGGAAAGGTTTTGTTGCTCGCCCTGAAAATTTGGACCAGGTATGTGCTTAGATCCCATAGAGGGTTTACGAAAAGATTCTATCTACTTCATCAAAACGAATCACCTTAATATCTGTAGCAAGAACCTTTTTGTTTCCGTTAAAAATAAGGAAACATTCAGTGACACTTTTACTGATGGCTTTCATTTTTTTAAGTGCATTGAGTAATGAGGTCGAAAATGTCGCGCTGGATTTAATTTCAATGGCCAAGAGTTCACGGCCTTTCAGACAAATGAGGTCCACTTCAATTCCAGAACTATCGCGATAAAAATAAAGGTTTGGTACTTTAGCACTATTTTAACGAGATTTTAAACATTCGAGAACGACCAAATTTTCAAATTTGTTTCCTACGAGAGGGTCTCGCAAAACTTGATTTGTTTTTTCTATTCCCAATAAAAAACAAAGGATGATCCTTCCTAAAAGAACGGACTCCTAAAATATAACAGGATGGTGTATAAAGC
>CAZYOE010000120.1:0-14718 GCA_964648725.1 uncultured Pseudobdellovibrionaceae bacterium | reverse complement strand
GTCTCGGCCAAAGAACTTGAAGCCGCTCTTGTTAATAAACATAATGAAATTGAAAGTCAAAGAGCCCAAGCTACTGGAGCTTCCGCTCCTGAACCTCGTAAAGTTTATAAAAAGATTACTATTGAAGCCGAGCCCTAAATCATTGCGATGATTGAAGAGCTCAAATTTCTTTTGTCGCACAAAATCGTGAATGGCGATTTGAACCTAATTCTCAAGGAGGCACTGCTTTTGGCGATTCGTGAGATAAAAATTAAGAAGGGTTTAGTGAAGAGAACTTCATCAATAAAAATGCCCGAAGGAAGCTCATCGATGAGGCCGCAGGATGTTAAGTTTCCTGGCCGAGTCAAGAAGGTGCCGCGGTCGATTCTGAATGGTATTAAGCACTCCGTTTGGCAACGCGATCAGGGGTGTTGCCAATTTCGGGATCCGGTAACAAACAAAGTTTGTGGATCAACATTTCAGTTGGAGCACGAGCATATCAAACCGTGGAGCTTTAACGGGGAGCATTCCATCGAAAATATTGCCATAATGTGCAAGTTATGCCGATATCGGCATAACTTGCAACATGATGATGCATTTCGATCCATTCTTGAATTAAAGTCTGAATCAATTTAAGACGGTGTCGGACTTTTGATTAGACCATTTCGTAAATCTAAACTATCGCACCCAGTTTCGGTATCATGAATTGAGAATAGAGGCCCATTTGTACTTTGCGGCCACAGGCCTACGTCAGGCCCTCTAGTTTTTTCGGCCTTTTACCGATAACGATTCTGTATGAAACAGAACGGTATCTTTCTCATCACAACATTTTTAGTTCTGCTCTTTTGGCAATGGGCCTATTTTCAGTTGAAGGGTCATTACAATGGTCTCAATGATGCGCAAGTGGAAGTAAGTTTGTTGACCGAGGAGGTGCAGCGAGCGAAGGTTCGAACCGAAGTTGTTCAATATCAATTTGATCTTTTTAAACAACAAATAGCGAGCGTGCTTCCTGGGTATATCAAAGAACCAGGCATTAACGATGAAATGCGAAGTCAAAGGCGTGGGCTCGCCAGTGTGGTACAGGCGCCCTCTTCCGAGTATCTGATGCTGGCGCAAATTGAAGCTTCGGCGGATGAGCTTCGTTCGCTTTTTGAGAAGCGTCAATATAAACAAGTTATTCGTAAAGCTAAAAATATTTTGGCCTTGAATCCGGTGAGTACTTCACTGGTGGCAGTTTATTTTATGCTGGCTGAAAGTTACTATCAAACCAATGAACTCGATCATTGTTTATCCGTGGCTCAGCAAATGACTCAATTATTTCCGGAGCATGAAAAAACAGGCTATATTCTACTTCGGGTGGGCTTGTTTCTAAAAGAAAAAAATCGGCTCGAAGAAGCCCGCAATATGTTTTCCTTGGTAGCACATGCGTTTGCCGAGGAACGGGAATTGAAAGCCCAGTCTGAGGGATTGTTGGCTAAGACCGGGAGTGGTGAATGAAGCTCTTAAGATGGTTCCTGGTTCTGATGGTTTTTTCTTTAGAAATTCGAGTGAAAGCGTCTCAGCTAGAACCGAGTCATTGTTTGTCAAATTTAAATGCGCCCTGTTCTTTGTTCAGCTTTGAACCCTCGAATGTAAAAACTAAACAATTTGAATTGACCTTGGCTTCTGGAACGATTCTCTACCGAGAAAAAAGCGGAAGTTGGAATTTTGTGAGCGGAACAATTCGCGTCATTAGTACCAAAGCCGTGCGTTTAAATACTAAAGTCGGGACTTTATTTTTGGGTCCTGGCATCAAGTGGCTGCAGTGGCGCGATGATAAACTCTGGGTGTTTTCCTTAGAAGGTAATAGCGAAGTAAAACTAAATTCTACATCGATGCTGGCCAATTCTATTCCGGAAGGTTTTTACAACTGGTTTAGTGGTGTTGGGAAAGACGGGAATAACAATCAGGGGATTCCTCGACGAGTTTCCCCCTCCCTGGCGGCGACGGTGCTGCCTGGCTTTAAAAGACATCCAGATCTGAAACGAGTGGAGAAATTTGAATCGCGAAGTATTGCGATGGCCGCTGAGTTCTATCAAGACGTGGCTCAGCAAATGGAGGATCAGGCCTTTCACCGCCAGCAGGAGGCGGAACGGCGAGAATCAATTCGTCTTCGGACAGAGAAAAGAGCGCGAGATCAGTTTCGTCAAAAGTACCTTGGTCCAGTGGATTTCCCTGAAGAGGAATCGGAATCGCAGAATTAGGACCAGACAAACCTAATTAATTTTGTTAACCTTACTGAGTCAGGGGATGGTGACTTTGAATCTTTCTCAGGAGGAGATGGTGTCTAGCGTTAGCAATGAAAGCCGTCGAGATGATAGCGTTCGTCGAGTGAAAGAAGAATATTACACGAAAGAAGCCGAGGACACGCGCAAGCATAAAGCGGAGCTGAGAAATCTCACGGAGCAGTATCAAAAAGAAGTTGAAGATCTCAAGGCAGAACATGCTGATAAGGTTGGTCAACTTGAAGGTTATATGCGAACGCGCTTGAGCAAGCAGGATCAAGAGCATCAAAAACAAGTCCAGGATATGCGCGACATCTATTCGCAGCAGCTTCGTAAAAAAGTTGAAGAGGCTCAGTATTTGCGTGACGAACAAAAAGAATCCTATGAATCGGAAATTAGTAAACAAAAAACGGTTGCTGAAAATCAAAGAGCGCGGCTGGAGAATCAATTTAAAAATGAACTAGAAAAAAAAGAAGAAGTTTTTCAAAACTATTCCCAGTTCGCTCGTGAAGAGAGCGATAAAACTTGGGATGAACGTCGCGCACGTTTGCAGAAAAGCACAGAAGATCAATTGCAACGCGAACGCTCAAATCATGATAATCAGTTGGCCAATGTTAATCGACAATTGAGTGAAGTCCGAAAGTCCAAGGAGTCAGAGGTCAGTCAACTGAAGCTGCAGAATGGATTTGAAAAGACTCGGTTAGAAATGGTGAATCGACAGAGTAAGGAAAACCAGGAGAAACTCAATGCGTCTGTTCATGAGTCGATGGCCAAAGAACATCAAAGCCAGCAGCAATTAATGAAAGAAAAATATCGTGAAGAGGTGGATCGGAAAATTGCCTCTATGGAAGAAGCTCAGAAGGATTTCAAAGAGACAACCAGCGAAAGAATCAACCGTCAATTAAACGGTCTAAAGGCAGAATTAAAAAATGAAAAGAACGAAAGAGTGGTAGATCGCACATCCACGGATCGACAGAGTGAGCTCGAAAAGAAGCATCTGAGTCACGACTATGAAAAACGTCTTGCTGATGAGCGTTACCAAAAGGAGGAAGCGGTTTCTCGAATGAATTCGGAGGTGGGTTCTGAGGTCGATAAGGCCGTTCAATCACGTGACAAAATGCTGAAGAATTTGACAGATACTCATTTGCGAGAACGAGAAGTTAATCGCGCCCAGACATCCGCACAAATGGCTCAAATGAAGAACGACATGAAGAATGTTGAAGATCACGTCACGCAGAGGGCTGATGCAAAAGTAGGCCGGGCAAATGAGTTGGTTCGCCAAAATAATGTGCGCATGCAAAAATACTATGGTGATAATTTGGACCTCATAAAAAAAGATTTCATGAAGGAATTGAATGAAGAGCGAATTCGTCATATAGAAGAGCGAGCAGATCTTGAAACTCGACTTGAAAAGAAGGTTCGAGATCGCGAAAAAATACTAACCCAAGAGTTGGATCATAAAATTGTCACGTATGAAGACAGGCTTGAAGGCCAAAAAGAGAAGTTCACCGATGAGCTTCGCCGTCAAGAAGAAGAGTTTCAGGAACAGATTCGCGCCCGTGAGCGAAACCACAAGGATGCTATGAAGTCGATGGAGATGAAATATCAAAATCAGATTCAACAAACAAAAGATAGTTATGGGAATGAAATGGAAGCGATGGAACACCGTCATCGCGAAGAGATGAATCATTTAGCTCAAAAGATGTCAGAAAGACAGAAACGTAGTTAAGGAAAAAGGTTAAAAAAGTATGTTAGCAGATCGTAGGGTAAAAATAGTAGCAACAATTGGTCCATCAACATCGGGTGAAGAAGCCTTAGAAAAAGCGATCAAGGCCGGGATGAATGTGGCGCGATTGAATTTTAGCCACGGAAAGCACGAAGATCATCTTAAGGTAATTCAAACTTTGCGTAAACTATCCAAGGAACTCTATGCTCCAGTCACTATTCTCCAAGATTTGCAGGGACCAAAAATCAGAGTGGGACGTTTTAAAGAGGGAAGCATTCTGATTAAATCGGGTGAAAAAGTGGTTATTACCACTCGGGATATTTTGGGAGAGCCTGGATTAATTCCCTCTGATTTTAAAAGTCTTCATTTGAGCTGTAAGCCTGGAACAAGAATTTTACTTGATGACGGTTTATTGGAGCTGAGAGTGGATGCCGTTAATGGTCAAGATATGGATGCAACGGTCATCTACGGTGGGGTGCTGAAAGATCGGAAAGGGATGAATGTTCCAGGGGCCTTCTTAGCGGTAGACTGTATGTCAGAAAAAGACCTTCAGGATTTGGAATTTGGAATCGCCAATGACGTCGATTATGTGGCTTTGAGTTTTGTGCGTCAGGGAAAAGATATTCGTAAGCTGCGTGAGATTATCCAGTCTAAGGGTAGCGAAGCCAAGATTGTGGCTAAAATCGAAATGATTGAAGCTCTTGAAAATTTAGAAGAGATTGTTCGTTTGAGCGATGCCGTGATGGTGGCTCGGGGTGACTTAGCCATTGAGGTTGGTCAGAGCGTTCTACCGGGGCGACAAAAGGAGATCATTGCTCTTTCAAATAAGTTGGGTAAGCCCGTCATCACAGCCACTCAAATGCTTGACAGCATGATTGAAAATCCTCGTCCGACGAGGGCAGAGATTACTGACGTGGCCAATGCCGTACTCGATGGTTCTGATGCTTTGATGTTATCTGCCGAAACTGCCAGTGGAAAGTATCCCTTTAAATGTATACGCACCATGCATGAAATTATCTGCGAAGTGGAAAGAGGTGGTAAGAACTATTACCAAGTTTCACTGGAAAGTGACCTGCTCTCGCCTGCGGCCTCGATTGCAGCCAGTGCTTGTGTTTGTGCCCTTAAGCTTAATGCCGCGGCCATTGTTTGTTTAACAACCACCGGTAAAACTGCCAACATTATCTCAGGCTTTCGTCCAAAGTCTCGCTTGATTGCCGTGACCAATGATTTAACGGTATTGAATCGTCTTGAACTGATCTGGGGTTTACAAACGCTTCCCATTAGCAATTACCAGTGCATTGAAGATGTTATCTCTCAGGTGGAAAAAACATTGATTCAATACGGTCTGGCCAAAACGGGAGATAAGATTATTCTTACCTTCGGCTATCCTGTGCGTGAAGGAATCAAGACCAATGCGATTCAAGTTCACACTCTAAGAGGGGAAACATTAGCGCGTGAAGCGGATGAAAATATTCCTCTGCGTTGTCGTAAAGAGACCCTTTTCTAAAAGGGTTTCCTTTTTTTTCAGGGCTTTGGAGAAATCTATAAATTCCTTAGCCAACCCCTATATCTTGCGTTAGTTCAGACGCTGAATTGCGGGAGTATTCATGAAAATTGTAATTTGGTTGTTATCGCTTACTTTTTTTGTCACGGGCTCAATGGCTTTGGCAATCCCAGTGGACTCCTGTGATTTCTATGACCAACTTGAAGTGAAAATGAAGTGCGGTGAAGGTGGTTACATTCAAAAATTTGCCAGCCCTTATTGTAAGGCCTATTTAAGTCGAAACAATGAGTTTTCTTCGAAGGGACAGATAATTCTTAGAAACATTCGATTGTGCCTACAGGAAATCTTAGCTCTCAAAGCCAATAGTTTGACTTGCGCCGAGCTTGAAGATTATGGAATTGCCAGTCATGAATATTGTTATCTTAATGCTGGATATTGTGAACTCGGTGGAGCTGATCGGCTGCGAGTTTTTTGGGTGGCGCGCGGTGAAGTACTAAACATCCCTATTTGGTCCCTGGTAGCTAAAGTTCAAACTCAGTGTTTGCAGGATCCTTAGTGGGCACCCATCAAAGGTCGGTATCCTTAAAAGGCTGTTGATGCTGTCTTCAGTTGTTCTAAACTAAGGATGAATGCCATTTTTTGTTTTCGTTGTTTTATTATTTGTCCCTTTCCTGTTTTGTCCGTCTTCGGCCTATGCGGCCTATGCAAACTACAACTCCATTTTGATTGGTGAGCAGTCCGCGGGAATGGGTGGAGCCTATACCGCGATGTATGGAGATGCCGCTGGTGCTCCGTTTTATAATCCTGCTGGGCTGGCATGGATGAGAGGAAATAGCTTTTCTTCCTCAGTTTCGATTTATAAAAAATTTGATACGGTGATGGGCAAAGAAGAAGATATCACGAAGGCGGCCTTCCGAGTAAATCAAGGTTTCTTTCAGTCAATACCCTCATCAGCAGGCAGTGTGATTCGTTGGCGTGACTATAATGTTGGATTATCGATTGTTGTTCCTGATTATGATACTTTTAAAGGGGATATTAGCACCACGGCTACTAATACTTCAACCCTGAGTTATCTGGATGAGTCTCTTTGGGTCGGTGGAACCTTTGCCAAAAGAATTTCTGAGACTGAAACCGCCGGGTTGACGCTTTACTATACGGCCCGAAACTATAATCGCACGGTTCAGGATCGAACGGTTGATGAAACTACTCAGTCGGCCACGCTTTTTTCAGAGGAAAAAAATATTGTTGGTAATGCTGTCGTGGCCTTGTTGGGCTATCAGATTCATTTTTCCAAAAAGTTTTTTATGGGAATCACGCTTCGTTCACCTGCCCTCGAAGTCGCAGGCCAAGGTTCTTACTTTAAAACTGAAGTCACGGCGAGTGGCGGTAATCTCAATATTACAACTAATTCGAAGCCTTCGGTGACTTCGACGACGAGAATTCCTGGGAAAGTGACGCTCGGATTAGCATTCAAAGAAGATAAATGGTTGCTGACGGCAGATGGGACTTTGTACTCTGCGGAACGATACTTTGACTTTGAAGATTCGGCAATTCATTCGAAGGTGCAACATCAGGTCATGGGGAATGGATCATTGGGGGTTGAATATAGCTATTTTCCGTGGCTTATTTTACGCTCGGGTGCCTACACAAATTTGACCTCGTATAAGGAGCTCGACATTGCGGATAAATACGGTGACCGCGTAGATCAGCTCGGCTGGTCTGCCAATTTTACTTTAATTTCAAAAGAAAAAATTCGTTTTACGTTCGGCGGTTATTATAACGGGGGAAGAGGAAAAACCATTCAGCGTATCAATCAATCTTATGCAATTATTCCTAAAACCCAACAGGTATTTACCATGTTGATGGCAACCTCTTACTATTTTTAAGTCCATGCCTTTCCTTTTGGTCAGGTGTATTTTTAAGGCTATCAATAGAAATAGTTGTAACATGGTGATTACTATTAACGCTGACATGGGAGTGAGTATCAGGGCCATTGCCGTCTTGGCCTACTTTCTAACTGAAAATGGTACAAAAAGTGCCTCTGGTCAGGCCAGGGTATTCCTATCGTGGTAACGCAAAAAATCATCCCGCGATCGACACACAAAACATTTCCCTTCGGTGGTCTCTACTTGTGCCGACGTGGGACCTATGTTAGTGATCTCTACTCTGATGAATTACCGCCAGTACTTAACCCGCGAATTTGATCGACGATGTCAAAGGAATCCTCGATATTCTTTGAGGGCCTTTGCGCGCGATTTAGGTTTGTCGGCCTCTCGGCTTTCTGAAATTTTGCGGGTGCAGTCGGGGTTATCAGAGAGTGCAGCGGAAAAGTTAATTCCAAAACTGAATATTGCTGGCCCGGACGTTGAGCTTTTCAAAATGATGGTGGCAGCGGAGCACAGTCGCAGTCAGCTGCGCCGTGAACAGGCCCATAAGAGGCTTCAGGAACTACAGCAAAGCCAGGAATTTCCAATCTTTGATTCTGAAAAAGCCAAAGTGATTTCCGACTGGTACCATTCCGCCATCCTGGAGTTAACGGATGTCTATGACTTTCAGTCTGACGAGGCTTGGGTGGCCAAACGTTTAGGTTTGCCGCTCGAATTGGTGCAGTCGGCGGTGCAACGATTGTTTCAGTTGGGTCTATTGAAAAGAATTGGCGGACGTTGGCAACAAACGGAACAGCAGCTTAGCTTTCAAAGCCTTGTGCCGAATTTGGAGTTTAAAAAGCATCATCTCCAAATGCTGGAAAAAGCAAAAGCGGCTATCATGGAATTGGGAGATGATGAAAGAGATGTTTCGAGTTTGACATTCGCCATCGCCATTGAACAGCTGCCAGAATTTAAAAGAATGCTGAAGGCGATGAGAAAGAAGTTAATGTCCGAGGCCAGTGCGGTTCCGAGTAAAAATCGTGTTTATGGTTTGAGCTTGCATTTATTCCCAGTGGACAATCTGGCTCCACGGGCTTCCCTAACTTCTCCTTGGGCGTACTCTGATAAAACGTCAAAGAAAGGACCTTCTTTCCGATGATTCTATCCCACTGGAATAGACAAATTAAGTTTATACTCAAAGGTCGACTGTTTTGGCCGTGTTTTTCTCGGAGGCTTTGGCATCAAAAACCATGGTCTCGGGAGTTGTGGCAAACAAGGTCTTTGGTGTTTTTATTGTTGTTGAGTTGGGCTGTCGCTAGCCAGGTTGCGGGATCGCCGGTGAGTCGCCGGTCTCCGAAATTTTACGGTAAGGAATGGACGGGTGGTGGTGGTCTGATTGAAAATGAATTTGTGATGGTTTGGCAGCAGGGCGATGAGTGGAAGCAACCTTGTATGGTGTCTCAAACTGTCTGTGGATTATCAGCCAATGAGTTTCAAACACTGGAGACCTTAATTACTGAGGACCACCAATGGCCCCTGACATTTCGGTCGTTTCAAATGGATCCGTCCCTAAACGCTCATGCTTTGGGTCCAGAACGAGTTGTAGCGACAGGTTTTCGTTGGGAGGATCCGATTTATATCAATTTGGATGTTCTCTATGATCAAGGCAGCGACCCACTCCGTTTTCGTGGAGTGCAGCGACCGATTCGTCATATTTATGCCGCTCTCTTGTGGAAACGGGGCCTTCAGCTGGAGGATGCGTTCGCGTTGTCGACGAAAGTTGCCTTATTTTGGTCGCACCAGCAGAACATTCATCATTTGGGAATGATAGGGCATCCCGAATTGACGGTCAGCTATTTTTTGTCGGAACCTTTGAAGCTTTTCCTGAATGACGAGCAGGCCATGGTGGATTTGACCGACTGGTTTCAGGGGCGCCTGCGTTGCGACGGTCAAGGGCCCGTGAGAGTATTGAATTTAAAAAATACCTATTGGGCGGATATGGCTGAATCAATCCAGGAAATTTTCGGACGATGGGCGGGAGTTGTGACCTATTCCTGTGGTGCTGGGCAGACTCTCAACTACCGAGCTGAGTTTGAACTGCAGCTTGTCTTTGGGAGAACCTCTCCGTCCATGGATGGTTTCCGATGGCTTCCCGAACATTCGCAACTCAATACATTTTATCGGGAACCCCTTCGCTGAATACTATTCTTTCACGTTCATTTATTTCTTGCGTTGGCTTTTTGAGTTTTCATCGGACTTTGCCGTTTTAGCAGCTTCGTTTTTTACGCATTCGTAAGAGATTTGCCACTCTTTGATTTGCGTGGTGGTGGATTCTCCCGACTGAGTGTTCGTCGTGGGAGGTGCCGCAAAAGCTGAGACAAAACCCGATGGTGAGGTCCCGTAAACAGAGTTTTGATAAGTGTTTTGGTCACTGCGAGAATTCGTTTTTTCACCCACCACGACCTCACCTTCTTCCAAAATGCGAACGCCTGCTCCATTACAATTGCGCTCCATCATGCTCTTGGCTTTGGCCAGATCTTCCTCGCGATGGTCGGTTTTCAATGCGATCACTCCACCGGCATCAGCGCGTTTTTTGACATCGCGAGCGTAGGGTTGATAGGGTAAGGTTTGGCAACTAATCTGAATAAGCGCCATCAGTGTGATCGATGATAAACAGATTATATTTATTCTTTTTTTCATATAGGCTCCTAAGTTCTATGTTTGGTTGTGTTATATTGCAATTGAATAACCGGCTTTGGCCACAAATCCCTCGTTTTTTCCAGCCATATCTTTACTCACGTCACGAAGTCCTTTTTGGTAATCGAGGATAAATTCAAATTGTCCAAATTGTGTGTTTTGGCGTGCGCCAAAACCACCTCCGAAGAGTACATCATACCCATTCATAGAACTGCGGATGCCATGCTCTTTTTCCTGAGAATCGAGCAAGTTTTTGAAGCGGGCAGAAAGCAAATAGGCCGCGGTCATGTGACCATTCACAAAGTACTGGGTACCTTCGTAATGGGGTTGAGTCAGCAAGTACTCCGCACCTATCGGGACAGCGAGGTAATCCGTCGCCACTTCAGCAACGTTGATGCTCAAAAATCCCAGTTCGGCGCGCATTTTAAAACCGGCTTGAAAGTATTGTGCTCCCGCAGAGAAAGTGAGTCGATCATTCTTCGTCATCAGGCGTGCCTTAGCGCCAATTACTGTGGCGGACCGATAACTGGAATCCATACCGGTCACATGAAAGTAAGTGTTCCCGATTTCAGGCACCAAGGTAACTGATGAAACGGCTTTGGTGGGCGCCGTACTAGGATCCGCCTGCGCAATGAAGGCAGTGCCGGAAATGGTCAAGGCCAATAGTATCGATTTACTCTTTGAAAAAAACATAGGTCCCCCTTGTTAGTGATGTGAGTCACACTAAAATTAAATTGGAGACTTTTGTCAAAATCGACGAGCTTTTGGAGGGTAGATAGTGTTCGTTGAGATTCTGTGAATGTCAGTTCTTGTCGCCCTTGTTGTCGTCTTTCGTTATGTTGCCAAAGTACATGTGTAACCGTTGATAAGAAACATCTAGATTGTTTTCGACAATGGTCATGCCCGTCAGATTCCATTTCACGAATTCGAAATTATTGAGGGTCAATGGTCGATGCATTTCGAGTTCGAGTACGGTTTCTTTACTTTTATTCTGATAGACTCTTTTGCCTCGCACCACCATCGGTAGTTGCTCCACAGGCCCTGAAAATAAAAGCGACACTTCCTGGCCGTTGGCATTTTTAACGACCGCCGAACCATGCAGCCAGAGATGTTTGGGATTAAACGGTCGATTGAAAACAAAGGGGACGGGAACCCATCCTGAAATGATTTCTGTTTTTGCGAGAGGATTCTTGTGATCTTGCCAAGTGAGATGAATATTCGCGTTCAATGCAATCCAGCGGAGTTCATCTTTGCGGTCCACCACCTTCACCATCATAGTGCCAAATCGTTTGAGCACAAGGGGCTCCTCAGGTGCGACGGACGCTTCGGATGGGTTCGGCTCTGGTACTACCGTTACACTGAGCCGATCACTCGTTTTGATTTCCATCGTCACGCGCTTTCCAGTTTCGCGATTTTTAAACTCACCTTCAATGGTTTCAATAAAATAGGGGCCCGGTTTAATTGGGGTCCCAGGTTGAAATTCTAAATGTAAAAAAGTTTTCCCACCCACAGTTTCCCAACGTCCAGCCAGTTGAATGGGTTCTTCGTGGCGAAACCACACATTGTGACGAAGTTTGCTTGGACGCACATTGAACTTCGCCGATAGGGGTTCGAGTTCTCGTGGTAGTGAGTCGGATTCCAACATCATTTGCCATTGCTCACTGGGCTTGACTCGCAACTGTGGCCATTGTGAATGCATCACGAATTGAAACTTTTGGAGCGAGTCGGTGCCCAAAGGAAGTAAACGCATTTGCATGATGGATTCATGTTCAGGGCCATAAATCAGTTCAGGACTTAGTCCTTCCCGGGCCCATGTCGATTGATTAAAGTTACTATCGGCGATACTGTTCTCCGCTCCATAAAACAGAATGAGTTCAGCGTCTCTTTGTAATAAGGTGCCCACTTGTTTTTTGATCATGAGCTTGCCACTGAGAATAAAAGGAGTGGCTAAATTAAAAACGTCCCAGCCAGAACTCGACTTGATATGGAGATTACTCATCCACACCTGCTCGGCTTTGAGGTCCGGATAAATTTGCTGCACCCACCGCCTGATACTCGGTGTGAGATCGGTCAAACCATTAAGATCTAATGCAAGCAGGCGATAGCGTCCCGGATTTTGCAGAGATTGAATTTCTATGATTTTGGCCCATGGGTGCCTCTTTTGCTCGAGTTCGAGTTCGTGAATCTGAATTTGACGTTCAAAAAAGCTTTCTAAGGGTGCAGCTAATTGATCGGGAGTGAGTCCGGAGTCATCGGTGAGCCCCACCTGATGACCTAGTTCATGAATCAATAGCCGAATCCAACTGATCAAAGAGGTTTTGGAGGTTTGTTCCGAGAATGGGACATCAAAGGGGTCAAATTGAAGTGTCGATAGATGGCCGTCATTTTCATCGTTAGAATTCAGGAGACTTCCCATTTTTGATGGTCCAAATTTCAATTTGTTAAAGTCGACGATCCGATACTCACCCCAAGTCAGGAGGTCTTTATTAAAGTAGATCGTGGCACCTGGTTCATTGATCCGAGTTGCAGCGATTCGGTCCTTGGGGAGATGTTGAAAAACAGGGTCTGTGTTTGGCCGAAGAACAATGGGAGGAGTTCCTTGCGAAAGTATGCCCATGATTTTTCCATAAGCGATTAGTAGATCGGGATCGAGGTTTTGAGACTTGGGGGACTGTAGGAAGTCATCCAAAAGAAAAGTCAGGCTCTGCGTCAGTTCCTGGAGCACAGATTTAGCTGGGTGGATCTGGTTATGATATTCCGGGTCGCCAACTTTCTTTTTAAAATCCGGAATGTCCTTTGAGCGTTTTGGATCAATAAAAATATTGCCAATGACACCACCCTTGTTTTCCATAATGATGTGGGGAGTTTTGCTCTGAACTGCGCTAATATCCAAATTAAGATCCACATTAGGTCCATTGAGATCAATCACAAAATTTTTCTCTTCACTGGCTTCACCGATGCCTAATTCGGAGCCAATATAGATGGACGTCATGTAGTCTAAGACCTCCCGACAGGAAAAGGCTCCCAGACTGGCCATGGGTAAACACAGAACGCTAATGAGGACTAGTAAAAACGTTCTGCTGTCATGACTGTTGAACTGATAGACATCGGCCCAAAGAATGTCAGTTTTCAGAGAGGGGGAGGGAAGGCTCATAGGAGTTGATGGATTTTTCGCATAGGATTGAACCCAGGGACATCGTTTAAATCCTCTAAATGTAAAGTGTCTAAACATAAATCCATCTCCTGCGGTTCATAAGCGTGATAGAGTGCGGGCGCTGTCCTCTGGTGATTCACTAGAATGCAAGAGATGTTCCTCGGGACCCTATACTAAGGTTTTAAGGGCTCGCACAGTGGCAAGTCGGATCGATAAGGGCGGTCTAACGCCGCAACACAGCCATCGAGTTTCAAGTGCCCACCGCGACAGTTGTCGATCAGAAATGTACGAATGGATTTTGCATTTGAAACAATGCCAGAATTCGGATCATTGATATCTTTGTTTGTGAGCCCGAAATAACCAACATTAGTAAGTTGGACGTCACTTACCAGAGTTTCGGGGTTCGCAATGCGTTCTTTAAACGCGGTATGAGCCACTTTCCGCTTTATTTGTATTAGTAATAAAGGAGATGGGATTCCTTGACGCTGAACCAGGCTCTATCACTTTCATTCAGCGATTTGGTGGCGGTCTCCAACTTAATCCGCATTTTCACGCGCTCTTTATGGACGGAATCTATTACCAACGAAATGAACAGTGGTTTTTTCACTCTATCAGAGAGCCAAATAGAGCTGATTTCAAATCCATCATTGAAAGAATCATTCGCTTAATTAAAAAACTCCATGGAAAAGGAGACTTTGAACGCGAATCATCAGTCTTGGATATGGCAAGTCAAAATCTGACCAGTAACGGTTACGTGCAATTTCTTGGTGATTTGGTGGCAATCCCAAAAGGGGAGTATCATAATTTTGAATCCTCAGGAGGGGTTAAAAATGAAGGATTTAGTATTCACGCCAAAGTTGCGACTCTCCCGCATCAAAAAGAAAAACTCACACGCCTTATTCGATATGTAGCTCGTGGACCCATTGCAACCGAAAGGCTTTCTGAGGTCAATGGCAAGATCGTCTACAAAATGAAGACTACCTGGCACAATGGTGCTGATCGTGTGGCTTTTACCAAAGAGGGATTCATTCAGAGGCTTATTGCTCTAATTCCACCAGCAAGATCTCATTTGATTCGCTACCATGGTATCTTTGGGCCGAATTTTAAATACCGAAACGAAATCGTTAAACGCCCGACAAAGACTAAAGTTGGGCAGCCTCTTCCTCCAGCAAAAAAACTTCTATGGGCAGAAATGATCGCCGCCAGTTTCAAAGACGATGTTCTGGTTTGCTGGAAGTGCGGCGGGAAAATGGAGCCTATTGCCGTAATCAAAGATCCAAAGGTCGCCTTTCAAATATTAGCCGCTATGAATCTGGTAACGAGAAACCTTCACTGTTCAAATAGCCGCAGTCCTCCGACCGAAAAATCAGACGAACCTTTTGAGCTAGACGATCAACGTCCCCAAGACTGGTAGGGCCAGCCCAATGGCATCCATTTGCCAAAAAGTGTCAAAGGTCATTTGTTTTCCAGGTGAATAGCCTGTCTTCACCCTAATCCATTGATACATAATGATTGATAGAGAACAG
>CAZYOE010000119.1:0-14909 GCA_964648725.1 uncultured Pseudobdellovibrionaceae bacterium | reverse complement strand
GCATTATACACCATCCAGTTATATTTTAGGAGTCCGTTCTTTTAGGAAGGATCAGTGTGAAAGAACGGCACAAATTCTGATCGAGGATATTGCTTTTGGTTCTTTTCAGGAAAAATACCTCCAAATTGAGGCTATTATTCGTTCATTGAACAATTTTTTCACGCTTGCCACAAAGATCATAGTTTTCGCCCTTGTCTTGCACCTTACCCCTGAATTCAATCGGGCTGGTAATCATTTTTGGGATCAATTTGGACCAGATATTCAATCTGAACTTTACGCTACTGATGCCGGAGACCTTCAAGACAAACTAGAATCGAACCTCAATCAGATTGAAAGTAATCATGAGGCTAAAAATGATGAAAAACTCTTTAGTGAGAGTGTCAGAGCGGCACTCAATAAACGACGGTGAATTGCCACTAATCCTTTCTTTTCCATTAATGGTTTAAGGTCCATGAACCTCATTTTGAAGAAATTTACATTGAAAGACAAAATGCGCTGGATGACCCTTAATCACAATCACAATCACAATCACAATCACAATCACTGAACAATACACAGTTATCCAGCTTTTAAAATTGACCAGATTTTGTTTGTGGCGCCAATTAAAATTGTGAGTAAACGCGCTTGAAATGTTTTGGAATTTGCTTTCAAATAGATTGAGTCTAATCTTTGAGGGTAAAGCAATGAGTCATTTTTTAGAGGGGAGACGCGGACAAGCACTAAAGTCGTTGGCGGAAACTCTATGGCGCCATGGCTTTATTGTTTATTTGGCAGGTGGTTGCGTGCGCGACTACCTGCTTGGAAGACCTTATCACGATCTTGACGTGGTCACTGATGCTTCCGTCGAGCAAATTCAGTCAATGTTTGAAAAAACAATTCCTGTGGGAGTGCAGTTTGGGATTGTGCGTGTCCTTCTTGGGGGATTTGAATTTGAAGTGGCGCGTTTTCGAAAAGATGGTCCTTATGTGGATGGTCGGCATCCCGAGTTTGTCGAATTTTGTGATCCCCTTGAAGATGCCCAACGTCGGGATTTTACCATCAATGCCATGTTTTATGATCTAAAGAATCAGCAAGTTCTGGACTATGTGAATGGGCAAGATGATTTAAAAAAGGGCCTTTTACGAGCGGTAGGTGAGCCGCAACGACGATTTTCCGAAGATTATTTGCGAATATTAAGATTATTGCGATTTGCTTGCCAGCTTGACTTTCAAATCGAGGCAGAAACAGCCAAAGCCGCTGAGAGCCTCACTGGGCATTTGACTGAAATCAGTGGCGAGAGATTGGTCGTTGAAGTTTCAAAGTCATTGCTGGCAAATCCGGTAAAAGCACTTCACGGTTTTCAGCGTTGGGGTCTTTGTAAGATTCTATTTCCACAATGGAATACTGAGGAAGTGAAACTGAGTTTTTTGAAGGGCCGAATTGAAGCTGGTTGGTTGCTTTCAATGTGGTTGCTGTCGTTCCAGCCCAGTGTTTGTAGTGCCTCGCTACAGTTGGTTTCAGAAAATGAATGGCAGAGCTCTAGAGAATTTTTGTTGAGTCTTGAGGATATGGTGCGCCGGTTTCGGCTTTCTAAAATAGACGCGCGAATACTCAAAGAAGTCTGCACGGTGCTTGCCTGGCCCTCAGTTTGGTCCCAATTGAGAACAGGGGTGCGGGGAGCCTTGGCTCAGTCGGAAGCTTTTGGGGTGGTTTTAGATGCAGCCCAGCAGTTGCAGGTTTGGGACGATGGTCTGATTGGTGAAGTTTTATCCTGGCGTCAGGTACCGATGGTTAAACCATTTTTATTGGGTCAAGATGTCTTAGGCGTTCCCCCTGGCAAGCGTGGTCTTGTCTTGAAAGAGGGTCTTTATTTACAATATGAAAATGTCCTCCAGAGTAGAGAGCAAGCTCTTGAGTGGGTACAAAAACAAAAATAGGGGTTTTTATGTATGTAGCCAGTACCTTCCGTCGTATCATCGCACACTGTGCTGATGAGTTAATCAGCGCCGTTTTTCTGATTCCGGTTGTTGTGAGTGTCTGGGTGCAAATGAGCAAGGATCAAGACATTATCGTGCCTTGGCGCCTATTGACGTCCATTTGGCTGGCAAGGGTCTGTTACGAAATAATTTGTATTTACATTTTGCAAGCCATGCCAGCGCAGCGTTTTTTTGGATTGAAGATCCTGAGCACTTATCACCCTGAATTGGGCCTTGGGCTTTTTCAAACAACAATACGTGTGCTGGTAGCTCAATTGAAATATGTTTTGGGACCCTCTATTTATTTTCTCGCACTCTTTCATAGAGATCGACAGCACTTAGGAGATATCCTTGCCGAAACTCGCGTGGTGCAGATAAACGAGCGCAATTTCAGTCCTAAAGCGAGAATTATTTTAGGGTCCATATTGGTTTTTGCGAGTTTATTGATGAACCTTAATGAAGCCATTGATTTTGTCGGTCAAGGCCGCATCAGCCCTCAAGGAATAAAAGTCGAGATGCCGACCTTCGAATTGAGTTTAAATGAGATGTAAGCTTACTTTCTGTTTTGGAATTTATTGGAAGAGGTGGCTTCAGTCGCAGAGCGAGTTCCGGCGCGAGTTCCGGTGTGATTTCGCCAGTTGTAGTCTGGATCCATCTTGATTCGGTTACTCCAAGCGTCCCAGGTTCTTTTGGTTAATTTATGGGAGACGTTACCGCTATTATCAAAAATGTCAGGAGTCTTACCAAATAAAAAATCGCCAATTGAACGGAGCATACCCATGGATTGCCTCTTTTAATTACCTTAAGTTACTTTGAAGCTTTAGATTTGTAAGAAAAGAGTCCAAAAGGCAAGTTCAAAGAGTGTCTTTATCTGGGGTTCGCGCAAGTATTAAGCAGAGCATCAGCCGTTCGCTCATCCACGCTTACTTTTTTGGTACCACCAGACTTAGTGAAGTAGTTAAGGCAATCTTGGCTGGCCTTTTCAAAGGCGAGGGTCCATTTGTCAGCACTGACAGGGTGGCTCCATGTTTCCCCTTTGTAAGTAAATTTAAAATTGAACTCTTGGGCTTGAATGATGGGGGCCGAAAGGCTGATGGCCATTAAAAGACCAATCCCAACGCGATTGATTTTGGTTTTAAGGACTGACATATTTCCTCCCGGTTAAGAGTTTCTAGCTTATAGGCATTGCAAGGTCCAGACCGATTAATAGCACTATAGGCAGAGGGGGAGTCATTCAAAATGAGACAGGGCCAAAATTCGCTGTTACAGATGCATAAATGCTAGCGTTTCAAAATAAGACAATGGACTTCGTGCGTTTTTTGAGGGAAACCCATGCTCATGAATAAAGCTCAAGAACGTATCGATCAGTTAAAAAAAGAATTCAATGCCTTGGAACAATGGGAAGACCGTTATAAGAGGCTTATTGATTTAGGGAAAGCTCTGCCAGCACCCGCACCTTCTCTTCTGATTGAAGACAATAAAATCAAGGGTTGCCAGAGCCAAGTATGGCTTTCCACCAAGCTCAACGAAGACAATACTTTGCATTTTGAAGCTGATAGCGATGCACTGATTGTGAAAGGATTGGTTGCTTTATTATTAACGGTTTATCAAGATCTTTCGACCCAAGAAATTCTGCAGACTTCGCCTCAATTTTTGAAAGATTTGGGGCTCGATAGTCATTTATCACCGAGTCGAGCTAATGGTCTCCAAGCGATGGTTAAACAAATTCAGTATTATGCAACTGCTTATCAATTTTTAATTAGTCAAAAAAGCTAGGTCGGTGGCCCAAGTTATATCTGATGAGATTAGGCACTGGCTTTTCGATTTGAAGCTGAAAACATAACCTCTTTAAACTCGATGGAGCCGGGTCCCTGTTTTTTAGCTTCGATGAGTGCGGCCTGAGTCCCTTCAATGAGATCCTTTGCTTGGCCCGCATTAATAGGCGGAATGCAGGAGGACACTCCAATGAAACATTGAATGCCTTGAAAGTGAGAAATAGCAGAGCGAAAAATTTCAGAGATTTTCTGGAAGTTGTTATCTTTGCAGTCGGCAATCAGAGCCGCAAAGGTATTATCATTCCAGATTCCTAAGTGGTCTGCCGCTCGCCGACACGTCGACTCTAGGGTTAGAGCGATGTTTTTGAAAGTATCCTGATTGACACCTTCCAGGCGGATAAGAATAAATGCCAAAGTCAGTTGTGACCGTTTTTGGCGTAACCACTCTTGTTGAATTAAGGTTTCCATATAAGAGCGGCTAAACAAATTTGTTGCCGGATCAAAAGTTATTTTGCCACTCAATTGTTCGAGCGTCATGTTGAGTTTATTGATAAGGTCGCCTTGTTTTTGAAGCGTCTGGAGCAAGAGTTGGCGTTCACCTTTGTTTTTAATGGCTAATTTAATCCGAGTATGAAGCTCCGTTTTATTGATGGGTTTACGAATAAAATCAGTACCACCGGCGTAAAAGGCATACATGAAATGATCTTTTTCATTGCTTGAGGAAATAAAGATAATGGGAGTGAATTCATAATTCGCTTGTTCACGAATGCGAATGCATGTTTCAATGCCGTTCATCTCAGGCATTAAAATATCAAGTAAAATCACATCAACAGGTAATTTATTGGAAACCAGCTGATAGAGGGCCTCCTCTCCTGACGAAGCCACTGTGACTTCTGCTTTGAAGTCGTTAGTCAGCAAAGTTTTGATCAATTGGCAAGAATCATCATCGTCATCAATTAATAAAAATCTCATGAGATGAGGGTAGCATTGGTTAAGAGAAAAAAACCAATGAACTTAGCTTAATCAAAACAATCCCCTACCAAGGTAGGGGATTGTGATAAAATCAAATTGATTTAAAAACTTCGAGATGTTGGAAGAACTTCCTGGCATGGGCCACAATTTGATTGTCCGTCGGGTGATCCATATTTTCCACGCCCTTAACTTTTTTAAGTAAAGATGAATGAACTTGATGGTGTTCCAAGTGGTGCATAAACTGGGTCTTGCCAACGCCGGGGCCGACAACAAGGATTTCAAAAGCGTGGCCCAAAGCCTCAGCGACGCGATGATAAAAATGCTCTGCTCCATGATCGTCTTTTTTAATATGAACTTCAGTTTTTTCCACTTTTTGAGCTGAGAAATTGAAGATTTTGGCATCTTGAGTATCAATCCAGCAAACTACATAACCCATTTTTGAATCCTTTCGCTAAACAAATATTTTGAAATCTAATTACTTTGTGAATTTGACCCTAGCCCAGAAGGAAAATAGGGTCAATGACGGGATTTAGCCTGTGAGAAGTGAGGATTAAGGAGTCACTTTGAAACAACAATCTTTAGTTGTGGAGTCATTAAAGTTCGCAAAGGACCAATTTGTATCCTTGCAGATTCCAGTGCTACTTTTTTACCAGTTGAGGTACGTTCGCTATCGCTATAATCGAATCAATGGTTTCATAAAGAATCCACACGCAATAGGGCAATCTGAAATAAAGCGCGATTGACAATGTTAAGTTTTAAAAGCGTGTGCTGGAGAATTTTCCTGAGCCAGACTGCGGCGAAAGAAAATTAAAGTCAATTATCAACTTTTTCGATGGCAGCTTTGAAATCGTCTGGTATGGGCGCGGTCACTTTTAGCTGTTGGCCAGTGTTTGGGTGTTTAAAATTAAGTTCAAATGCGTGAAGCAAAAGGCGTGGAAATCTGCGATCTGCTTTAAAATAAAGACTATCTCCTAAAATAGGAAACTTAAGATCCGCTAAATGAGTGCGAATTTGATGCATGCGTCCCGTGTGAGGGCTGGCTTTGAGCAGGGAACTCGTCGGGTACCTTTGGAGAACTTCAAATTCAGTGTGCGCAAAGTCTCCTCCTGACTGAGTGGAGATCATTTTGGTCTTTCCGGTTTTTAACTTTAAGGCCTTGAGATGATTTTGACAGCTAAAGCTTGTTTCCTCGGGGACTCCCTGAACTAAACAAATATAATTTTTCTCTAAATTTCGACCTTTAAATAGTTCGCTGACGCCTTTGTTGGCATCTTTATTTTTGGTGAGCAAGACCAATCCACTGGTTGGAACATCTAAGCGATGATGCAGGCCAATGTAAGGCCACTTTTTAGATTCAAGGAGCAGGCTGTAGAGGCTTGGGCGCTTGCGATCAACCGTAGGCTGCGTTGGTAGGCCGGCAGGCTTATTAACGATAAGTAGCCACTTGTCTTCAAAGAGAATTTCAATTTCTGGATTCATGGCGGGAACACTAATACAGGAGTGGTTCGTTGTCGAGTTTGATATTGCTTCAGAGCAAGGTGAAGTTTAATCTTTTAGCTGGCCGATAATTAAATGGGAGGTTTGCGGTGAGAAGCTTAGGGTTTGGACTGCTATTAGGTGTGATGTTTTCAATACAGACTTGGGCTGGATCAGTTTATGTAGGAGCCATCAAAGGAATTTCCGTGCCCGAGGCCGATGTGAACACATTGGAAGAGTTAGTTCGAACTGCTATAGCCGGTGATTTGCATCACAAGATCGTCGAGTCTGCAGCCGAAGCCGATTATTCAGTGAATGGAAAGCTCGTAAAGCTTGGCGAGGCTTACTCTTTGACGCTCATTAAAACCAGGGGTTCTGATGAAGTGTTTCGTGCTACCCTAAAGTCGTCAATGATGTCTGATATGGATGTTGTTGTCGGGAGACTTGTGCGCTCTATTGATGAGGAAGTCTCTGTTGAGAAAAATGTCACGGTGAAGGATGTGACTTATGATGAAGAAAATAACCAGCGGCGACGGAAAGAAGTGATCTCTCAGGGAATCTTTGCTGTAGGACCAGCTTCGACATCAAATCTAAATGTGACTGGCCAGACGACACTTTGGAATCTCGGTTATAACTATGAGGTGGATTTTGATTGGGATATGCATGTGGATATTGATTGGCTTACCACTCACCGCCGATCGGAGAATGATGCCTATTACGCCGCCCTTAATTTTGGATTGAATCACTATTTAACTCGCGGAAACTTTGCGCCCTTCCTTGAAGCTCATTTGGGTTATGGAGTCGCTATTGCTTCCACTGGTTGTGCCAGTGATTCACTTTTGTGTAGCTCCAAAGATAAAGCTTCCGGTTGGCTGGGAGGGGTCGGTGTTGGATTCCGATTTTTTCGAACATCCAAAACCAATTTTGCTTTTGTAGTCAGAGGCTCATACATTGGGGACGAAACTGAAGTGACTAAAAAGTCGCCTTCGGTGGGATCGTTGATGATCGTCGGATACTTTCACTAATGGCGTTTCTGTTGGCTCGTAGTCCATCGATGGGCCACGAGCAAAGTCCTTTCAGCTTGGTTATGAGCTGCCCTTAAGTGGTGCAGGAACCCATTCCTCCAGTACTTGGAAAGGCATTTAATGGTGACCACAGTCGAAATGGATTTAAAAAACTGGTGGTCCAGGTTCAAAATACTCTTGATTTACGTAAACTTTACGTATACGTATATATTACGTAGATTTTTTTGAACTATTCTGTTGGAAGAGGTGAAGCATGGATTCTCTAACGCCCAAGCAGCAAAAGTTTTTAAGTTTTATTAAGCAGTTTTTTCGTCAGCAAGGCTATGCTCCCACTTTACAAGATATGGCTGAGCATTTTGAATTGAGTTCCTTAGGGACTGTACAGCAGTATCTCGAGGCCTTGGAGGCCAAAGGGTATATCGAGCGTTCTAGCAAAGCGAGGGGCTTAAAACTGATAGATAACGAAGAAGGCGCTCAACATGTTTTGCCCGTGTTAGGTAAAGTGGCAGCGGGTCGTCCATTGGAATATCGAAAAAGTGGTGAGAGTCGTGAGGTCCCTGGATGGATGTTAAAAAAGCAGGGTGAGCATTTTTTATTACAAGTTCAAGGTGACTCGATGATTGATGAAGGAATCATGGATGGAGACTTCGTGATTGTGCACCGGCAGTCTGAAGCTGATTCCGGGCAGATTGTGGTGGCAATGTTAGAAGAGGAAGCCACAATTAAAAGGTTTGTTCGCAAAAAACAAAAGATGGAGTTGCACTCGGCGAATTCTCGTTATGCTCCAATTTTAATTCCCGAGGAAGCGGCATTTCGCATTGAAGGAGTCTACTGTGGTTTATTGCGAACGCCATCACCGCATAAACATTAGTTGTAGTCGTGATGGAAACGAAAGAAAAAATTTTCAGAACTCTGAAAGAAAAGTTTCAAGCACCAACTCGGACCTCATGGAGTTTTTCGGAACAGAACTTACTGATTCCTCAGGGCTGTGTGGTGGAAGTTTTTGGAAATGCACGATTTGAGTTTGCGATTAATTTTGTCTCTGAGCAGCCAGACCTAAATGTCGCTTGGGTTGAGCCTGAGTGGACACTCTTTCCTCCGGCTGTGGCGCAGAGAGGTGTTGATGTTACTCGTTGGCTTTTGGTGGAAGCGGGAGAGAAAGCCCAGTGGGCTGTAGAGGAGCTTCTCACTAGCCATTTTTTTTCAGTGATTTTAGCGCCGGACCTCCGATTGTCGTTGCCACTTTGGCGGCGTTTGCAATTGGAGTGTGAGCGAGCAGGCAGTACCTTATTTGTTTTGTCGGAGGAACCTCATCATCAAGTGGGCTCCTTGTTTTTATTGGAGGCTCAGTGGCGCCAAGGGAAGTTACAGTCGCAGTGGCAAAAGTGTCGCCAGACTTTGAAGGAGACGGTTGGTTAATATGGGATCTCAGTTCAAAAATCCAATGCGTTGGTGGATGGCCCTGTGGTGGCCCATCCCTCAGGATTTGATTTCTTGGGTGCATTTTTTAAGTGAGTTCACTCCGCAAATATATGTGTGGAATACTCAGTGTCTGGTCTTTGAGGTTGGCCGGAGTCGCTCCATTATAGATAAAAACAGCTTACAAATAAGAATTATAGAAAAGCATAACGACTTTAGAAGTCACCTCAATGGCCTATCTCCGTCGCTTCCTTTAGTTCTCCCGCAAATTGCTGGCGCCGCTGATCCCAGTGAGGCCCTTGCTAAGGCCCAATATCAGGTTGAAGCAAAGTCTGAGTTACCATTGGAGTCACTGATTTATTTTTTAGATCCCTTTCGCGAACCCTTGGAACCATCACGAGCTTTAAAAAAAATGCTTTTGGAATTAAAGGTTTTGGGGCTAGGGCGGTTGGGATCCTTTATGGGGCTTTCGGAGCGTGAAGTTGGAATGCGTTGGAGTCATTGGGGAAAACGTTTGTGGCTGGGTGTGCATGGGGACACGCCATTGCTCGAGCCGAAGATTGAAACGGTCGAAAGATTTGCGGAGTCCTATTTCTTTCCGGAGGAATCTACAGGTACACTGTTGGAGCCGCTTTACTTTATTAGTAAACAACTTTTACAGAAATTGCAGCAACGTCTCACGCAACAGAATCTCGGTGCTCGCAGTTTGCGAGAGAGACTGGTGGGCACAGCTTACGGAACCGAGTTTACCGGGTCGGTGGAGGTTCAATTAACCTTGCCGGCTTTTCTTCGTGAGGTGTCTCTTTGGCTCCATCTTTTGCGCGAACGTTTGCAGTCGCTTTCCCAGCACCAAAAATTGCCAGCCTTATTGGAGTCTATCGAAATTAGTGTTGATGAAACTCTATCTTGGCACGGGCTGCAAAAAGATTTGCTGGATCCACAGCGTGAGCACCGTGAGGGAACTTTGCTGGAGTCTCTGACAAAACTAGAGTCTCGCTTAGGTGGAAAACAAATTTTTTGTGCAGAACCTTTTGAGAGTTATCGACCGGAGCGCAGTTGGGTGCGCCGACCGATCAGTGAGTGGTATCAGTCTCAGACACGGAGATCTCGCTCAGAGCCTGGGCCAATGACACAGGTTTATGAAATCTTGTCCCAAAAGCCATTGCGGGTGTTTCCCAAGGTTGAGCGTCTGAGTTTTAATGGTAAACAAATACTATTTAATAATCAGTGGGAACCCTGCCGGCTTATTTGGTCGGAAATTATCAGTGGGGAATTTTGGGCTGAACGATTTGAACGTCGTTATGGCATCGCTTATTTGGAAGGTGGAGAAAAACTTTGGGTGTTTAAAGAAGGGGATCATGTATTCCTCCAGGGAGTGTTTTTATAGGCTCTTACAAAAGTTCTGCACTCTTCGTTGTCTTCGTCGTTCGCTTGTGGGGCCTACAGGAAGTAGGCCTCGGTGCTTTCTCCTCGAACGCCTCGATTGCAGGGCTTTTGAAAAGGTCTATATGAGTCAACGCTGCTCACTTTTGATACGATGCAATCAATGTCGTTAGCTAAAGTGAACGGTATTGATAGTTATGTGGAGTTGTTGGCAAAGACTAACTTCACCTTCCTCACCGGCGCCTCTCACGCTGAAGAATTGATTGAGGAGTCGCTGCGGTTGGGATTGCAGGGGCTTGCCATTGCCGATGGTAATACTGTGGCGGGATTAGTGCGCGGTTATGAGCGGTGGAAAGCCCTATCGCCGAAGTCTTTTCAATACATTGTAGGGAGTCTTATCGACCTTGGTCCTCAGGGGCGCTTCACTCTGCTTGCGGAGTCCAGAGCTGGTTATGGAAAGATCACTCAGTGGATTACCGAGTGGATTCAACACACTAGCGGCGAAGGAATAAACTCGGTTTTAGATTCATCGTTGAGAGGGCCGCTGGATTTTTTTGAGTTTTGGAACCGTGAAGGGCCAGAGGGAGTGGTGTGCTTGCCACGTCAATTGTCGGAAGACGATTGGCCTTCCCTGGTGGAAGTGTTTCAAGGGCATATTTATCTGCCTATGATTCGCTATCTTGATGGCAAAGATCGCGAGCGGCACCAACAGATCCTGGAAAAGTCAGAGCGTTATTCATTGCCAGTGGTGGCGAGTAACGATGTTTATTACCATAAGCGTGAGCGTAAAAACCTCCAGGATGTGTTGTTAGCAATTCGTGAGACCAAACCGCTGGAGCAGATGGGGTTCCGGTTGTTTCCGAATGCTGAACGATGTTTAAAATCACCCCAAGAAATGCAGAAACTATTTGCGGACAATCCTGCCTTCTTGCAGCGAACGTTCGAAGTGGCAGAACGCTGCCGCTTTCAACTTTTTGAGCTCCGTTACTACTATCCCTCGGAGTGGATACCTTCCGGTTATACGGCCCAGGCTTTTTTAGAAAAATTAGTGTGGGAAGGTGCAAATAAAAGATATTTACAAAATATTCCTGAAAGTGTCGCGCAGCAGATTCGGCATGAACTCGTACTGATCGAGCAGCTCCATTTTGCCGATTATTTTTTAACAATTTATGACGTGGTGGAGTTTGCGCGCGCGCAAAAAATATTATGTCAGGGGCGAGGTTCGGCGGCCAACTCAGTGATTTGTTATGTGTTGGGGATTACCGCCATTGATCCCGTTAAGATGAATTTGCTCTTTGAACGATTTATTTCGGTGGAGCGGGGAGAACCTCCGGATATTGATGTCGACTTTGAACATGAACGGCGCGAAGAGGTCATTCAGTACATTTATAAAAAGTATGGGCGTCATCGAGCGGCGATGGTTTGCACGCACGTTTGTTTTCGGAGGCGTTCTGCTCTTCGCGAGGTGGCTAAAGCTTTTGGCGTTCCTGTGGGAACGCTATCGGCCCGCCAGTTGGAGCGGGAGTGGGAAACCTTTGTTCCTGATCCGGTTTTACGCGAAAAAATAGAACTTGTTTGTACTGAGATTCGAGGATTTCCGCGACATGCCTCTATTCATACTGGAGGATTCACGCTCTCTGCTGATCCCATCACCCGGATTGTACCAGTGGTGCCGGCTCGCATGGATGGGCGCACTGTTGTTCAATGGGATAAAAATGATTTAGAAACATTGGGTCTTTTGAAAGTGGATATTCTTGCATTGGGGATGTTGTCAGCATTGCGAAAAACCCTCGATGCGGTGGGAATGAGTCTTTATGATTTGCCCCATGATGATGCCGCCACCTATGAAATGCTCAAACGCGCCGACACCGTGGGAACCTTTCAGGTTGAGTCGCGGGCGCAGATGTCCATGCTGGGACGGCTACAACCTAAAACATTTTACGACATGGTGATTCAAGTGGCGATTGTGCGGCCAGGGCCGATCGTGGGAAAAATGGTGCATCCTTACCTGCGGCGGCGTCGCGGTTGGGAACCCATCACCTTTCCTCATCCAAAGCTACAGAAAATTCTGGGCCGCACGCTGGGGGTTCCTCTTTTTCAAGAACAGGTCATGAAGATCGCCATTGAACTCGCGGGATTCTCTCCGGGGGAGGCCGATCAACTCCGTCGGGCCATAGGCGCTTGGCGTTCCAGTGGTCCTATTGAAGGTATCGGGCGGCGCCTCATGGAAGGACTAAAGAAAAATAATCTACCAGATCCATGGATTGAGCAAATCTTTGCGCAGATCAAGGGGTTTGCTGAATATGGGTTTCCGGAGAGTCATGCCGCAAGCTTTGGTTTGCTGGCCTATGCGTCTTGCTACCTCAAACGCCATTACCCAAGAGAATTTTTGTGTGCCTTGATAAACTCTCAGCCGATGGGATTTTATCGCGTGGACAGTTTGATTTATGATGGGTTTCGCCATGGGCTTAAAGTAAAGCCGATTCATCTTCAACAATCTCAGTGGGATTGTTTTATTGATAGTGAGGGCGCGATTCGTCTAGGATTTCGTCTGATCCGAGGCCTTTGGCAGAGGGATTATCAACGTTTAGAGCATGAGCGTTCAAAAGCTCCGTTCAAGAGTGCTAAAGATTTTTTATTGAGAACTCAATTGCGGGAGTCTGTTTTAAAGCGTTTAACTTTGGCGGGTCGCTTGGGAGATCCGCGGAGTGTTCTCTGGGCTTTGATGGCCTATTCCGTTGAAGACACTTCTGATTCTCGGCAACGAACTTTGTTTGAGTGGGAAGGGGAGAGTGATCCGGATGAAGTATCCTCTCCGGCAGAGTCCACAGAGCACCGAGTCTGGGATCCAATGGATACGTGGGATTCTCTGGGGCATGAGTACGAAGCTTTCGGGTACTCAACGCGTGGGCATCCGTTACAGATTTTGCGACAGCGGGTCCGTTTGCCAAAGTGGAATTCTCAGTCCGTGCGTTCGGCACCGTCTGGAACAATGATTGAAGTCGCTGGAATGGTGCTCGTGCGGCAAAAACCTCCCACCGCAGGGGGTGTAGTTTTTGCGACGATGGAAGATGAAAAAGGTTTTGTAGACCTTTGTTTTCCTCCTGATATTTACGCGAACTTTCGCGAAGTGTTTTTAACGTCTTGCTTTTTGTGGGTGTATGGAAAAACCCAAAGGGATTTGCAAACGGTGAGTGTGAAAGTAGAAAAAATCAAGAGTATCACTCTCGCACAGGCTGAGAGTGAAGACGAAAGCACCGTGAACAGCCGCTCCACCATTTTTGAGCCCACTCAGTATTTTTAGTCAAAGCGCCTTCGTTCATTGATATCTCAATAAAAAATGGTTAACTGGCCTTACTTATGGATGAGTCAACCATATGTAACACCAGTTTTAAAATAGGATCTAACTGTTCCATAGCAAGTTTAAAACTTGTGGCATCTTCATTATGGGCCGCTCTTTCAATGGCTTCACTGAGTTCTCCCAGTTGCGTAGCCCCAATAATACGTGCCGTTGATTTCAGAGAATGAGCCATCTTTTGGACGGATAAAGAATCGCCATTGATACTAGCTTGTAAGAGGTTAGCAGCTTGGTTTTTCATCCGACCCAGAAATTTCGCGAGAAAAGCATCATACTGAGCTTGATCACTGCCCACCAGTTTTTTAAGAGCATCCTTTTCCCAAACTGGAAATTTGCCGATGTTATCCAATAATTTCTGGGCGCTCTCAGTTTCCGGAAGAAATGATTGTGCTTTAGATAACACATTCACACTTGGAGAAGAGAGTGTTATTATCATCCATTTTTCGATGGTGGCCTTTAGAGCATCAAGTGAAGCCGGTTTTGTGAGGTAATCATTCATGCCGGCAGCGAAACACTGCTCAAGCTCATTCTTCATGGCATTGGCTGTTAGTGCAATTATAGGAGTTCTTTGAAGGGTACCGGACTCAGCTTTGCGGATCGCCATGGCCAATTGGTTTCCGTCCATTTCTGGCATTTGAACGTCAGTGAGAACAATGGCGTAGTTGCCGGTTTTCCAAAGCTCAAAAGCTTCTTTTCCATCCGCTGCAATATCGGCGGAAAAGTCTAGGAATTGCATTTGTTCTCGGATCACATCTTGATTCGTTTCATTGTCCTCTGCTACGAGAACTCGAAGTTTTTTATAAATCGAGGATTTTGCATTGGCTGCCCTTGACCTAGCTTCGACGTTCTCGGAGTAGACATTCGTAATCGGTGGATGAGGAACAGTGGTTTCACTCACTCTGGCAAAGGGTAGTTGAACCATAAATGTTGTTCCCACGTTCTCCCGACTTTCAACCAAGATCTTGCCTCCCATTAAATCGGTCAGTCGTTGGCAAATGACAAGTCCCAGACCTGTGCCACCGTAGCGACGAGTGGTGCTGGCGTCGGCTTGCTGAAAGGGTTGGAAGAGGCGTTTGAGGGTTTCTTCGCTCATACCAATTCCGTTATCTTTGACCTGGAATTCCACCCAGACTGAATTGTTTTTTTCCATCATGAAACGAGCGGAAATTGAGACCACTCTTTTGCGGTTTACTTTACTGGAGAACTTTATGGCATTGCTCATAAAATTATTTATAATTTCACCAATGCGGAGAGCATCACCGCAGAGGAGCTTTGGAATTCGTGGATCAACGGATTTAGTAAACTCAATCTGTTTTTGGGTGGCCGTATAAGCCAAAAGGGTATGAGTTTCATCGATGACTTTATCGATTGAGAAAGGTTCCACTAAGAGTTCGAGTTTGCCGGCCTCAATTTTTGAAAAATCCAGAATTTCATTGAGGATTCCTAGCTGCGAGTTAGCGGAGTCACGAATCACATCGGCTAGTTTTCTTTGATTTTCACTGAGGGAGGTTTTAAGGAGAAGTTCGAGTGAACCAATAATTCCATT
>CAZYOE010000118.1:0-15000 GCA_964648725.1 uncultured Pseudobdellovibrionaceae bacterium | reverse complement strand
TCGAATGAATATTATGATTAGGATGGGTTTCCAGCCAAGGGTTTATGATCCACGCACCTAGAATAAAACTGATGACATGAACCTTTTGGTAAGAGCCAAGCTGGTATTTGTTAAAAAAACGATCGAAAGCAATCTGGTTCTCTTTAAGCGATTTGGTAAAATAGTAATCTGGGATAAATAAGTCGTAACCTCTCCCTCGAAAAAAACTCTGCATCTGTTTGGTACCATGATAGACAGTACCCAAGCCAGGAAGTATAACCAAGGCCTCACGTTCCATCTGAGAAGTTTTAATCTTTTGTAGAATGACCACGTCTTTAGCTTGAGTCAGCAAGGCAAAGAACACCATCAACATTATAATAATGGCATTGAGCATAGCGGGCATAGGCACGTCCTTATTCTCTGAATAAACAAGGCAAAACTCTATTGGCAAATACACAAGGGCACAAAGAAAATCACCCAGGCCTGAATTTATTATCTCCCATTTGTATCGAGAAGAAGAGTTTAGTTTTGAGAATTTCAGTTCTGAGGCAAAAACACCGAGCCCTAAACGACCTCCAAAGGGTTCAATTTATTGCTGACTTATTGGAAATAATTCAAAAACGAAGGATAGTTGCACAAACTCTGCTTGCAGGACATAAGAATGCAACTTGTCATAAACATCTTCTCTTTAGTTGCCTAAGATCAACTTGATCTCATCTAATATCATTTATGAATAAAACGGAACTTATTGATAAGCTCATCAAGAAATCGGGACTCAAAAGAGCCGAAGTGGAACTCCTTGTTAATGAGTTGATTAACACGATCATGAATGAAGTTAGCGCCAAACAACAAGTTAAACTTATCGGCTTTGGCACTTTTGATCATTCCATTCGGCGTTCCCGCAAAAGGCGAAATCCTAAAACGGGCGAAGCAGTCATCGTCCCCTCCTTTAAGGCTCCGCGCTTTCGTCCCAGCGAAGAATTCAAAAGAAAACTTAATAAATAGATTATCTTGCTTGAGTTCTAGAATGAGCCCCCCTAAACTTAAGTCATCGCACGGAGGACAGCAATGAAACGTTTTACAACTAGTTCTTATTTAATCCTCGCAATGGTGGTTCTACAGACCCTCTCTTGCCAAACGACAAAGAAGGCAGAACATGTCTCAACTAGTTCTGCGACTCAGACTGCTGAAACTCCAAAGAATACATGGCCCAATGAAATGCAGCAACTCACTTACAACCTCTCTGAGTTGCTACCGATCATCACCGATCCCAAAAGTTATAATGACGCTGAAAAGAAAAAATTTGTTGAATCCAAAATGGCGGAGTTAAAAAAGTTGGCTCATGATATCAATGAATCGACGCCAACTCCCGATCAAGACCCTACTCTTAAACTCATAGGCCGACGTTTTGAAGAAAACCTAAAACTTTCGCTGGAGTCATTTCAATCAGGTCATATTGAATTCTCAAGAAGTGTTTTTAAGAATGCCCTGGCTCAATGTGTTCAGTGTCACACTCGATTAGAGACTGGCCCCGCTTTAGCCCAGCCCCAGTTTTTGACGACATTGCAAAAAGCCGCGATTGTGGAGCGGGTTCAATTTTTAATCGCCAGCCGTTATTTTGACGAAGCCATGAGAGAGATCAGCTTAACCTTAGATAAAGGTGACACACTTTCTATTGTAGCATGGCAAAAGCTCGTGCAAATGGGTCTGATTATTAACGTAAGATTTCGCCATGACGTCAAACAATCCCAACAATTTCTTCAGCTCCTCAGTCAGAATAAAAACCTTCCTTATTTTATCAAACGCCACTTGCCCTACTGGCAGCAATCGATCAAAGACTGGAGTCGTAATCCTAAGCCAACGGCTAACTTGAAGGTGGCTCAACAAATTGTGAATCGTGCAGAAGCCGCCCAAAGAGCATCGCGGAGCGACGGCGGTACCGTTGATTACCTTCGTGCTGGCAGCTTGCTCCACCAATTTTTAGCTAAATCCCAAGCGCCCACTTCTAAATCGGAAGCCCTTTACCAACTTGGTCTAATATATGAAAATATCGGTGAAATCGGTGCTTGGTCAATGAATGAAGATTATTATGAGCTATGCATTCGAACACAACCCCACACTGAAATTGCCAAAAAATGTTTTGCTCGCTACCAAGAGAGCACCATTTCTGGTTACAGCGGCACTAGTGGACTTTATATCCCCGAAGAAATTCAGAAAAAAATGAATGAACTTAGAGCGGTCGCGCTTTAAGCGGAACTCACTTGCGAGGGAAATTTGATCGATGCGGATAAGCCCCCTATTTTTAAGTTCCATTTTAACCCTCTGTTTTTTACCACTATCTGTCTTTGGGGCAGAAAGAGTAATAACTGAAACTTGGACACTTCAAGATCTTTTACGTTTTGCAGTAGAAAATTCACCCGGCATTATTAGAGCTCGCCAAGAGAAGCAGCAAGCCAAGCTGGAAGAAGATTCCACTAGTTCCCTGTTTTGGCCGCGCTTGAGATTGGAAACATCCCATGGTGTGCGAAATCAAGAACCGAATCCTTACAAACCTTCGCAGTCCAGTTCGGCCACTTTATCTCTGAGTGAAAATCTCTGGAACAAGGGCATTGACTCCAAAAAGCTAGAAATCGCGCGTATAAACAAGCGAAAGGCCGAGCTTGAGTATTTTCAAAAGCGCGATGAAACCTGTCTTGTGATCACTCAGGAGTACTATCAGTATTCTCAATTAGTAAAAAGCCTTGAGATTCAGAAAAACCAGCAAAGGCTGCTAAAAAAGCAATTTGATTTAGTTTCGGATGAATACCTGCATGGTTTAAGATCACGGCGAGATTTCCTCCGCTTTAAGAGCCAGGCCCAAAGAGCTGAGCTTGATTTGCAAAAACAAATCACTCTTATTGAGAAATCCCGCCTCACCTTAATGGCGCTAGGCGGCTTTTCCGAGATCACGTCAAACCAGCAATTCCGGCCAGAGGATAGCCAACCACCTATGCTGGATTTATTTAAGAACCCCGCCGAACTCAATAACACTTATGAAGATCAGCTTCTCACTTTATCAGCGCAAATCGCTGATTTGACTCAGCAGGTCTCGCTCAAGCAATTAGACCCCACCATCAGTTTTGATTTAAAAGCGAGCCTCGGAAGCGGTGATTACTGGAACACTGGCTATTCTTTTACTGAAAAAGAAACCAAGTCCTGGGGCGCCTTTGTAACGTTTAACTGGACACTTTGGGATGGAGGCGAGAAAAGAAGCCAAGAAGGCAAAGTGACTCTGCAAAACGAAATGCAGAAAACCGATCTGAAACAAAAAAAGATCCAGCTAGAAACTGAGATTCAGAAACTTCAGAAACAATTCTTGCAACTCAAAGAGAACTTTAAAACCAGCGAAGATTTTTTGATTTTAGAACAAAACAACTTTCTTTTCCTTGAGGGCGAATACCGACAAAGTAAAACCACTTATCTTGATTTTATCAATGGCGTTAAAGACCTTGCCGAAGCTCAGAATCGGCATTGGGGTAATATGTTTGAACTCAAACAAGGAATTGTCCTTTATCACTACTACAAAGGTTCGTTATTCCGCTTTTTGCTAAATGATTACTCTTCTAGCGACGAACAAAATACTGAGGAGCCGTAATGATTAAATTTTTATTATTTATGGGATTATTTCTCATGCTGAGTCCGTTGAAAGCAGCCATGACCCCCGAAGAAGCTAACGAAATTGCCAAGGGCCTTCCAAGTAAAATCGCCAAGTCCGGCAATCAGCTCAAGAAACTTGGTATTAAAACTGATGCCATGCTAGATGCGTGGAAAGTTCGGAGAGCGTTGGGCTCCAAAAAATACGATTCATTGACCTCCAACGAAAAGACAAGACTTACGAAAGCGAACAAAACTTTAATACCGTTTTTTGATGCAAATGGTAACAAGAACGATTCAAGCTTTTTAGAGCTACAGGAAGCAATTGACCAGGAGGTAACCCTGCTTGATAAATACCGTGACGATTTGAATACTGTCGATACCTATATTGATGGGCACCCAGAAGAAATGAGGAAGTTCCCCAATAGCGAAAAACTCCCAGCACTCATCGATGATGCCTACAATGATATTACCAATACAAAGATAGATGCAGTACAAACCACCTCTACCTTAAATCACATCGAAGCTGAATTTGATAAAAAACAAATCGCAGCATATTTGGCCGATAAAATAGCGCAGTTTATGAATTCGAATTCCTTCTGCCGCGCCAAGAATCACTGTGCCAACCGCGACTCAGAAAATCCAGTTGATCCCGACCTCCTCTACGAAGAAGTCTTTCCCGATATCAGCAATGAATTACGTCGTATAGGTGGCCAAGAAACTTATGATAAAGTGCATAAACGTAAATCTCAAGCTAAAGGCAATGGTTCACCCCCTCTAAAACAAGAGGATGAATCAGCTTCTACCTCAGAACAAAACCCTAAATAAACAATAAAGGTGTTCGTGGCAGCCATCAGAAACTTTTCACTCACACGATCCCAGACGCTTTGGATAGTTTTTTTTATGCTTTGCCGCTTGACGATTTTGCTTTTTTACGAAGCCTATGTCACGGACGTTGGTTACTATCTTGAGATCGCCAAACAGGGCCTAACAACTAATGCCAAAGCGTATCGGGATTTTTCTTTTGGGTATCCCCCTCTAGCACTTTTATTTACTTATCTTCCGGCTTGGTTTTCGCACATTGAGTTTTGGTCTTATTGGAGAACTTTTAGGGCTCAAATGTTTATGATCGACCTCGGCCTTTTTGCCTGGGTCTTTTACTTTTTAGTGGCCAAACTCAAGGCCACCGAAAAACAAATTTCGGTGTTCGTTGGAACCTACACCCTCTTAGGATTTCTGCAAGGCCACTTACTCTATGATCGCTTGGATCTATTGATTCTGACGAGCCTCTTTGCGCTTTTTTATTGTTTTTCAGTGGCGCCCTCTCGCCATTGGCTGTTGCGCCTGATAAGTCTCGTTGGCGTTTTTGTTAAGTTTGTTCCATTCTTATATGCCCTTGTGCTAAATCTGCTGAGTCACTTTTCCTCAAAACCATTATTGAAAGCGCGCTCTCGCCAATGGATAGAACTTATTAAAGCTGGCTTCATCGAACTTTTCTGGTTCATTATGCCCTTTTACCTTCTCGTCTCGGGCTACGAAGCCCTTATTGCGCCAGGCCTATTTAAAGATATGAATATGCACTTTCAAAGAGGGATTCAAGTCGAATCAACGTGGGCCACTCCAGTCATCATTAAACAAATTCTCACAAAGCCCACGGGCTCATATGCTGTCAATAATTTCGGAGCCCAACACATTGATGAAAATCAAGTTCCCTTTTGGTATCTTGAATTCTCAAAACTGGCTGGATTGTTAGCTCTTTCTGGTTTTGGCCTTTATTTGTTTTTAGTTTTGCTTCCAAAACTAAAAAATTCCAACAAATCACTGATCACCTGTCCGCACCTGGCTTGCTTGGTTTGGATCAATATTTTTTGTATTTTTTTGTCGACTCAACGAGTTTTATCGCCACAATTTTTTATCTGGCTGATGCTTCCCTTGGCACTCCTTCAGAGCTTCCATTTTGACTGGAGATTCCTGACTCTGACCCTACTGACTTATCTGCTGACTTATATTGGCTTCGATCTGGGCTACTGGCAATTTGTGGCCGGCAACCTATTTTTTGTTTCTATCGTATCGGTACGAAATCTAATGTTAGTCGCTTTAACCTTGGTGTCCTTGCGAAAACTAGCTCACTCCTCAAACTCATAACCACTAGCATACAAACTCATTCGTAAAGCATTTCGAATGCCAATTTCGTCGTCAATCACGAGAATACGAATCTCTGGACTCATGATCACAGGTCTCCCGCTATAACAGGTTGTTCTTCTAAATATCAGCACCTTTGCCGTTCCATGATCCCTACGTCTAAGAGTTCGACAGGTCGGAGAAAAACAATGAGGTGCCTAGGTTGGTCCGGTTCCTGCAACTAAGGGTCTCGATTAAAGGTGGTCTATGGGAAAACTTCAAAAGCACTCTTTGTTGACGATACTCTTTGCAGCGAGTTTTGCACCTTGCGCCCAAGCCAAAATGAAATTGATCCAATTATTGTCCTTTAAACTGATGGTTTTGGCCGCTTTTGTTGTTATAACTCAGAAGTCGTCTGCCACCACTTATGGTGGTATTTCCTTGGACTACTCGCAACTGTGCGATGGGCTGCCTCGATTGAAAGATATCAAGACTCCCACAGGTTTTTGCATGGGCCTCGTTGACAATGGCGCCCCCCAAACCGTTCATCACAACCCAAAGCTCCTTGAAACGGCCATGATTTTTCCGCGCTCGTTGGTGCAAGCAAATAATACTGAGTTTCTCCTTGTTGACCAAGGCAGCAAAGATTCGGTGATTGCCGCAGGTCAGTTTTTCTCTATCGGGTTCAGTGCCGGTAAAACCACACGAACCCTCCTTGCCAATAAGGCTTACAACCCCTTCGGATTTCCTAAAGAAGCCTTTTACCGACCCGCCCATATCTCTCGCTATGATGAACTTTTTTATTTTGGAACCACCAGAGCGATCTTCAGTTTCCGTTATCACGATGGAGTCGTTACTGATATCCAAAAAGTGATCTCGAACATTCAAATTTCAGAAGATCAAAGCGTTTTAAAAAACGAATTGCATGCTCTTAAGAACTTCATTTTCGACAACGAAGGTAACCTTATTGTTAATATTGGATCAGCTACGAACAACTGCCGCACCCAAATCACTCTTTCGAAAACTGGCGATTGCACCGAAAGAGACACTCGCGCTCAACTCCGCTTTTATCGCCGAAATAGTGACGGCAGTTATAATCCCCGTTATGAAATCATTGCGGTCGGACTTCGAAACTCCTTAACAATGGCCTTTCACCCCAATCATCCAAATTGGCTTTTTCAAGGAGAAAACTCGAGAGATGCCATTCATAAGGTGACTGGTGCTAACAATAAATTTGGCGATGGCAAAACACTTCCCCACGAAGAACTAAATCTTATTGATTTAAAGCGATTTTTCTCGACCGGAACTCCTTTCGACTTCGGTTGGCCCTATTGTTACTCTAATAATCTGCCAAGCCCTGAATACCCAAATGTCAGTTGTAGCCAGAGTCACGCACCGCACATTTTACTGCCAGCTCATGCGGCGCCATTGGGTATGATCTTTCACTCTGGCACTAACTGGCCTCCCTATTATAAGAATGCGCTCTTAATGAGTTGGCATGGTTACGAATACACAGGTCACCGTATTGTAGTCATGCAAGAAAAAGACAATGGCCTACCGTCTCCCGTAATCAACAACCTCGTATGGAATTGGGGTATCGAAGGCAATATGGCGCTGGGCACTCCGGTGCAACTCTATGAAGCCGGCGATGGTTCAGTCTTTATCACTGAAGATAACAATCAGGCTATTTGGCGCCTTTACTTTGATCCACAGTATTTAAAAGTGAATTTCGACAATGATACCCGCCCGTCTCTAACTGTCGATCAGAATTACAAAGAGATTGCGTCATTTTATAAACAAAATAAGTACGAGGAACTCCGTGCGAAAAAATCTCTTCAAAGGCGTTTGCAATCTCCAAAACCACCACTCTTCTCGCAGATCCAAGATAAGCTGATCGATAAACATTGTGCCGAGTGCCACAAGCTCAAAGACAATTCACTCATGCTCAGCTATAATGATTTAGCGAATGCGATGCTGTTGAAGGATAAAAAACTTGCTATCCCTTATGATGTGAAGGCAAGCCCCTTTTATACCTACCTCGAATCTCAGGCCATGCCTCCCTCGGGTATGGATTCCGGAGAGCGCGCAAAGCTCTTGAAGCTAGTCGAACAATGGATACTACAAGGGGCTCCTGATCCTGAATGAACTTTTCTTAGCGATATTTAGTAAAGTAGCCTTCTCGGTACACCGGCACTTCTGGAGTGCCACAGCGATGTCCATTATAAGGTGGAGGAAATCGAGGATCACATTCGCCTTCAAGTTCCCTATGATCCAAAATTCGAATTTCAAACTGGTTTCTCTTAAGAAAGCGAAGAATAACTTGGCGTCCTTGCACACTAACACAATGGCCGGGGTCAAATCCAAATTCCAACGGACCTAAAGATTCTCTTCCATTTTTATTTTCAACCATTATGGCCTGTAGCAATCCAATTTTTGACTGGCAATCAGCGCCTAAAATATCTTTTGAAGTCTGATCAACATATTTTAAAATAGGCCGATCGCCTCTCAAAAAGAGGACAATCTCAGCCTTGGTGCCCTCAAAGGAGCCCACATAGCGGCCTTCAAGTTTTTTTGCCTGAAGTAAATATTGCTTCGGCAGGTGGCCACCCTCTATTGAAATAGATTTACAACCCACCAAGCTTAACATCATTAGTGCAAGTAAACCTTGAAGAAATCGCATGCCTAGCACCTTGCTTTAGTTCAATAACTTTTGCACAAAAGTTGGCAAAGCGAAAGCGCCACTATGAATGTTTGAATTATAATATCTTAATCCCTGTTCTTCAGCAAATGCCTGTGCTTTTTTCATATCGAAATCAACGGCCGGTGAAATTCTATTTTTGGTAGCAATCTGAATGCTCCACATACCACTTGGATAACTGGGTACGTAGAACAGTAAGGCATGTGCATTGTCCGCACCAAAAACTTCTTTAAAACATTTATGAAGCCCAACAAAAGCTTTTGTGTGGAACATCGGAGACTCCCCTTGAGCGGCCAAAATACCATCTCTCTTAAGGGCCTTCTCCGCATTTCGATAAAAATCAACAGTAAAAAAGCCTTCTGCTGGACCGACGGGATCAGAGCCGTCAATGATAATGAGATCATAAGAGTTTTGCTTGGCATTCTTCACGAACTCAATTCCATCCCCGACAATGAGATTCAGCCGAGGATTTGAAAACTCATTGCTGACTGTTGGCAGCCACTCTTTTGAGGCGCGAATGACGGCTTCATCAATTTCGACCATAGTAACTTGTTTAATGTTAGGATAGCGAAGAATCTCGCGAATAGTTCCGCCATCACCTCCGCCAATCACCAAAACATTTTCGGCTTTGCCATGCAGTTGAATCACTGGATGCGTGATCATTTCGTGATAGTGAAACTCGTCCCGCTCTGTGCACATGATCATATTATCAATGGCAAGCATCTTTCCATAGGCGTGAGTGTCGTATACGCTCACAGTTTGATAGGGAGAGTTTTCTTTAAAAAGGACAGAACCAGAGTAACGAAGCGACAATCCCTGATTCTCATCTTTGTCGGTAAACCAAAGATTACGCTTATACTGGGGTTGAAGTTCCTCTTCCATCGTTTTGCGCTGATCTTTAATATGAAATTCCACACGATTGAGCATACTGAGTGAACCCCTGTGCATCTCAATCGCAGAGTGGTTTTTTGCTAGAAACACTTTTTTCAAATGATCAAAGGAGATCCAAGGATCTACCGTTTCTCCGCAAGTAAACAAATCAACAGCCGCATATTGATATTCAGGCCAAGTATGGATGGCGAGGTGGGATTCCTGAATGACGACAACACCAGAAACTCCGAAGGGAGAGAAGTGATGAAAGGTGGAGTTAATCACCGTCGCACCAGCGTTTTTGGCGGCATCCACCATTCCCTTTTCAATGACATCGACATCATTAAGAATATCTGAACTGCAACCAACAAATTCGACCAAGATATGGCGACCAAGTGCACTCATAAGCCCCGACCCCTTTGTACCATTTTAACTTAGTTCGTAGCCCATCGTTGGCTGCGTCGTCCGAGGCACCCCTTCACAGTGGGGAAACCCCGCCTCGTGTGCGCCTTACAGGAAGTAAGGCTCCGCGTCCCTCACGAGCCTCGCGCCTTCGGCGCATCTCATTCGGGTCCATTGCCGCCTTGGTCTACTTCCTAACTTAAAACGGTACTAATTAAAAGATTATTAAAACTTCACCCCCAAAGTGAGGCCCGAGGTATAGTCGAAAAATACCCCCTGTCAATGGGTTTTATTTGGTCTAAAATTGATGAGATATTTTTTAAGACTTTTACGATTGATCTTCCGACGAGTTTTCTGAAGTGGTTTTCGATGATGATTCGGGTGTCGATTCTCCTTTTTGTTCGTTTAAAAATTTTTGATGGTCACGCCCTGATACACCGACCCATTCAGGAAACAAAATCAAAACAACGAAGTAAATTACTGTTATAAAAAAAATAAAACCACCGATGATAAATCCAATTAGCACTTTCAACCTCCTTTACCATTCACCAATAATGCTCGTTGCAGATTGCCCTAAGGTTTCTTCGACTTGAATTTGCAAACCTGAAACTCCCAATGGCTGAATGTTTTTCCATAATTCAGAGGTTAACAACTCCGACAATAACTCAACGGACACATTATTTATCGGCAATAGCACCACTTCGTTAGCTGGAAAGACATAGTGACGCTCTCGAAATCTCAAATCCAACGAGGAACCTTCGATTTTCACAATGATCTCTTTATGCTTTTCGGGCAAAAGAACATGTTCATCCCAAAGATCGAGTTGATCTTTCATTAACTTCTTTAAAACCGCAAAATCAACACCATACCCTTGAGTATTTGAAGAGTCCCAAGGAATCTTAAATTCCGCTACCACACGATAATTATGCCCATGCAACCGTTCAGCCCTTTTATCGTCAAAAATAAGAAAATGAGCGGCAGAAAACTTCAGGTTTTCTTTGGAAAGATGTAAAATTTTAAAATTGGAAGCTTGCATCATTCACCTGTTTTCCGTTACAACCGAGAACTACTTTAGACCGAGGAACAGACTATGTCCAAAAATTTTGAAATTAAAGTGCAATATCGTATTGAAGCCGCCAGAAAGCTCGATTATTTGCCGTCCACTCATCCTTGCTCTCAGCTGCATGGCCATAGTTTTGCTATCACTTTGACACTCTTTGGCCCATGGAATGAAGAATTAGCTTGGATGCGCGATTACCATGATATTGAAGTGGCCGTTAGACCGATTCTCAAGGCACTGGACCATCGATATTTAAATGAGGTTCCTGGCCTTGAAAAACCAACTTCAGAAAGTCTTTGTATTTTTCTTTACGATCGAATTAAGAAGCTTCTGCCTGAGTTACAGAAAGTAACTATCGCAGAAACCCCTACGACAGAGTGTTCTTATTTTGGCGCTTCGCCAACTTGAACGGCGATTGGTTCATGAGTTTGGGTCGTCAGCTTAAGTTGATCCCAAGCCGAAGTCGTAACAACTATCACAGTGCTCCCCATACAAAACACTCCTAATTCATCACCACGTCGAACTTTTACGGGTTCTAAGTAAGAGATTTTCCGTGGTTCCCTTTTGTGGGTATGATTGGTTCGCAAAGATGGTTCAAAGACCAAACGAATCGACCCCACATTGGTGGCTCCAACTAGGACAACGGCGACAGGCCCCTTTTGCGTTTCAATTTCGATAATAACTCGCTCATTTTTTACAAAGAGGTCTTTGATGTTTGAGATGCTCCAATCATTGACTGGCCATAGATTTCCCGGCACATAACGTACCTCTTTAATAAAACCATCCACTGGCGAATGCACCCGGTGATAGTCCGTTGGACACAAGTAATAAGTAATAAAATAGCCTTTTTGCCAGCGGTCCTCTGAGGAATCCTGCAAAAACGCTCCCAATGAGTAAGTACTACCCTTGGCTTGAATTAGCTGTTTGCCAATAACTGTACCTCGCGCAGTCATTTTGCTATCGGCAGGATGAACATAGTCCGCTCCCGCAACTGGACGCAATCCTGGCTTTAGCTTTCGAATAAAGAAATCACCGATACTCTGATAGCTATCAATTGGTTTTTCCGCTTCATTCACCCTAATTCGATAGGCTCTCGCAAAGACCCTAATGAGAAATCCACGTATAGGCTGCGGAAATCGAAGGTGAATGAACTTTCCGACCCAATAGCTCATCAAATTTTTTGGAACCCAATACAATATGGTCACAATCTACCTCTTTAACGCTGCAATTATAGAGCAACTTCACCTTTTTGTCGAAAACCTTTTGTGCTATTCTCTATTTCTATGTCAAAAATCTTTCATGATCTTTTTATAAGTTTAGATGCCGATCTTGATGAAAAAGTACAAGAGCTTGTTCCTAATTACCGTGAATATCGAATATTAAGACAGAGCGTCGATGCTCGACGTCGAAAAATGGCTCCGCAGTTTGTCTATTCCGTTGAAGTCGCAGAGGCCAATGAATCTCTTTCTCGCCCCGAATGGAGACTTGATAAAATTTCGGGAGCAAAAGTTAAACCCATCATTATTGGCACCGGTCCTGCTGGCCTTTTCTGTGCTCTCCGACTCGTCGAAAGAGGAATCCCTTGCCGTATTTTTGAAAGAGGCTCCCAAGCTGAAATGCGCATGAAGGGCATTAATCAATTTTGGCGCTACGGAAAGCTGGATCGGCGAAACAACGTTTGTTTTGGTGAAGGCGGTGCAGGGCTGTACTCCGACGGCAAATTAATCACTCGAATCAAATCCCCGCACATTCCTTATGTCCTGCGCCGACTAGTGGATTTTGGAGCACCTGGTGAAATCGAATTTTTGGCCAACCCTCATGTCGGCAGCGATCGTTTGCGAAGAGTGATTCCCAAATTGCGTGAGCACTTGGTTCAACAGGGTTGCGAGATTCACTTCGATACTCAAGTCACAGAAATTAAAACTTATCACCAGCAAGTGACTGGAATCAAAACCGAGCATGGTGAGGAGTTTGACTCTCCGATGGTTGTGGTGGCCACCGGCCATAGCGCGGAAGATATGCTTTACCATCTTCGCGATATCGGCGTAACGCTCGAAGGCAAGTCTTATGCGCTCGGACTGCGCATTGAGCACCCTCAAACCGATATCAATCGCATTCAATATCGTGATTACGCTCAACACCCAAAACTCGGCTCCGCCAATTATAAATTAGCCCATCATGATCAAAAAACGAATGTAGGGGTTTATAGTTTTTGTATGTGTCCAGGGGGCTATGTCCTATCCAGTGGCACTGAAGAAGATGGCATCGTCTGTAATGGCATGAGTAACTATCGCCGCAACTCGGCTTGGGCCAATTCCGCGATTGTGGTTTCTATTGACCATTCCCGTTTATTTAAAGAAAATTTATTTGGTGGCCTGGAGTTCCGTCGTCACCTTGAGCAGCAAGCAAAAAAACAGGTTGTTCATGCGGGAGGATCCAAGCAGCTTCCTGCCCAGCACTTGATTGATTTTATGGAGGGCCGTGCAACCACGGATCTTGTGGCCACTTCTTCCCCCTCGGGAGCGATCGCGACTCGACTGGATCAACTCCTTCCTGATTATGTTCGCGAGCGAATGATTGAGGGAATTCATGATTTTCAGAAATCCATGAATGGTTTTATCTCGCCCAACGCCCAGTTGTTTGCGTTAGAATCACGAACATCATGCCCGATTCGAGTGGTTCGTGACCCTGAGACTTTGCAAAGCACATCACACTTTGGCTTATACCCTGCCGGGGAAGGTGCCGGTTACGCCGGAGGAATTACTTCCGCGGCCTGTGACGGAGTTAATATTGCCGAGGCGATTGTCCAGATCGTCAGTAACTCCCGAACGTCCATGATTAGCACTGACTTGAAAGAACCATAGACTTAATGTCGTTCACTTTTCGGGAGCAGCACACCTAATGGCATTGACCATAGACTAATTTTAGGGTCTCACCCTTGTGTCTCCGCGTAAATTGCGAGAAACTATCAGGGAATGTCACAAACTACATTGAAGAAATTCAAAAGAGGCGATCTGATCTTCCGCACTAGTGATGAGGGTGATTGCGCCTATATTATCGATTCAGGGCGAGTACAGATTTTCACCGAGAACTTTGGTACGGAAGTTCCCGTTTCTATTCTTGGACCCGGAGAAATTTTTGGCGAAATGGCGATCCTCGATCACTCTCCGCGATCTGCATCAGCAAAAGCCATCGAAGACGTCCAAGTTTCAACGGTTTCAAGATTGCAGTTCGAACAGCGTATGGATATGGCCGATCCGATAGTTCGGCTTTTAGTTTCAATTTTATTAAAGCGAATGCGCAATCGATTGGGAATGCCCCAGCAACAAATTCTCGATGAAAAGCGCAACGCTGATGCTCAAGAGACTCACAATAAAGTCATTGAAAAAATCAAGTTTGAAGCCGAACTATTTGAGGCTCTCATGGATCAGGCATTTTTGCTTTATTTTCAGCCGATCGTTCATGCGACGACATTCACGACTGTGGGCTTTGAGGCCCTCATCCGCTGGCAAAGTGAAACACGCGGAATGGTCCGTCCGGATCTTTTTATGGGCGTTGCCGAAGAAACGTCATTGATTGTCCCAATTGGCAAATGGGTCATCGAAAAGGCCTGCGAAAGTCTTAAAAACTTTCAGACTTTTATTACCACCAAAACGACAAATCCTCACCCCGATATCTTTGTCGCCGTAAATATCTCTGGAAAGCAGTTCTCTGATATTAATTTCTTTCACATGCTCGAAACAATTCCGAGCAAACATGGTGTCCATGAACGGCATATAAAACTTGAAATCACTGAAAAGATCCTACTGGAAGGAAATATCTTTTTCTATTGGATCGAAAAGTGCCGAAGCATGGGATTCCCTGTTTCCCTGGACGATTTCGGCACTGGTTACTCCATGCTCAGCTATCTCAGTGATTTTAATGTCGACAGTTTAAAGATTGACCAATCTTTTGTGCGTAAACTTGAACAAGACCACAAGACAAGAATTATTGTCCAGGCCATCATTAATATTGCCAAAGGCCTTAATGTTGAAGTGGTTGCTGAAGGTGTTGAAACCGAAAAACAAGCGCGAATCCTGCGCGAACTCGGATGCGATTACCTACAAGGGTATTACTTTGGCAAACCAGTTAGCTATCAGGACACTCTCACCTACCTTGAAAAAAATCTTTAGTTTATCAAGACTAAATAGATTCTGCTGAAAAAGAGCCAAATTCAAGGCGCCAAGCTTCAGATCGA
>CAZYOE010000117.1:0-15273 GCA_964648725.1 uncultured Pseudobdellovibrionaceae bacterium | reverse complement strand
CAAGATACATCAAGCCCAATTATCAATAGGTTACACTTTTTTGATGGAGACCCCAATTCCTGTCTAAATACTCGACAGGTGAATAGCCATTTATTTGAGAAAAAGATGAGTTTCTTTTACTCGCCCTAGCACGAGGTTCGGCACAGTTCCTGCTTATTCTAAAGTTGGAGGTGTCTCATGAATCTCAACCTATTACTCAAAGCGAGCGCAAATCATTTAATGATTGCGATGCTCTCGCTGACGTTTGTTTTATCCGCTTGTGATAAAAAGACACCACATCGAAATAAACCCGCTCGCAAAGTTGGAACCGGCGGTGATGCCAACCAAAAAACGCAACCTGGCGACAAGCCTGGCGTCCCTGGCGCTACCGATAAAGACAAGGCCTCTCAAAATGATGCAACAAAAACTCCGACTAAGCCAGGAGATCCAATCGATCCCTCCAATGATTCAGACTCCAACAACAAGACTGACACCAATTCGAATATTTTGACCCGCGATGGATCTGTCAATAGTGGTAATGGGACTCTAATCCCTAATGACAACAGTGGCTCTCCAACGGAACGTGCACATTCTGACGGTACTGGTCAGAGCCAGATTTCTCCCCAAACTAAAACTCAAGCGGGAACGTCAAACCCGTTAACACCCCCAAAAGATCAGACATTGGAAGACCTGCAAAAAATTCTCGGACAGCTCCATAATATTTATTTAAATGCCTGGTACACTATTACTAAAGATCGATCTTCACGCCCGCACAATTTTTTTGAAGATATCGTCATTAAAATGCAAAATCTTGGTCCAATTATTACCCTCAAAGAAGGCGAATCAACACCCGCAGCTATCCGGGATCGTTGCGATAAGTATCGTTTAGTTCAAACTATTGATAAGGCCCAAGAAACACGAAGACTCTTGCTGTTCGATTGTGAGACACAACAATATGCCAATCTCCTCGCTTTCAGAGCTTCTGAATCTCAGTGGGTACTCGTCACGTCACGACAAGCCCTTGAATTAATACTGCCGAATCAATTGGGTTATCTTCCCACAATTACTTTTAAGCCTATGTGTACCATCACCCTTCAAAATGATGTGGAGGCCGCCCGTGTGGTAAAAGCCGACTGCAAAAACTGGGGTCAAGAACTTTCCGCAGCTCGCACCAGAGATCGTAAAACAATTATTTTTACATCGATCAAATACGATATCAGTGCTACCAATGTTATGGAAACTCAGGCTCAGTACTTGGATTATGATGGTTCAAATCAAGTTTGCCGCACAGGCCTTATGAAACGTTCGGCCCCTAACTCTACAGAACTCATTTATGTAGAAGATGAAGGCGATGGACAATGTCATGCTAATCCTTCAGACCAGGGACTTCCAATCGCTCCAGTGGCGCCCGTCGCCCCCACCACGCCTGCAAACGAAGCTGCTCACTCCGCGAACCCACGAGTGCAAGTAGTACAACCACCCCCCAAAACCAAAACAAAGGAGATTACCGATCCAGAAACAGGAGAGGTGATCCCAATTGAGGACAATGGCGACGAAGGCTCTGCTGTTGAAGCTATTCCCGTGGAACAAAATGATGACAATTCACCAAAAGACGAACTTCCTCCAGATCCAACCGCAGATTATAGTGCTGTCACGCCAGAAGCGGTAACTCCACCCCAAGTGGCACCTTCGACACCCACAGATGATGGATCTCAACAGATTGATTTTTCATCATCAGTACCGCCTGCAAAGCCTGCAGTGAACTCCTCTCAATCCAACGAAGCCCCTGAAGGCGAAGTGCCATGAAAACAAGTTTTATTTTAGCGGCAGCCCTAAGTCTCTGTCTTCCACTACACGCTAAAATATTGCGGTCGGCAGGTCTTTATTATACTCCCGACCATCAAATTGAGGCAAATACCCTTGTCAGTTATGTCACCACCGAAAGGTCTAACGGACTCTATCAAACAAAAACATCTTTTGGTACGATTGGAGCCCGGTTTGAACATGGAATGAATGAGTATTTCAGTTGGGGTTCGACCTTTAACTATGGAATGGGAAACAATGAAATTAAAACATCCGCCACAATGAACAAAAGTGATTACGAAGGCCTCCTTGATCCCGAAGTCTTTTTAAAGTCACACTACGATACGGAAAACTTGCGTTTTCATGCAAACGGAATCTTCGCTTTTAAAAGCGATGCGATGATACAATCCTATGACCACTCCCCATTGAACTTTTCCTCAGGAGGCTCATCACTAGCACTTGTTGTTGGTATGGAAGGAGCACTCGGACCTACTATCGTTGGCACGGACCTGCGCGGCGACCTCTGGAAAGACTCCCAAGAATTAGTGGAAAGAAGTTCCGCGAATGTTGATAGCCTTTACTTTAGGGAAGGGGGCAAGGTACTGTCACTCTCTGTCTTCGGTGAACTGAATAACCTTAAAAGCTTCAAACCTGGATTAAAACTGCGCGGCAGTCAGGTCGATGAAAGTAAGAGCGAACTTCAAGACAACCAGCGACGTTCAACCACGACTGTTCCGTATTATAAGTTACCAAAAGAAAACCAATTGAGCGCCAGCCTCTACGGCCGCATTCGTTTGCCCGCTCACTTCGTTTTGAATTTTGAACTCTACGGAATGGATTCCTATTACGATAGTTCTAGCAATAACAATCACAACTCCACATACGGAATTTCATCCAACGTTGGCTTTAAATTTTAGCAACTGGAATACCAGAATGAGCCTTGTTCCTGGACAGGGAGGCTTCACGAAGGCAGTATCTCAGCTCTTGATTTGATACTGAACCTCCCAACGCAACCAAAGCAAAAACATGAGGACCACACTGGCTCCAACCTGATGAATGACCGCCAGAGGTAAAGTAACCTTGAACAATAGGGTGAAAACTCCAAGAGTGAACTGGGCAAAAACAACCATCGCCAGTCCTGTCAATGGTCCCTTCATGGAAGACGGAACAATCTCCCGGAATTTCCACCAGAGCCCCAGTGCTCCTCCAAAAAGAGTCCATCCGAGCATGCGATGAATCCACTGCACCGTGAGCGGATTATCAAAAAGGTTTCTCCAACCTGGATCAAAATGCCACCCCCCCAAAGGAAAAAACTGCCCTTCCATGTCGGGAAAAGTGTTATACATAAATCCGGCTCGCAGACCTGCCACCAATGCGCCATAAAGAATTTGTAAAAGCAAAATTCCTAAAACCGCATTCAGTGCTAATCTTAAAGTTCTAAACACTCTAAATTTATCATCAGACGCAGGTGCAAGAACTGGCTTGGTCGCCCTTTGAGCCTCAGTATAGTAACTCCATCCCATCCGCCAAAAATAAGCGAGAATAAAAAAGGCCAAAAGCAAATGAGCCGCCAAGCGATAGTGGCTGACTTGTGGTTGATCCACCAATCCACTAGCCACCATCAACCAACCCATTAATCCCTGAAGTCCCCCTAGGAGAAAACCCAATAAAAAACGCCCGGCCCACTGGCGATTAAAATAACCGCGCATCCAGAAAAAAGCCCAAGGAATTAAAAATACAATTCCCATCATGCGACCAATCAGTCGATGAAAGTACTCCCAAAAAAAGATCCACTGAAAGTCAGCCAGAGTCATTCCACGATTGACGAGCTGGTACTGCGGAGACTCTTGATACTTGCCAAAGACATCCAGCCAATCGTGGTTTGAAAGTGGGGGGATGGCACCCATCAATGGTTTCCACTCAACCATAGAAAGTCCAGATCCGGTTAATCGGGTCACACCGCCAATGACAACCATCATGATAACCATGGAACAAAGAACTAGAATCCAAAGAAATACCCTGTGATGCCGTTCGCTCATTGCCGCCTCGCTTTCTGGATGGCCCTTGCTCTATCGAAAAATTCTCAGAGAATCTATTCCTTTCTGCAATTAGTTCAAAAATGGGACTCTGAAATGTTCCCGGAGAGGTCTTCATATCGTATTTATTGCACCCTCGCCCTGGCACTAGACTTGTATAGGCATCTCTCCCATGGGAGAGACCTTATGAAAAAATGGACTCAAATTCTTACACTCGTTCTTGGACTTTGTGGATTGATATTCAGTGTTCCTGGGAGGGCCCAATCCAAACAGACTCAACTTCAATGCCGGGCAAAAGCGAAAGAGGCTGCTAAGATTTCATATGATCAGTGTCTCTCTGTTGCAAAGATCGATGAAGCAGAAAGCATCCGACAGGAATACAAAGCTAAACTTGCGAAGCTGAAGGCATTCTATGAACAAAAACTTAAGAAGCTTAATCTCAAGACGAAGACTGAGGTCAAAACAGCGACAACTACAACAGCTCCAGCGACAGAGATTAGCAGCGCATTACCAAAAAAAGCAGATACCGGAAAATCCACCACCGAAACAGCAGGCGCCACTTTCAGCCCTCCAACTCCTGTGAATACACAAGAGACTATTGCGGCACCCGCACAAGAGGCCACAGCGACTTCAGAGAGTCTGCCCCCGGATTCCAATGAGCCAACGATTCGTTTAAAAGAAGCACCAGCTCCAGCGGATAATCAACCGCTGGAAGTAGCCCCTGAGCTCACTATTTAGATTCCGCTGAAAAAGTCCAACTTCTGCGTTACCTTCACCTCATCTCTCACTCAACGTGGGCACCCCTTCACAGAGGGGAAACCCCGCCCTACTACGCCTCGTTCGATCTGAAGCTTGGCGCCTTGAATTTGGCTCTTTTTCAGCAGAATCTATTTAATATGTTCGTCCCAGACAGGTGTCTGTCGAGTGCCTGACAATTGAAAGGTTTGATTTTTACGATCTCCACGAATTTGTAAAGTGCCGTGGAGATCGGAACTCGCCGACCAACCTGCTTCCATTTGAAATCTCGCCTTAAAATCCGTTAAGAGCCCTTGAAAATCCTTGATCTCCATGGTTTGTGGAGTACGCACAAATTGTCCGCTGATATTTTTGATTTGCAGAGACTCATATTCTGCTGGCAAACTTTGTGGCCAATATTCCAATCGGGAACGTGGCCAGTTCAATGCTTGAGTCTGAAGTTTTCCTGACAGCATTTCGGATTGGCCGTCGAATTCGATACGAGCTTTTTCAAAAGAAACTTCATTGATAACACCGCGCTCAAATTTAACAATACCGTTGATGTGACTGGCTTTACCATCAACAAACTTCAAACTCAACCTTCCATCTATGGGGGAAAGCTGGCCTTCCACCGTCATTAACTCCTCCACTTGGGGGTTTAATTTAAACTGGGTAAACTGGGTGTCTAAATCCACGGTCTTGGCATTCTGGTCGAGCTTAATGGCGATATCACCATTCCATTGCCCCTCAGCAAGATCAATTTTTTTCAAAAACCCGGCCCACTTATTAGAACCGCCTGTTAATTCTAAATTAATATTATTTACCTTTTGAAGCTCACGAAGGCCGCGATTTGAAAATATAATCTCTAAATCTTTCCAAACTCCAGACATCGACACTAATTGATTATCCGTAAAAAGTGCTTCGCCATCAAAAAAACCTAAACGATCAAAGGTTGACGGTGGTTCCTGCCACCCCATCATTTTAGTCAAAATATCAAGATCCACTTGCTTGGCGAGAACTTTGTAAGGATCCACTTGCCACTGATCCACGTTTCCTTCTCGCTGAGCGATGACCTTACCAAGAACAAAATCACCGAACTCGCCTTCGATATGACCTTCATCTACTTCGACTGTCTCAGGAGAATCCACTCCATGATTCCATTCCACTTGAGCAGTGACCCAAGCTTGAGAGGACGCGGGCAATGGACCCGCTTCACCTAAAGCGTGGGCCAATACAATGAGCTGACTCCATGGGATTTGTTTAAAGACCCCTTTCCAGTGAAAATCCTTTCGATTTGGAGACCACTGCCCCTTTACTTCGACTCGTCCTTCACGCCAGGCCCCGTGAATATTGGCCTCAGCCTGTTCCGCATCAGAATCCACCTCTAAACGTGCATGAATTCCCTGAAATGGAAAACGAGTGGGATCTGATATCAATGTGACGGCCCCCTCGATATGGGTTTTTGACTCACCCTTTTGAGGTAACTGCACATCGACACTTTTTAAATTCCATTGAAACAAAGGCCACTCCACAAAATGCAAGTGAACCTGATGAAACACGACATGACGTAAGAAACTAGATTCAACAGACATAGTTTGCACCAGAGGTGGCCGCTCCAAATTATCTCGCAAAGGCGGAGCCTTTGGATCTTTTGGAGGTTCGTCTGTTGTTAAAGTTTGAGGAAGGGGAGGTATTGCCTGCAAACCAACGCCTCCACATCCCTCACGGCGGGCGCGCATCTGTAAATTTAGATTACCCACTTCAATTCGCTTGAAAACTAACATTCGATCTAAAATCGAAGAAAAAGCGACTGGCAAAACTAGATTTTCGATATCGGCCTTGGCTTCAAAGAGACATGGATCCGTAGACTGCACATGCAGTTTTTCGATGACAATCGCTAATCGAGGCCAAAGACCATCTGCTAAACTCAAATACGCGCCTTCAATAGAACTCTTGATTCGTGGATCGCTGGCGCTTAAGGCCCGTTCAATTTCATATTGAATGCGTCGAGGAGAAAATACCGCTTTAAATGTTAAACTGAAAAGGGTTGCGATCGCGAGGCCTAAAGCCACCACTCTCCAACCCTTTTGCTCAACCACTAAATATTTTTCTGACGCTAATCTTTTATTCATTCAAAACTAAACGAGATAATTTCGTATTCCTTTTCAGACTTAGCACCTTTTACGAGAACTACTTCCCCAGGTTTTTTACCAATCAATGATCGAGCAATCGGCGACATCACAGAGATTCGTCCTTGTTTGACGTCAGCTTCATCAATACCAACGATTTGATAGGAAATTTCATCGTCTGATTCTAAATCAACTAACTTCACGGTCGCACCAAACACAATGCGGTCCGACTTAATTTGTCGAGGATCTATAACTTCAGCGCCCGCCAACTTGCCCTGTATTTCAGCAATTCGACCTTCAACTAGGGCTTGTCTTTCTTTGGCAGACTCGTATTCAGCATTCTCGCTGATATCACCTTGGGCTCGAGCTTCTTCAATCGCTTTTATCACCGAAGGACGTTCCTCGTGTAACAATCGTTTGAGTTCAGCATCGAGTAAAGCTTTTCCTCTCACTGTCATTGGCAATTTATCCTCAGCCATCGGCCAATCTCCTTCCGAGTAATGTATTGATCAGGAAAACTCTAGTTCTACTTAAAAACTTTGACCTCCTCAAGTTTAAAGCTCATGCTTTAAAAAAGGAACTACTAATTGCGTTATGAACCGACCGAATAAACGACCTGATATTGTCTGTCGATGCAACAATGTATCTCGCGAAACCATTGAACAAGCCATTCGCGAGGGCTGCCACACCATGAATGAGATTTATGATTGCACAAATGCTGGAGTCGGCCCCTGCGGTGGTAGTTGTCGCAGACTCATTGTGCCAATGCTTAAAAGTTTTCTTGAATGTGGAGAATTTCCCAAGTCTCCAGTCCCTCAGCGTCTTAAAAAATAATCTATCCGCCAATTTAGTTTTGGATAGTTATTTTGAATAATTACTTTGAAATTTTGCGAATAGAACTGGTGCTTCCAACTTCATGGTTTTGACCCAGGCGATGCTTAAGAATCTCTTCAATTTTTCCCTTACAGGAAGTGCAAGATGTGCATGCAGTCGTCCAAAGTGCCACAGTTTCAACACTACCAGCTCCTGCAGCTATACTTTGGTCGATTTTTTCGCTGGAAACTTCACGACAGATACAAACAGTTTCACCTTCATAAGGAAGTCCCCACTCACCCCGAGCCCGCAGCACTAATTCCAACATTAATAAATAGGAGCGACGCTTCTCTTTATTCCGGCCCGTGGTTTCATCGAGCGTTGGCAGCGGCCATTGGGCGAGTTCGCGACCAAAATTTTTAAGCTGATCTTCAAAGAACTCCAATGTCGAAACAGAACATTGCAATTGATAGGAGGCAATCTCCCCTTGACTATTCAGTTCTACCTTCAAATCTTCATACCCTGGCAAATTGATGTGCAGACGCATCCTGGATCCCCTTTAATACATGCTTCAATCGAATTGCAACGGTTTGCCAATCCGAATTAATTTGTTTAGTAGCCTCATTCATATAGAGTCCTCGATTGAGCTCCACTTGCAGAACGTGATGGCGCTGTTCTGGATGCCCATACTGTTCAGTCAGTCTGCCCCCAAAATAAGGCCAATTGTAAGCCACCGAAAAACCCTCTGCTTCAAAAAGGCGTTGAACCGATTCTTTAAAGGCCGAAGAACAGCTCTTCCCTTTGGAGTCACTTATAACAATATCCTTGCGGTATTCACCGGGATCTCGATGTTGAGCCGTCCCAAGAGAGGGCATACTATGCAGATCTAAATGATAAAGATCCCCTTGCTCCAAAAGACTTTGCGCTAACTTTTGCACGGCCTGATGAAAAGGTAGATAAACCCGATCCATTAGTTGCTGATGGGTGCGTGAAGATAAAGGCTGCTGCAAAATCTTTTCTCCATGAGTATTATAAACCCAATGAAATCCTCGAGGGAAAGTACCCGGGGGATTGGAACTCCCGACAACACCTTCACAATCCACATCGCTGGGAAGACGATTGAGATCCGCCGCATATCGATGCCATTCCGTTTTAACATAAGGAATTCCTAGATTGACTAAACTGGCTTCATAAAGTCGATCTACATACCGATCGACATCTCCCATCAACACGACTTCCTCAAGCCCCTGAAGCCAAGTGGCTTCTGGAGGAATTTTCTCACCTGAGTGTGGCAGTGTTGCCATCAGTAAACACTGGGGCTTTATCATAAATATGAATCCTTCCGACGAACGCATGTTTGAAAGAGAAACTCTCTTAATAGGCTGCCAAAGACCCTCTTAATTGACAAGATATCCATGAGAATATTCCTATATTCCCCATATTTTAATCTTGATTTCTGTTAAAAACCCCCTTCCAATGGGGGCCATGTTTTTATTAATATTTTTTCTTAATTTGGCTCTGGCTAAAACTCCTCTCTCAACAGTAAGAGCGCCCCATGAAGATTATAGAAACTTTTTAAGGGGAGCGGCCGAACCCAGTGACCCCTATAGTGATACCGCCCTGTCGGTGAACGAAGATATCGCTAACAGACCTTGGCTAAAAATGGTGGAAAGCACAATTGACCCCATTATTATGCAAGCACTCTTCGAAGACCTACGAGACTTTCAACCGCTTAAGGATCAAGAGAACCATCCCCGTCGTCTCACCTGGCTTTATCCTGACGATGGCTGCTATGCACGAAGTGCCATTGCTCAACAGCAATTAAAAATGCGCAATCGAGGGAATTTTCAACAAATCTTTGTGTTCGGCAACTTAGTGGCTGAAACGAACAATCACCCATCAGGCCAAGTTAGTTGGTGGTATCATGTTGTGCCCATCGTAAGAACCTCTTTTGGGTTTTTTGTTTTTGATCCCGCGATTGAAGCGACCCACCCCCTGTTGATAGATCAATGGCTCGATCGAATTCTTCCCGATAAAACTGATGCCAGAGTGAGTGTCTGTGCGCCATCCACCTATAGCCCTGAACATATTTGTCAATCGGAAGAGCCTATTGAAACTGAAAAAGCCACTCAAGAAGAAACCGACGTGTACCTCGACTTGGAATGGACACGATTGAGAGATTTAGGGCGCGATCCCGAAAAAGAGTTGGGAGCCGAACCACCTTGGACATTTTTTCCTTACAAACTAATAAACCAATAAAGGAGAGTTTATGATCAAAATTTATGGTTCACCACGGTCAAGTGCTGGTCGAGTCTACTGGATGATGGAGGAACTTGGTCTTTCCTATGAACGTATGCCACTCAATATGTCGCAACGTGAACATAAAAGCCCTGACTTTATGAGACTTAACCCGAACGGAAAAGTACCCTGTATTGTGGATGGTGATTTTATTCTCTGGGAGAGCATGGCGATCACTCAGTATCTAGCGACAAAACACAATAGCCCCCTCTTACCAAAAAAACCTGAAGAGACAGGACTCGTCGCTCAGTGGAGTTATTGGTCGATTCTGGAAATGCAAAAACATGCGGTAGAATGGCTGATTCAAGCGATGTTCGTGCCGGCGGAACGCAAAGACCCAAGCATTGTTGAAAAAGCGCAAAAAGCCTTAATTCCCCTCTTTGGAATTTTAGATCACACCTTGAACAATAAAACTTATTTAGTTGGCAACCGCTTCACGATTGCCGATTTACACGTTGCTTCAGTGGTTAATATTGTCCTTGGCTTAGGTTTCGATATATCCGCTTACTCCAATGTTCATACTTGGATTAAGGCCTGCCAAGATCGCCCTGCATGGCACAAAGTTTGTTCGCTACCAATGTAATCAAATTCATGGGCCTAAATTACTTTTGTTTTAGGCCCTTCCATAAGCCCGAGCTGGACTTTTATCCTCTTTGAATTTGACTTTCAATAATCCCCTCCCATGATTGAACCTAGGGGAGTATTTTTTTATGAAGCAAAGACGACTCTTAATTGTCGATGATGAGGCTGACATTAGGGAATTTATTGCCTATAAGGCCCATACTCTGGGAATCACGACTACCGAAGCAACTGATGGCCAGGACGCCCTCGAGAAGTTCAAGGATGGGGAATTTGAAGCTATTATTAGCGATCTCAAAATGCCTCGCATGACAGGAATCGATTTACTGCGTGCCCTTCGAGCGAAAGGACATCAAATTCCATTCGTCATACTCACCGCTTACGGCGACAAACAAACAGTTATTGAAGCCCTCAAGCTAGGGGCCTTTGATTTTATTGAAAAGCCAAGTCATGATGAAGATCTTTTTCGAGTCCTTAATTCCGCAGTAGAATTAGGCGCTGAACTTAATTTTTGGAAACACGAGGTGGGAATCACTGAAGCACTGCTTGAAATGAGTATAGAGAATGCGGCAAAAGCCACTGCGGAAATCGAGAGGCTTTTTGCTCTGGTGAAAAACGGAAGTTCTTACTCAGGACAAAAATAACGCTAGCACCATCTCAGGAGTGAATTCGATGCGTAAAATAGATTTTCTTGCTATTTCAGATGATAAAGAAGTGCTTTTGCGTTGCCAGGATATCGCCACTGAATTTGGTTATGGCTATCGTTCAACGCCAACAGTTGAGACCTTTGCTGAACAAGAGGTTGAATTAAAAAACTCCACATTGATTTTACTTTCCGCTGACAAAGTAACCATCGACACCGAAATCGCGGGCATGGTGCAAGTGGTGAAACATGTCGCACCAGAATCTTATGTTGTCGTCAGTATCGACTCCAAACTCGATTCGAATGTTGCCATCTTTATTAAAAAATCAGGTGCCAATCTCGTATTAATGAACTCCGAAATTGTTTGTACAAGCAAATTACAGTATGTGGCCTCTCAGAAAATTCAATCGTCTTTTCTCCCTATTCGAATCAATGAACTCGCCCCCAATACCTCGATCGGTTGCACCATTTATCACTCAATGCCTTTGAATAAAAAATTCTTGCCGGTATTGAACGCAGGAACCACCATCAACGAAGATCGCCTCAATAAATTGCGCGAAATCCCTTATGTCTATATTAAATACACAGATATTGATAAATATCAAAAATATTGCGAAGCCAATCAAGCCAATTCGCAGGTGGCCACCACAGGACTTGTGCGCGCCAAATTTTTATCTTTAACAAATATCTATGCAGACTTAATCATGCTTATCATAGATCAGAGCGAAAAGGTTTCCTATGCAAAAGGCCACCAGCTTTACGAGCAATGCGAAAGCCTTTCCCGCTCACTCATGGAGACAATTGAGAGTAACACTAACCCCTGGCAAATCATTCAAGAGTCTGCCACAGGTAGCCAAGGAGGCCTCGAACGATCCGCGGTTGTGGCCGCCTATTCTGGGCTGATGTGTTTGAAAGCTAAACTCGGAAACCACCTTAACACCATGGCCGCTGCGTTATTGTCCGATATTGGTTTTTTGGATTTTTCCAATCGGCTTTCCCAAAATGTACGACACCAAGTGATACCTCAAAATTGGAGCCAGGAAGATTTGCAAACCTTTCACCATCATCCCACCACCAGTCTTAACATCGCTTTAGGGCGTAAGTTTCAGGTGCCAGACAACGTCAAGGAAATTATACTGTGCAGTCATGAAACGCTTGAACGAACCGGTTTTCCAAACCGTCCCCGCGCGGATAAACTTCCTATTGAGTCGTTAGTTTTGCAGACTGCCGAGAAATTGGACCGGCTCACCTACGTACCAATGGGCAAGGCCGCTCCCGACATAGCTATGGCCAAACGAGAATTATTTGAAAAGGAAATAAGCCGTTTAGCCACCGCCAATTATCTTTTCGTTGAAAAATTTAAGACCGTTCTTTTGTAAATGCCAACGATGGGCTACGAACTAAACGGAAGTGCTCTTACTGAATTTTTTGAGAGGCCTTGTACCCTCGTTCGCGAGCGACTTGCCTTGCGGACAGTGTTCCCAAGTCACCTATTTCCTGAGCCACTAACTGAAGAATGTCATCAGAAGACACTAGCCCACAGGCATTTCCGGCCTTATCGACAACGATCATCTTCCGCACGCCCTCTTCCTGCATTTTGTGCGCAACTGAAGCTATCCCTTCATTCTCAGTGACTTTCACAATTTTCTTCGACATCACCTCATCGACTTTTGCCGACATTGGTTTATTTTCAGCGACAGCTCCGAGCACAATATCGCGATCCGTGAGAATACCAACGGGTTTTCCCTTGGCCGCAGGATCAACGACGATCAAACCGCCGGAGTGATGCTTTTTCATCAATTGAGCGGCCGCTTGCAGTGAGGTTCCAAGATCCACGGTAAAGAATTTGCTGGTGCATAAATCTGCGATAGGCATATATCCCCCTTTTATTTTATTAAGTTGTTTCCAGCAATAGCTGTGCCAACCCCATAAATCCTTTTAATACGACTTTGACTCTAAATATCTTTGTTTATAAATATTTTTAGTTTATTCAGTGCCACCCTGACATGCGATCTCTGCCAATTTGTCTCTGGGTTTTGGTCGAATTCATTAAATACTGTTTTAACCGCGGCCCGCAACTTGCAGTGAGCAAATAGTTGGGGGGCGACTGTATGACGATCACAAAAAAGGAATCCATCATTTGGGCTCTTGATCCAACCCAAGAACACCATAACTCTAAACAACTCGTGCAACTCCTACGCCTTTGGTCCCAACGACTAGATGTCCCGATTCAGCCCGTTTGCATCTTTTCCAAAACTCTATTTAACCTGCCCATAGACTTTTCCTTTCCCTGGCTAGATCAACTACCGGATGTCGCGAACAAACTAACTTTGAAATATCTCAATCAAGTGGAGGCCGTTGACTTTCTGCCACCCAAACTTATGTACATTTCCTCCAATTCCCATCGCCAAGCAGCAATAACAATGGCTGACTATGCCCTCCACAACAAAGCGCAACTCATCGTGGTTAACTCTGGACTCGACAACAAATGGAACTTTTTTTCGCGCTTTGGCTTTACCGAAACTCTTATCACCACCTCCAGAATTCCAGTGCTCGCTATTAATCAAAAGGTCCATCTCTCGCCCACCATCAAAACCGTCCTTTTTCCAACTGATTTTAGTCGGGAGTCTAAAGTCGCATTTCTCAATTTGCAGCCCTGGATTAAACGACATGAGGCCGATATTATTATCTACAATGAGGTCGAAACTCCCAATTTGAATTACTCAGTGTTTGACGGTGCCTGGATAAATCTCAACATCGAGGAACTTATCGGTGAAATCGAAAGCGTTCGGCTAAAGATGTCGAGTGATTGGAAAGAGACACTGAGAACCTTAAAAATAAAAGGTACGATCGCAGTCGAAAGACAGCAAAAGGGGCTTGAGGCGGATATCATTGCTTACGCGCAAAGAATGCATGTGGATCTAATTGCGCTCGTAAATCACTCTGGAGAATTAAAACAAACACTTTTAGGTAGCGTCGCTCGCGAGATCTTAACCCAGGCAAATTGCCCAGTTCTCATTTATCATGACCCTATCCTCAAACACAAAAAACTCATGAAAGAGGACGCCCATAGAATTCCAGAACAGCCACTAAATCCGGTGGAGTGGAATCTTTAGTGAGCTTCATCGCCTTCGGAACTTAGAGCCATCCGACAACTGGCAACTTCTTTGAAAGAAATGCGAGGCTTGAGGGCTATTATTTTAGCCGACTTCGGAGGGTTGCCCTTTTCAACGATTCCGGTAAAGGGTGATAAGGTTATCGAATCATTGAGCCAATTTTGCATATACTTTTTCAAAAGCGTTTCGCCAACCAACGTTGAATAATGAGTTTTTATAAACACATTTAAACCAGCGACTGGCTCTAGAGCCCCGAACGAATGAATATTCTCTAATAGATCACGGATCTGCTTTAACTCAAGCCCTGAGGACTTCACTTCTGACTCAAGAACCTTAGCGACCTGCAGAAACTCCATCCATAAACTCAAGGTCCAAAAACCAGAGGTGTGCGCCAGAAAATCTTGTGTCGCATAGGTAGCGCGAGAAAATGCCAAACCTTCGCTTTCCTCTACCATCAGTTGTGGACCAATGACATGAGTGAGCACAATCATCTTTAGCAATTTTGTCATTAGAGGTAAGTTTTCAAGTCTCTTATCGAGTACGAGTTGAAAGTTCACCAAACCAAAAAATTGAGCTTCACCAAGAGGACGCGAGAAAATGGAATATTCAGCACGATCGCTGAAAGTCACCCAAGCAGCATCTTTCCAGTGAGTGTTAAGTGTTTCGCGCTGATCTTCTGCAAAACCCTGAATCAGCTCATTGAACTGAATCTCTAAAGCTTGTTCAAAAAGGCGCTCACGTGTGGAATCTTTCAGGATTTTACCTCGCGCCCGCTCAAAAGAAAAAGCGACACGCTGACTGTTCAGCTTTTGCATTGGAAAAATCTCAAATAGCCGTTTTTCAAGAAGCAATTTATTTTTAACACTGACTCTGGGTCTTTCAAACTCGTCATCAACACCAAAGTGAACAGCCAGGGTTGCGTTTCCTATAGCTAAAGTCATAATAGCACCGATAATCTTACTCATAGAAAACATTTTCATCAACTCCAACACCACACGTTTATTAAATACGTTTTATTTATTCCTTATTAATATAATGATTTCTTCAAAAGGCCGCAACTGTAAAGATTCTGACAGGGGCTGACGCTTTCCCCCTGTTTCAGGGAGGGTTGCAGAAAGTGGGCAGTTAAATAAACTTTGTCA
>CAZYOE010000116.1:13678-15279 GCA_964648725.1 uncultured Pseudobdellovibrionaceae bacterium | reverse complement strand
GATTCCCGTCATGCTCATTGACGAAGCGTCGGAGCTAAAGTGAACTGTATTGATCGCCAAGCTATTTATCTCAAGCCCTTCACCTTCAAAACTTTTACCTTCTGAACGTACCCGCATAAATTCCCCCAAAGGCCGACGCAGCGCTTGGCTTATCAGGCCCAGTGGCAACGGCTTTGAAGCTATCCCTTCAGCAAATCATGGGCCAATATTGAATCTACGATAAAATCAGTAGCAAATGTGAATAGATAGAAAAATCTAAGCGCCCCGCCGAGGTGGGTTGTAGCAGAATAGCTAAACAAATCTTACCGAAATATACAGAACCTCTGTATACATGGTCGATTAAAATTGGCTTTTTACCGAGCGAGTGTTGAATTCCTTAGATATTTCAGTGCTTTTGAAAGAATACAGAATTCTTGTATTCCCTTGGAAAAATTTTCAAAATTCGACCCTTCAACAGCTTGACGCCAAATTATACGGACTCAGGTTAACCAAATGGAGGGAATATGATTAAATCAAATATGCCTAATGTGTTTATCGGTGCACCTTTTATGTGGCCGCAAGGGACCTTTAACTTTCATGGGCAATTTCGTGGTCAAGCTAGAGTAACCAATTCACCTAATATTTCGTGGACAATTGGTGATATTGGACCGGACGGCTCAATATCTGTGCGATCCAATTCAGGTCACAATGTATGGATTCAGAATAAGGGCGTAAAATCTATTACTTTTGATCCCCCGAAAAAGGCATTTACGATTCCCAATCTTTTGGAAGGGGTTTTACTCTTTAATGATCATGCCAGGCGAATAAACGTAACTAACACGCCGGACTTCAATGGGGAGAGAATATTTGTAGCCGAATTAGCTGATGGCGAAGAATTTGGCAGAATTTGCACTTCGAAAGGATGCACCGAAGTTGAGATGAAGGGACTGGTTCAGCTCGCTAAGAAAACCATAGAAGGGTCGAAACACTCTATAGCGGTTCATACACTTAGCAAACAATATGTTTACCCAACAAGCGAATCCAATTCATATGCATTTAGCCAGGAATTTATAACCAGAGACCAAAATAGCAATATAAAGGAAGTTATACTCTTAGACGAAATTTTGGCTGTTGAGGTAATCTAAAGCAGCAAGTTAATACTGCACCTAATACTGTCTTTCTAGTGATTTGATATAACGGCCTAAAATATTCCGTTCTTCGTTAGTAAGAATGGTTAACGGATGGCCGTTCATGTTCGGTTTCCACCAGAACATTTGAATGGGCTTTCCATTAATCTTAATTTCTTTATATAAAAATGGATCTTGTCCTCTTATTTTTTTGGCAAACGGAAGAGCTAAGACTTCCCATTTACTAAAACCAAAAAGATCTGGCATTCTCGAATGTCCTTGGCCATGCCCAAAAATAACTTCCAATTTTGGAAGTTGGCTTAACACCTCCTTCCATACATATAGGCCAAATTTTAACAGTTCCTGACGTTGTACTTCTCCAACAACTTCCGCTAGGCCCGTTGCTGTCGCAAATGGGGAAAAATAATCAGTATGAACAGCACCTCCCGACTTGAAGTTGAGATTCAGTCCAGCGAGAAATTGCTCGTAGCCATT
>CAZYOE010000116.1:0-13668 GCA_964648725.1 uncultured Pseudobdellovibrionaceae bacterium | reverse complement strand
GATTTCCATAAAAGTAGTTCTTTGATCGATCAAGCGCTTCGCTAATATTTGAATAAGAAAGGCTTCCAGATACTTCTGAAAAATGTAAAAATCTACGTTTACCACCTGTCAGTGGAATTCCATTTTCCCGGAATTCTCTTTCGGAAGGGTTAAGTCCCGCAGTAACTACACTGGCCGTATGCCAATTTCCAAAAACTAAAACTGGTGTAGCCTCAGGCTCCAAAAGGGTTGGATACCTTTTTTTCAGGAGCAAAAGTTCATTCCAACATTTTTTATAGAGGTTCTCCATATACACTACTATTCTAAATGGCTAATCGAAATGACATGCGCACTGCGATAGCTTAATTTGGCGACGCCTAGCTTGGGCGTATCCATGGGCGGACAACTTGAATGGTTTAACCGTTTGGCGAGACATGGGTAAACGGTCTTTTTCTAGCTTGGACATTTTTAACAATAGAACTGTTTGTGGAGAATCTATTTCCTGTACTCCACCCGAAATTCTGTATTTTCAGCTAAGACTCAGAAATCGCTTCAAAATATTTCGTTTTAGGTAAAACCAAATACAGACCTTCTGTATTCTATCGCGCTCCTTCATTCTCCCTGAAAATCACCATTTCCTTTGTGATCTCAACTCAATAGCTCACTTTCAGCAAATTCTTGGCATCGGTTGCAATCATTAAAAGGCGTGGGGAGAGAAAAATGCTCTTCGCAGGAAGGATAAATTATGAACAACAAAGAAATGCAGAGCCTCCGCTCACGCATTGAAAAAGAAATTACTGAACTTCGCGAATCGGTAACGACAATAAAGAACGATCTTCGTACCAGTGCGGAGACCTGCGCAACATCGACCGGCAACATTTTAGATTGCGCCAAGGATGAGAGGGACCTGAAAGCACAAATAGGGATCTACAATCACTGTCTTTCCCATTTTGCTGAACTCAGTGGGGCGCTCAATCGAATGGACAAAGGTAAATTTGGAATCTGTGAAGAGTGTGGCGATCCCATTGGACTCGCCAGGCTTCATGCCAGACCAGGAGCCACGCTTTGTATTGGGTGCCAAGAGTTCTTTGAAAGAAGCCAAGTGGCGGCTTGATGCATTTTCTTCGATCAATTTCAAAATTGCGCTTGAGGTCCATGTGGACCTGCTACCGCTGCGGTTCATCACTAATGGGTCACCACGGCGAACGATATTGTCCTAATTGCCTGTGGGATGAGTTGGAAGAAAACCCAATCGCTGTATCCATACACATCAACCCAAAAAAGAAAGGACAAGGAAGTGATCGGGTATTGGCAAAAGAAAAAAACTGAAAACCTTACCCGAATTTATCGCGATGACGGCAATGAAGAGGTTATTACGAAAAGTCAGTTTATCGACCGACTAATTGAAGAACAGAAAGAAAAAGTGCGAAATTTCCAAAACCCAGGGCATAGAAAAAACCCACGGGACAATAGAACAACCTTTTTTATGGGTCATGGGGACCTGTAATCAACAAATCACAATAGGGAGAAGAAAATATGAACACAGAACAAAATAAAAAAACAGACGAAAGCTTCCGCTTCGATATTTACAAAGGAAAACTTGCGCAAGATGGCTCGTTTCAAAAAATCCGGGTTGCAGGACATGCCTATTTACGCTCAGGCAAACATGCGTATAAAGTAAAGTTATTTGCACTAACTCAAGACCGATTCATCATAGTGCCATCGGATAACAATCGAAATCATTTCAAGATCATGACTAAAGAGGAAGTCGTTACCAAAGACAAAGGAAAGCGAACGTATTGGAATATGGTCGGCGAAGCCGAAATGATTTCCAGTGCCGGATTGATGAAGCTCAAATTCGATCTGTTTGGAGAAACGCTCTACATGAGCATTTATCCGGCGAACACCGGGAATGTCTTAGCATTTCAGGATTTAGTGAACTGGAAGGCCGCTTAATGAAACTTGATTCACACAAAAACGAAATGGAGGTCTTTATTAAGAAATATGGTTTTTTATTTTCGCTACTCATTGTCGCAGTGGTGATGATGATTGTTCCTGATTTAGCCCATGCAAGTCTTGAGTCTTCACTAAATGGGATTCGAACCAAACTGACAGGAGTTATTCTGCCAGTACTATCGGTGATCGGAATTGCACTGGCGTCGGTTTCCTTCTTCACCGGAAATCCGCAGGCCAAGCAACATATTTTCTATGCTGTGATTGGCGCCATTCTTGGTTTCGGGGCGCAATCAATTGTCGATTTCATTGCACAGACCGTTCGCTAGGGAGGATCAAGAATGGATGAACAATCTCTTCTGACGACGAGAGTGCCACGTTCCCTCGAAATGAAAACAAAATTGTTCGGTTTGGAACTTGCGGACATTTTAATTATTTTTGGCAATCTAAGCTTCACCAACTTGTTGTTTGGTTCGACCTCGTTTCGCATTCCAATTGTTTGGGGTTCAACACTTATTATTTGCGCCTTGTTGTTCTTTGTGAAACGAGGAAAGCCGGATGGCTATCTTCAACACTATGGTGAATACCTTGCCTCGCCCGACTACCTGGCTGCGGGGGCTCCCGATCTAAAATATCAAAAACGAAAGGACGTGATTAATTGAAACGAAGTAACAAAACAAAAGATGCTTCTCTTTCTGAGGAGCTTCCATACTGGGAATTCCACGATACCCCATATTCCCACATGATTTTGACAGATGGCTCTCTCAGTGCTGGTCTTCGCGTGGGACAAATTGATATTGAGTGTTTTGATTCAACTCAAGTCAATGGTCTCACTGAAATGCTCCGCAGTGCCATGAACTCCCTTAGCGAGGGAATTAAACTTCAGTGGCATCTTTCCATTGATTCCGACTTCGAGGCGATGATTCAAGCACATGAAAGTGGTGTCACTTCCCATGGTCAAGAAATTCTATCTGACTTGGAGAAAATCAGAACAAACAGCTTTCGTAAGGATATGATTGATGGGTCGCTATATCGACCCAAACTTAGCGTCTATTTGAATCTTCAACCCCCAGCAACCAAAAAAAATGGCTTATTCAGTAGCCAAACAGATTTTCAAGAAGCAACTCGGGAGCAATATGAAGATGCATTGTCAGAACTGAAGGAAAACATAGACTCCCTTCAGTCGTCTTTAGATTCTATTGGTCTTTCTTGTCGTTTGATGGATCGCAGTGAATTAATTTCTGCGGTCTATCGTCACCTAAATCCGAAACGCGCAAAAACGGAACCACCGCCGTTGGTCAATCAAAACACCAGTGACCTTCGGCTATCTCAGGATATATTAGCGGAAAATCCTTGGCTTGCCGAATCGTCACCTCGTGCGGAATTGGTTTTTGGCGATATGACGGTCGATTTGGAGCGTTTCACTCTGGATTCAATGCTTCACGGAGTAATTACCCTGAAGACTTTGCCAGAGGTGACTCACGCGGGAATGATTTCAAGCCTTTTGCGAATGCCTTTTCACTACGATTTGATTTTGACGGTCAATGTACCACCACAAATGAAGGAAATGACCAAGTTGCAGGCGAAGCGACGTATGGCTCACTCGATGAGTATTTCCAACGGCAATCACGCAGCTGACCTAGAAAATGAGTCTAAGCTGAACTCTACCGAAGAATTAATACGGGAACTCATTAATACGGGACAAAAGATTTTTGCGTTTGAAGTGGTCATCCTACTTCGTAGTCCCTTTGGTAAGAACGGGGAAAAGGAACTCAATCGTAAAATTCGTGAGGTCCTAGCACGCTTTCGTATGTTGAATGGTGCTGAGGGATTGTCCGAAAGCGTTGCCAACTGGAAAATCTTTCGGAATACACTTCCAGCTTCACCTAAAGATATGGTGCGAGCAAAGCGGATCAAAACAAATAACTTGGTGGACTTTCTGCCGGTATATGGACCGCGACTTGGCGATGAACGCCCCAAGGTGATTGTCGGCAGTCGCCTGGGTAGTCTCATCAGCTATGATCCATTTTCGCCGGAGCTGCCCAACTACAATGCTCTCGTCACTGGCTCCAGCGGCAGTGGGAAGTCGTTCTTAAATAACTGTATCCTCACTCAGGAAATAGCCAGAGGTACGCGAGCTTTTGTAATTGATATTGGCGGAAGCTATAAGAAGCTCACTCAAGCGTTGGGTGGCCAGTATATCGAAGTTAACCTTAGCCAAGAGTATTCAATCAATCCTTTTCACATTGAGGATGCAAGCCAAGAGCCTTCAAGCCAGAAAATAAAATCACTACTTGCGGTCATTGAACTGATGATTGCAGAGGATGACACGACAAAGCTCCCAAAGCTTGAGCGAGTTCTTCTTGAGAAAGCGATTCTTGATACCTATTCTCGCTGTCGTACAAAAAATGTGGTGCCGCTACTGTCAAACCTCGTGGAGACTTGCACGGATTCTTCAGAGGTCGGACTTAGAAATATTGGAAAAATGCTTTACTCATGGACAGGAAGTCGCCCCTATGGTCTTTTGCTGGACAAACCTGGTACACTGAAAGCTGATGGTCCTATTTGTGCTTTCGACCTTAAAGGACTTTCCAATTGGCCGGACCTTCAAGGTGTGATGATTCTGATTCTTACCGACTTCATTCTTTCTGAGATTGAAAGAGATCGAACATCTACGAAAAGAATCATTTTGGATGAGGCATGGGAACTTCTGAAGTCGCCCGCTGCCGCAAGATTCATGGAGTATTGCGCAAGGACATTACGAAAAACAGGTTCAGGAATCACATTTATCACCCAGGGAGTCGAAGAAATTGTAACTTCGCCCATTGGCTCCGCTATCATGAATAACACCGCTACCAAATTTGTGATGCTTCAAAGAGGAGATTCCAAAGCACTTCAAACAGCATTGCAGCTGAATGCCCAAGAGCTTTCTTTGATTCAATCCCTTGAGCAACGCAAAGGTTTGTTCAGCGAGGGGTTTATGATTGAAGGAACTCATCGTCAAGTCGTGCGCATTTCCCCACAGCCACTTGAATACTGGCTTTCAAGCAGCGATGCCAAGGACAACGCCCACCTCGAAGAAATTATGAAGGCTAATAACTTGGACTTGAAAGGTGCCTTGCAACTTGCCGCAGAGGAATACCCTTTTGGTGTCCTTAACGGAAAGGCAGGTCACTAATGCGCATAAGGAAACTCCTTCTCGTGCCTGTAATCTGTCTATCTTTGAGTTTGCCAGCACCAAGAGCTAAGGCCGACCTTTTTGGCGGCGATGTAGCCGTTTTGCTTCAGATCCTCGCGCAAACTATTCAGCAGCTTGCGCAGCTTCGGCAGATTTTCGCGACGGGCCAGGATACCTTGGGACTGATGAGAGATATCAATCGAGGGATTCGCGACGGTCTTCATATTATTCGGATACTGAATCCAAATTTCAATCCAGGTTTGTACGGAAATCTGAATCAGACTGATCAAGTCCTGCGGGTCATCCAGGATCTTTATGGTCAAATACCGCAGACGGCGGATGCGCCCCTTCAACAATCTCATGACCAATCGGTTGCTGAGAGCCTAGCCATGCATGGAGATATTTATCGGTATGCAGATCAGGTCGACTCCGAGAGTCAGCGAATGTTGGCGCACGCTCAGGCTGTGAACCCCCAAGGAGCGGGAAAACTTCAGGCCCAATCTTTAGCGGTACTAATTGGAGTCACGACTCAATTGTTGAGAACAAATTCTGCCATGTTGAAATTGATGGCCGAAAATCTTGCGCTCTCAAATCGCCGCGAAAAACTTAATGCTGAGAATTTTAAACGCCAATATGACGGACTCAATAACGCTTTTTCCACTTTGCCATCGGACACCAAGTTGCCGACTCTTAAAGGCACAAACTAAGGAGGGCTATGCCGCATTTTGAAGTTCTGGGCTCTCTGGTGGTTAATCTCCATCAGGAGTTTGTCCGAATCTATTATCTAATCCTGCCAGTCTTCTTCGCACTTGCCCTTGTCGTAGGATGGGCAAGAGGTTCATCAGGAGGTTCTGATTTTGTGGATACGCTCAAGCGAGCGGTTATATCAACTTTATTGTTGGTGGCTTTTCAGGATATCAGTCAGGGAATTTTATTTATTGCAGATGGCATCGCGGAGAAGATCGACACCATGCAAGGGCTTGAAGCTGTCATGAAGATGGCCGCCGAAAAATCGCAAAGCTATTCCAACTCCTCAATGTCACTCATTCTTCAGTTCGACGATTTCATCATTGCGCTGTTGTCGTTCGTTAGTTATCTGGCCTTGTACTTTGCCCGCTATATCACTGTGGCCATGTATTACTTCTTTTGGATATTTCTGTCGATTTCGGCTCCGCTACTTTTGCTTTTTAATATGTTCCCCGCAACAAGCCAAATCACGAGCAATCTGTTTCGTTCTATGTGCGAAGTAGCTTCCTGGAAAATTTGCTGGGCAATTCTCTCCGCAATGCTGACCGCACTTTCATTCGGAGACATCTACAGAACAGATGGGAATTATATCACCTTGATAGTGATGAATTTCGTGATTGCGGTAGCGATGCTAGCCACTCCTATGATGGTGAGAAGCATAGTTGGACATGGAATCGCAGGTATGGCTCCGGCTTTTGGAGCCGCAGCACTGGCGACGATAGCCACTGCACCTACACGGCTTGCAATGACCGTTAACAAAGGACGAGAAGTTCTAAATCATACTGGTGGCTTCGCTGCCAACCAGTTCAATGCCGTTAAAAATAAACTAAACCCACAAAGGAGGTCAAAATGGGATCTATAAAATTAAAAAATGCCTTCCCAATCATTTGGGGAGACTTAGCTTATCAAAATCACTGGTTAAGAAAAGTCACGCTCGGCGCTCTCCTTGTCGGAAGCTTATCGCTGATAGGAAATTTCGCCCTTTTGAATCGAAAGCCCTTAGTTTTGATGCTTGATGCTCAAGCGAATGTCATTCGACCTGGCGCAAGTATTTCCCCAGAGAGCGAAGGCGAAAAGATGGCTCGGCGCTATTTGGAAGTTCGCTATGTTTGGGACGTTGCCAATCAAGCAAATCAGCTCACGCGAGCTAAAACATTTATTGCGCCTCAATCACTAAAAGCCTTTGATAAAACTACCGCTGATTTAATCGCCTTTTCAAAAGGTAAAAATGTATCACAACGAGTTTATCCGATAAAGATTTCCGTCAATTCCAAAGATAGCAAAGTTGAAGTCGTGGCCGATCGAATTACTGAGATTCAAGGGCTTAAGGCAGCAACTTTACTGCGCGTGAGCCTCCATTTTCAAAGTGGTCCACGGACGAATGAAAATCCATGGGGAGTCTATGTAATAAAAGAAGAGGAGGTGCAATGAGATATTATTGGCTACTTTCTATTGTATCAATGTTGATTCCCTGGACTACCACGGCTCATGGATCGACTGGTCATCAGGTGCGAAAACTTTTTCTAGAACCAGATGAAATTGCAGAAGTTCGAACAGCCGTCGGAATCGCTACGATTATTCAGGTTCCTGATAGGCCAACAAGCGTGGTTCTTGGGGATACCAATGCTTTCAGAGTGGAGTACCTCGATACTGCGATTACAATCAAACCATTGAATTTTTCATCAAAGAGCAATCTCTATATTTATACCGAAGCACGGAGATTCAATGTCAGTTTACTTACCTCATCTCAAGCTAATGCTGATTTCATTGTTTATTTAAAATCTGAAAAGCTTGTCGTTCCTCCACTGAAAGAGCAATGGCGAAAGTTTGAGGTAAAAAAGAATAATGGAAATCTAAAACTTACAGTTCGAAGACTTGGCTTAGTTGGAAATCATCTCCTCGTCGATTTTTCGCTCTCAGCAAAGAAGGATATAACTTTCAATCCAGCATGGATCTGGCTCACCCAAAAAGGAAAGACGGTTCCCATTAATGGCCTAAATCTTACAGGCACCAAGCTCACTTCCAAAAATCAGATCAATGGAGGCGTGGTAATTCGCAAAGAAGATGTGACAGGTCCCGCAGCCCTTACTTTTGAGCTTCGCGCGGATTCACCTATCACTATTAAACTTCCGGGAGTATCTGCATGGATGAAGTAATAAGGTCTAAAACCTTCGGCGAAAAAATATTCGCAAAAATTAAGGAGTTCTTGGTCCTTGAGCCGGTCAGTTTTTCAAACAAGAGGCGCCTGAATTTTCGTGGAATGGCTTGGCTGTCTGCTGTGTTTTTCGGATTTTTCTTTATTTGGGTTATGTTGGCCCCACCTCCCGAATCAGAGATCCGTATCTACACTGAAAGTAGTTCCGATAGTCAGAATGAAGTCACGGAAGTGCCTCCGGCGGCGACAGGAATATATGCCAATCCCTTAAGTACTGCGGCACTTCGCTCATATTCAAGCAGCATTGAAAAAGGTCCTGGCGAGACTTCAGATGTTAATCGCAATACTAATATGATCATTGCCCGCGAGAATGACTCCTCCACGACATTGCCGCCGGGCACGAAGCTATCTGTGCGCCTTGAACAGAAAGTATCGGTTACCGCAGGTGGAATGCCAGTGATTGGTCAGATTACAAGTAGTGTAATGAGCCAATCTAGTGTGGCCATTCCTGAAGGCTCACAAATCTTTGGAGAGGCCACGCTGAATGAGGACACAGAGCGTGCGCAAATCTCATGGAAGTCGATCTTGTTCCCGGATGGTCGTCGTAAAAGCATAAACGCCATCGCGCTCGGATCGGACAATCAGTCCGGAGTCGATGGCGACTTTCATTCCGATGCACTGAAAAATACTGCGGGGCAAATGATCTCGCGATTTGTTGGTGGTTTTGCCGAAGGTTCCATTAGTCGTGGTGCCATGGGCGCAAGTGAAGGCAGTGTTAAAAATGGAATCTTTCAAGGAGTTGCTGAGACTGCAAAGGATCGTACTGAAGCATGGAGCGAGGACTTAAAAAAACCAAGAGCATGGATTGAACTTTCAGCCGGAATGCAGTTTCAAACAATATTGTCGCAGCCGTTCCAGTTTAGAGACCCAGGAGGTGCATATTGAACCAAGATCAATCTCAGAATTCTGACCGTCAACTATTTCTGCTTGCCTCCATTTTTATTTTCGTTCTGCTCGCCAAACAGTTTGAATACTTAAAACCAGTCGTCACAGCTTGGGTCTTTAGCCACCCATGGCATGTCGGGGGAGTATTGGGTTGTGCTGGCCTCGTTGCCGTGCTGATGATCTATGGGTTGATCCAGATCCTAATGGACCGAAACAAAGTGAAGAAGTATATTTCGTCGGTTACATCCGAAGGCCCAGGGGCAACTTTTGCCGGAAAAACAGACGCTGGAGAGTCTATCTTCATTCCCCTGGAAGCGCGTCGAATGCACACCCAAGTCATTGGCACCACCAATGCCGGAAAGTCTGAATCCGTCATTATCCCTTGGGCCATTGGAGATATGAAAGACAAGCGCGGCTTCGTTATTGTTGATGGCAAAGCTGACAAGTCTTTCATTCATAAGATTTATGCTTATGCCCAAAGATTAAAACGAGCTGAAGACTTCAAAGTGTTCTCTCTCCAAGATCCGGGGCGAAGCCATAGCTTTAACCCACTGTTGGGTGGAACCCCAGAGGAAGTGGCTGAACGTGTTTTCAATTCGTTCGAATTTGACAACTCCTACTATGAGTCCGTGCAGTTCGAGATATTCTCACAAGTCTTAAGGATCTTTTCAAAGGCAGAAGTTAAGCCGACATTCTTGCGAATTTATCAGGCCATCAAGAGCCCCAGTGTTCTGCATGAATTGGCGACTGGATCTGGTGACGAAATTTTAATTCGATGGGCAGCTGGATTTAAAGCATTAAGCCCCGCGGATCGCGAAGAAAAAGCCAGCGGCTTACTGGCAAGTCTAAGCCACTTTGCTTTTGGTGCCCACGCTGCACTTTTTAATACCGAAGATCCCGACATCGATTTGGACAGAGCTTTAAGGGAAAATGAGTTGGTTTACTTTCAGCTTCCCGTTCTCAAGGCGGCATTCCTAGGAAAAGCTACAGGCAAGTTGGTCCTTCAATGTCTGCAAGGCGCGGTCGCCAATCGTCACGCGGAGGAATCTGAACCGGGGAAAGTTGAACAAGAACATCCATTCTTTTCAATCTATCTCGATGACTTTACCGAATATCTTTACGCGGGCTTCGTATCACTGCTCAACAAGTCCCGCTCAGCAAACGTTGGCGTTGTCTTTGCCCACCAAACTCTTGGCGATATTAAGGTACTTGGCGAAGACGTGGCGACCAGCATCCTGACCAATTCAAATCTAAAGGTCATCATGCGCGGGAATGATCCTGTCTCGGCAGAGTACTTCGCCAAGGTTATTGGCACTAAGACCAATGAGAAAGCGACCGAGCGAGCCGAGGCTAGCATTTGGGGAAAATCAAAAACAGGTCAGGAATCTATTCGCGAAGTTGAAGAGTTCATTGTTCACCCAAATGTCATAAAGAGGAACATGGGTGTCGGTGAAGCATTGGTCATTATTCCCCATCGTTTAGGCACTAAAACTTTTAAACTCAAATTTGCGATGATGCCATCGCTCCCCCGGCTCGAATTGCCTAGAGCCACGCCAAAGCCAGTATTGGGTTTAGAATCAATTCAAAAAAATAAACCATCAAAAGAGACTCTCAGCGGAAGCAGCGACACCATTGCAGCTTTCAGTGAAGATGACTCAAAGAAAAAAGAGACTGCATGATACCAACCAAAAAATTTCAATTAACGTCAATCGCTTACTTGCTTGCTATACATGTTGTTGGCTGTGCCACAGCCAATCGAAGTACCGGACTTGGCGGCGCCATTGGTGCTGGAACCGGTATGGCCGTCGGAGCTATTGCTGATCCAGGGAAAAACGGAGCCTATCGAACACGAAACATTATTATTGGTGGAACTTTGGGTGCAATGACTGGAATGATTGCTGGAAACACAATTCACGAATCAAACGAAAAGGCAAAGAATGAAGGACTGAAAACTGGTCGTGTTACAGCTGTTCCCGTAGATCCCAATGAAGAACCAAAACTTATTCCGGCACAATGGCGCGCCGAAGTGGTTGAGGCTAAACGAATTGGAAATCGGTTTGTTCCTCGACACATCGAGTATGTCATCACTGAGCCCGCGCGATGGGAAGATGAACATTGAAAAATGCCTTAGCCACTATGTCGCCATCTTTGCAGAAGGCGATTCGAATCGCAGCTAAGGCGGGCTTCCTGAGTCGGCGCATCTGGAACGAGCGCCTTTCACATGGCCACCGAAGTTGGAAGTTTCGCCAATGGAAAGCTTTGACTGCTGGTGGCCATTTTGTGCTGTGCCGTGAATTTGGTTTCACAAATGATGCTTTGATTCTCTCCCGCAAGGGAATTGAAACTGCAACCTCCCTCCAGATGGACCCGGTGGGTCCCCCTGGGGCCAAGAGTATGTGGCATGATGATGATCTCGTCGCCATGGCATTGATCCTTGAGGAGAAGGGTTTCATTTCCAATTGGATTACAGAGTCAGAACTCAGGAATGGTCGTCTGCGGGAATTCTTCCCTCACCAAGATGATACTCGCGCTTTGAAATTTCCGGATTTGGTGATTCAGCTCAAGCACCCGAAAGACACCGTGTTGTGGGCTATTGAATTGGAAAGAACAAGAAAAGAAAAAACTCGCTATTACGACATGGTTCAGTCCTACTCAGGAACATCTCGAATCAATGCAGTCCTTGTGGTTACCGCGACGGACGCCATTGAAAAGAATATCCAGTTGGCCATGAACAGACTTTCCTATTCCCAGACGAAGACGCCAATTCTCTTTGCTCGCCATAGCGATTTCCTTGCCCAGCCAGATATCGCAGAACTCAGACTGGGAGAAAAGCGCAGCAACATTGCAACTGCAGTAAAACGCTGGCAGCAAAACACAGTGAAAGAATCACGCAACAATAGCGGAAACAATGTTGCGTGATCGGTTACCCAAGGTGGACGGAGGATTTGAATGCAAAACCGCGAAAAGAGCGGCTAAAGCCGCCGCCTCCGCCCACCGCATTTTCCCCTGATCGCCCGTGACCCCTCCCCCCCAACAAGTTGAGAGGAAGGGGTCACGGCCTGGTGAAAATGGATGGGCTACGGCGGAAAACCAGAGAAAGATAATGTAAGGAGGAATATGAATTCAAAAGAAGAGAGAAAAAAAACAGAGAAGACAGAGAACAAAAACGAAGGAAAGAGCGGAGATGAATTTGTAAAAGTCACGATTTCAAAAAGAGCAGAGACTGCCAGTACGACTCTTCTTACAAAGATAAATGATGGATTTGAAGGAGGACGAGTCAGTCGGCAAGACCTAATTAGCTGGGTATTGACAAGGTTTGCCGAAGAATGCAGCGAGCCAGATATTCGTGCCATTCGCGCAGATCATTTCGACGAAATAGCCCTTCTTGAACTATGCTTAAAGAGATCAAAGCAGGCAGGAAGTCTCCCTTCCGACCTACGCAAGCTACTGCTTGCGCAAGCCGGTTTAGATGACACGACCAAGAAAGCGACTAAGAAGTCAGTTGACATAAAGGTTAATCATTGATTAACCTCCGTAAGAAAGGCAGAAGATGACCGCCGAAGAATTTAAGCGGATTAGAAATAAATTTGATATGAGCCAAGAACAGTTTGCCGAAATGCTAGGAATGTCTGGGAAGCACGCAATCAGTAATATTGAGATCGGCAATAGGAATCCAGGCAAACTTACGGTGATCTTACTCAGTGTTCTCGATTCCCTTCCAAAGCGGAAGGCCGAGGAATTGATTGAGTTGATGATGAAACATGGAAAGAAAATTGAATGAACCAAAGGAGAAGTTTGATTGCCAACTAGGCGAAGCTCCTATTCCAAGGAGCAATGCGACTTTTTGGCTAAAGTCGATTTTGTCGGGATTCCATCCGCAGGCACGACAGCCCAAGATCGAATCCGAGTTGTTCAAGAGATTTTGAAAGTATGGAAGGTCCGCGCTCATCAACGAGGACGTCCACGAAGAGATGAAGGGAATTTAGAAAATGCGGCGTAAAATTGGAATTTATCTTCGCGTTTCCACGGAAGAACAAGCGCAGGTGGTCGAAGGCTCGATCTCCTCCCAAAAGCACCGTCTCATTTCCTTTGTGGAAATTAAAAATGTTCAAGAGCCAGCTTGGGGCGAAGTCGTAGAAACTTATGCAGATGAAGGACTTTCAGCCAAAGACACCCGCCGGCCAGCCTTCCAAAGGATGATGACGGACATTCGCAAAGGTCGCATCAATCTGATTTTGGTGGCTGACCTTTCGCGCTTGTCCCGCAATATTTTGGATTTTTGCATCCTTCTTGATGATCTCAAAAAGTACAACGCGAAATTCTTTTCCTTGAAAGAACAATTCGATACGAGCACGCCGGTTGGCGAGTTGATGGTCTTTAATATGATTTCACTGGCGCAATTTGAGCGCAAGCAGACTGCTGAGCGAGTGTCGCTCAACTTCCATTCTCGCGCTTTGCGTGGGCTTCTGAATGGTGGCCCTGTGATCCTTGGCTACGATAAGGACCCTAAAAATCCGTGTTCATATCTGGTCAATGAGGATGAGGCCGAAAATGTCCGCAAAATTTTTCGTATGTACCTTGAAGAAGGAACCATTGCGAAAACTCTCAAACGTCTGAAGGCCGAAGGTATTCAGCGCAAGGTCAGTGACCGTAAAAAGGCTCTACATCAATAACGGGGGCAGTCAGGACTTTTGTTATACTTGGTTAACTA
>CAZYOE010000115.1:0-15530 GCA_964648725.1 uncultured Pseudobdellovibrionaceae bacterium | reverse complement strand
TCTCACCGAGCAAATACGAAGGAAATGCAATGCACAACTAAACTTAGTTGATTGAAGCAACGCTTCTCGAAGGCCTGGGAAAATGAGCTTGGAAGGCAATTTCGGGACGGCCATCCATGGCCTCGCCGAAATGGAAGATTCAAAGATTTAATGGCCCCCGGGCGTCAGTGCTCTATTGGTTAATGGGCGAGGGGCCTTAAATCTTTTGAATCTTCCAACGCGTCACGCTTTTCGGAGCCCTCAGTTTGCCTTCCAAGCTCATTTTCCCAGGCCTTCGAGAAGCCCCCGGCCCAAGCACAACCTTGCGTAAAGATGTGATATAGGGTTAGATGGGAACTACGCCTCATTCGATCTGAAGCTTGGCGCCTTGAATTTGGCTCTTTTTCAGCAGAATCTATTTAGGAACTAAGTTGGGGTCTCAGGAAATGAGACTTTTGTGGGATACTAAGCAAATAGAAAATATTTTTCTTGAATCCGATGAAATCACAAGGCTAGGATCTACCCATCGATTCTTAAGTTTCAATAGGAGGGGGCTTTGGAGTTACCTAAAGCAAAGACTATTATTGAGCCGTTCAAAATAAAAATGGTTGAGCCATTGTATCAATTGTCACAAGTGGAGCGAAAACAAGCTCTCACAAAAGCCCATTACAATTTATTTGCCCTACCTGCAGAGAGTGTCACCTTTGATTTACTGACTGATAGCGGAACTAGTGCTATGTCTGCCACGCAGTGGGCGGCTATGATGACGGCAGATGAATCCTATGCAGGAGCCAAGAGTTTTTATCATTTTGAAAAAGCGATTCAGGATTTAACAGGTCTACAGTATGTGATTCCAACCCATCAGGGACGGGGCGCTGAATATTTATTGATGAAAGCCGCATTAAGACCGGGTCAGTACGTGGTTGGAAATACGCATTTCGATACCACGAGAGCTAATATTGAATCATCAGGCGCATGGGCCATTGATTTGCCCTGTAAAGAAACTCAGGATTCTTCCAGCATGGATACTTTCAAAGGGAATATTGATTTAGTCGCGTTGAAGAACTTTCTTCGCGAACACCCTGGACAAGTGGCATTTGTGATCACTACCGTCACCAATAATTCAGTGGGTGGACAGCCGGTTTCACTTCAAAATATCAAAGAAACGAAAGCCATTTGCCGTGAATTTAAGGTGCCCTTATTTATAGACTGCGCCCGCTTTGCAGAGAACAGTTACTTCATTAAGCTTCGAGAACCAGAACAATCCCATCGTTCAGTTCGTGATATTGCTAAAGAGTTATTCTCTTATGGTGATGGGGCCATGATGAGTGCGAAAAAAGATGCCTTTGGAAATATCGGAGGCTTCCTCGCCATCCAAGATGGTGCCATGGCGGAAGAAATACGTCGATTGATGGTTATTACTGAAGGATTTCCTACCTACGGAGGTCTTGCAGGGCGAGATCTTGAAGCTTTGGCCGTGGGACTAGAAGAAGTGCTCGACGAAAATTATTTAGCATATCGTATCCGTTCCGTAGAATACTTTGGAAAGGCCCTCGATGAGTTGGGGTATCCGACCGTAAAACCATGGGGCGGTCACGCTGTTTATATCGATGCAGCAAAAGCTCTACCACACATTCCAGTTTTGCAGTATCCAGGGCAATCGCTCTCGGTGGCACTCTATGAACACATTGGCATTCGTTCGGTGGAAGTTGGTACAGTGATGCTGGGTCATATTGATCCTCAGACCGGAAATGAAACCCCTGCGCCCAAAGAATTGGTACGTTTAGCAATGCCTCGACGGGTGTATACCCAAAGTCATGTTGATTATATGATTGAAATGGCGGGATACCTAAAACCTCATATTGGTGAGCTGACTGGTTACAAAATTGCTCAACAGCCAAAGTATCTAAGACATTTCACCTGTCATTTCGAAAAACTATAATCGGCAGTGTGCGTTCAATATAAAGTTTGTTTATTGAAAACGAGAACAGTTTCTAAAGACTGTTCAAAGGTCTTGAAAGTTCATTAAGATTATTCATTCCACTTAAAACCATTGTATGTGTCTTTTCCTGACTTTAAACTACGAGTTATGAAGAAGAGAGTGGCTCAGGCAATAGATAGTTTTTATCGATGGTGGTTACCAAAGGGTAATCTTGATCACGACAAAGAACGGATATTAATGTCGTTTATTGGCGTTCAGTTCAACAGTGCCGTCGTGGGTTTGATCGCCTATTTCTATTTTTCGGATCTAAATATTCCACTCAGTTTAAAGGCAGCACTACTATATGTAATAGGCGCACTCACTTCAGTAACGCTCGTCAAGTTCAATAAAATAGGACTGGCTTTTTTCTTCGGGGGAATCAACATCTGCGTGTTATTGATTCCTACAGGATTGCTCTTAGGAAGAACCTCTTCAATTTGGGTCTATTTTATAGGCTCAGCTTTGGGTAGTCACTTTTTTTTGAATTATTCAAAACGTATCCAGAGAGTCTCAGATATAACTATTTTCGGTGGATTTCTCGTTTACTTGATTTTGGATTTAATGCAGATAGTCCCGAGTGAAATTACCGAGCAGAATCGTTTGGCTATGCACCGCCTAGGTAGCTTTAATATCCTTTATGCCCTAGCGGTAGTGGTTGGGCTTGTCGGATATTTTTATCGTCAAAGTGAGTCCTATCGATTAAAACTGGAGAGTCAGGCAGAAGCTTTGCGCGAGCAATTAAACCTTGTTTCAACAATTCTTAATAATATGAAACAAGCAATCTTTGCGATCAACTCAGAGAAAATGGTTGTGGCTCCCGTGTCGGAGTTTACGTCGACGATCTTTCCTAGCAAGCTAGAGGGTTGCACTATTAATGAAGTTTTGTTTAATGAAGCCGTGGGTAGTGAATTGTGCTCAAGGGTCAATTCAACCCTGGAACTCGCATTTGGAGAGGATGAATTGAATTGGCAAATGCTCAAACCCAATTTGCCAGAGGAACTGGATGTTAGGGTTAATGACCAATTTCGGAAATTGAAAATTTCATACAGTGACCTCAGAGATGAAAAGGAACTTTTAGAAAAAGTCCTTCTGGTTGTGGAAGATGTGACTGAAATGAAAGAGTTAAGAGAAAAGATACGGGTCGCCGGTGAATCCCGTGACCGTGAAATGCAGATTGTTCAACAAGTCTATCTCAAAGAGCCAGAGGAACTCAGTGTTTTTTTTAAGAACACAGAACGTCTTATCAATGAAATTCCTCAATCGTTTGGCAAAACGCAAGTGGGTCAGGCGGAAATCAAAGGTCTTTCGCGGAATCTGCATACAATCAAAGGCAATGCAAGGGCTCACGGGTTTTCATTGCTCTCATCGAGGATTCATAGCTTGGAAAATGAAGTTCATGAGCTTTTAAACCGCGAGTCTGAAACTGCGCAGGAGAAAGCCTCCATTCTTGACCGGATTCGGAATGATGTGTCGGAACAGGTGAATGAGTACTTGTCAGTCTCTCGAAAATTAGTCGATTTAGGGACTGATTCAAAAGGATTCACCAAGAAATCGGAAGGTATAGTTACTTTTGAAAAGAAAAACTGGAATCGTTTTGTAAGTAAGATGAACGAGTATATTGAGGATCGTATCCCTTTAACAGCTGAATTTCTCAACTATGAACTTGCTAAAATAGCGGAAACACCACTCTTTGAGTTACTCAGAGAGAAACAAAAAATGGTGGGGGAAATTAGTGAATCCCTTGGTAAACAAGTTAATTATACAGTTTCTGGGGATTATGTGACAGTACCAGAAGCTACGGCAAACGTTATTTATGATGTTCTGACCCACGCTCTGCGAAACTCTATTGATCATGGAATCGAAATTCCACAAGATCGAATTATCCATGAAAAGAAGAGCGTTGGATCCATTGAAGCGCGGGTTGAACAAGTCAATGGTGAAGTCATCCTAACTTTGACAGATGATGGCCGAGGGATTGATCCTGAGAAAGTCGCGGAGCGAGCTGTAACCACGGGGCTCATCACTGCAGAAAAAACTCAGACCATGAGTGCCTCGGAAAAATTAGAGTTGGTTTTTCTAAGTGGGTTGTCCACTTTAAACGCGGCGAACGAGTATTCTGGCCGTGGAGTGGGAATGGAGACTTTAAAGGTTGCTATAGAGTCCCTGGGTGGCAGAGTGGCGATTCAGTCGGTCATCGGGTCAGGGACAACTTTGAAATTCTATATACCGGTAAGTCCAATCCCTTCGACAGGGAGTTCAAGATGGGCCGCTTAAAGTCTCAGTGTTAGACATATTCTTCCTCTGAAGTTTTGGATTGCCTCAAATTGATGAGCATTTGGTAGGGCTCGAGGTAGCAGACTTTCATTTTTTTATTAAAAATACATCCAGATCTAAAGCCTTAAGCTCTTTTAGCCGAAGAGTGGAAATGGATAACACCTGGACTTTCAACGGCAGGGGAGAGATGTGGCGCGGATACTTGCAATTGATGACTCTGAAACTTTTCGTATCGAGATTCGAGAGATACTCGCTCAACACGAGGTCATAGAAGCTGTTGACGGCATTGATGCTCTCAACAAGCTTCAAGCGAATCGTCAGATAGATTTGATCATTTGTGATGTGAATATGCCTAATATGGATGGCATTACATTTTGTCAGAAAAAGTTCGAGAACAAAACTTTTGCCGATATTCCGATTGTTATGATTACAACTGAGTCGAATCTTGAACTAAAGAAGACAGCGAAAAGTCTTGGCGTTTGCGCTTGGGTTTTTAAACCGATTGACCCGACCAGCCTTCTAAATGGAGTTAAGGCGTTACTTGAAAAAATAAACAATAAAGCGTCTTAACAGGATTAGAATATGAATACTTCAAGTCCAAAAATTAATAAGTTGTATATAGCTGAGTTATTAAAAAAATGGGAATTAAGATCACTCGATCTCATGAAGAGGCATGCTCACAGTTCTGATATTTTCATCGAAGATTTTCAACCAAGCTTTCCTGTCATCGGCCATTGGATGACTATGGCGACCATTAATTCTGAGTCATTTAAAATTAACTTTAAATTGTTTTTTACGACCGAGCAGGGGATTCCCTTTTGTAAGGATTTATTCAATATTCCAGTCGAAAATCTAACTAATAATCAGTTGACTGATTTCGCAAAGGAATTGTGTAACCTGGTCGTTGGTCGCATTAAATATGACTTTGAAAAGAGCCAGGTTCATTGTTCGACCTCATTGCCCATGAGTTTAAGAAGCTTCGATAACTTATTTTTTGTTCCATCAACCTATGCTGAGAGTTATGAGATGTATTGGAAGTATCGGATGGGCCAATCCGAAATCATCTGTAGATTGGAACTTGGCATCATCGATTCGGCTGCGTTTAACCAGCTAAACATCGATGTGGAAACTGAGGTTAAGTCGGGTGCCTTCGAGCTGATATGAAGAGAAATGAACAACAGTCCATCATCGATGTAGTTTCCGTTTATGAGAAGTCGAAGACTTTAATTGAAACCGTCGTTGATAATCTTGGAATTTCAATTCTGATTTGTGATGAAAGAGGTTTTGTTTATCGGGCCAATCAGGAAATGGCCAAGGTCTTCAATCACTCTATGGAGAACTTCCCAGGGGCTAGGATTCATGACTATTTGGATCTTCAGGAAGTTCAAAAAATTCTTTGGGGATTTCAGCAACTTCGCAATGGTGCCCACGACAAAATTCAGCTTGAGTGTAAGGTTAATAAAGCTCATGAAGTAAAAACACTGTTCTTTGAGGTGAAGATCTTAGCGACCGAGTCTCAACGTGTGTTGTTTACGTTATCTGGAGCTGATATCACTGAATTCCAGAAGTTGCTCAGAAAGCAAACTCACCTGGAAAGACAATTAGAGGCTGCACAGAAAAAAAATCTCCGCTTAGTCATTCATTCAATCTTAAACAGTTTAGGTCCAGAGAATAATAATCATAGCGTTTCTGACGTTGTGGTGCCAAAACTTCTCAAAGAATTACCTTTTGAAGTCGCGAGTTTTCATGAGTATAGCGAGATGAAGGGTACCTTAAAGAGATTATTTTCAGTCACTAAGAAAGACAGTGAACTAAATTATAGCGAAGGGGGGCTCAGCCGTAAAGACGAGATTTCCCTGCAAAAAGAACACCATTGGCTCGTTCAGGCTTTTAAAAGTAAATGCGTGCAATGGCACACCTTTGAAAGCGGATTTGCGGGGGATATGAAGGTTAAGTCCGTAGTACTGCTCTATTTAGGCAATGAAAATACCGGTTATGGTATTCTGGAGCTGCGATCACATTCTTTGGCATCCAGAGAGGAATTTTACTTTGAGCTTTTGACCGAAGTTGCAGAAAAACTGTCCTTTCTTTTTGTTCAATCAGAGTTACGGCTTCAAATTGACGAAAAGAATTTGCTATTGGAGAATGCGACGAAGATGATCGCTCTGGGTGAAATGTCTGGTGGGATTGCCCATGAAATCAATAATCCTTTAACCATTATTTATGGAAAACTACGGAATGTGCTGAATGCTTTGAAATCAGGGAATTACGATGAGGAGAACGTCACAAATAGTATTCAATATGTTTTAAAAAGTTTAGATAGGATAACTAATATTGTTAAAGGATTAAAAGTATTTTCCCGTGAAGGGATGGTTGATGAACTTGTTGATCTCGATATTCGCACCGTTATTAACAGCGCTATTTCGATTTGTTCGGAACGCTTCCAGAATGCTGGTATTGAGATTAGCTCTTTTATGAAGGATCCTATCTTTGTTCGTGGTAATGAAAATCAGTTAGTGCAAGTTGTGCTACATTTGCTAAATAACTCTTATGATGCTCTCGCATCGATGACAGAGCAGTGGGTGAAAATCAATATGATTGAAGACTCTGCCTCCATGTACCTCTATATCACCGATTCGGGATCAGGTATTCCCGAGGCGGTCTCTAGAAAAGTAATGCAACCTTTCTTTACAACGAAAGAGCCAGGTAAAGGGACTGGACTTGGTTTAAGTATATCCTTCGGTATTGTCAAAGCTCATGGGGGAGATCTCTATCTCAATTACCATCATCCCAACACTCAGTTCGTGATTAGATTACCTAAGCAACTAAAAAACTAAACTTAGTTTATTTTGTTGGGAACTATGAAGCAAAACTCAACTGTATTTAGCCTAGATTAGACTACTTACAAACAACCCGCCTGTGTTTTGCAAAGTGGCACGCACAGAAAAAAAGAATTCGAAGTCTAGAAAATGGCCCAAATAAAGGGGTTGCAGTCCGGCAACGGTGCGTTGAATTGCCCAACTTGGCCAACCACATAAAGGAAATGTTTCAACGGGTGCATTTTGATATCAAGACCATTATTGTAGTCACCAAGTAGTCCAGATTGATCGGTGCTAAATCGTCCTTGTGTTGCAAAAGAGCTGTCAAGGGAAAATCCACCCTCAGTCATTCTAAGCTTCCATACGGTCATATTCTTTTTGGCCCCCATCTGTGCCGTGCCTGAGACAAATAAGATATTGCGGTCATATTCATCAAATGTGCCAGAATAGATCTCACCGATATCTATGGAAGGGTCGCGCCAAGTATATTTGCTCCCCCCGTTACCGATAAAAAAACCATTTTTTGTGAACATCCAAAGATCGGGTCTATTGGAAGCTGGTGAAGTAAAAGATGACCCGGTGATTACTAAATTAGTGCCGTTATATAGAAGTCTATTCAGGTGCGGAGTGGTGTTTGACTCAAGGGCCTGCTCTTTAAAACCCATGACATCAAAACCATGGTCACCAAAGTTAGGATCGATCTGGCCATCAGCCGTCAGACGCGTTAAGAATATTTTGTGGTAACTGGTATTTGTCGTATCAATCACAGAACCCATCACGTAAGTTTCCTTCGTGCTCGAGTCCCAGGCGCAATCACGGATGCGAATTTTTTTAGTGGGGATCTGGATGGTGGCTCTACCCTTGCGTACAACGTCACCATTTGGAAGTGTGGCAAATGTTCCCCAATTGAGGTCGGGGGCCATTTTCTCATTTTCATTACGAGTGAGTTTATAAACTCCGCCATCCGGTTCTTCATCAAAACTCGAGACACAGTTGTAAACAGATTTGGTACTCGAGTCGTAAAAGGTTCGAACCACAAAATCCCGATAGGTAATCAGTGGGTCTCCCACTAATGCTCCAGCTGTATCCCAATAAGAGTTGGCCAAAGTACCATTGTCCAATTTCCAAGTAGTGTTTCGTACCTGGGAGGAACTTGGACCTGAAAAGCCGCCCACCAATAATTTATTTGTATCAATAATGGCGAGACTTCTGAAGCTTTCGATCGTTGGAAGGAATGGATCGGTAGTAAAGTCGAAACTACTACTGTTTGCAGCGAATGAGTCAAGGTAGTCACCTTTGTAATTGAGTTTTCGGACAAAGCCATTAGTTGCGTTTATTAAAAATTCAATTTCGCCCGCCACATAGATATCGCCATTCGCATCAAAATCCAAGGCATACGCGCCTTCATTGCTGGAAATGCTCACGCCCGTATCAAATTTCAAATATCCGTTGCCCCCACCAAAATACTGGGCTGCAAGTTGGCCCTTATGAAGTGGAACGCCAGTCTGAATATTAGAAACAACTCCGCCATTGGCGTTGATGGCTTTTATATAAAAGTTATAAACAAAACTTGGGTATGTATCCTGCACAGTAAAATTGGTTTTTTCGGTCGTGCCGTATAATCCATAGTTAGAATCACCAGGCTTCAACTGATAAACCTCGTAAGAACGAGCTCCTGCGACAGCAGACCAACCAAGACTCACCTGGTGTCCACCGGGTGTTGTTATGTTGAGGTAAACAGGTCCTATAATTGTAGCACTTAACTCACTGGTGACCCTTTCTTGGGAGCCTTTGCTAACGCCCAATTTGTAGTAAAGCTGCATGCCTCCCGCAAAATTGGAATCAGAATCGGTATGGCTAGAAGTCTCCAAACTCGTTATCACTTTGATGGCAGTCCAGTCACTATCGCCAACACCTTTTCGGTAAATAGTATATTTGTCCCCACTCATTGCGGGAGTCCAAGACAAATTAATTTTGTTAGCCTGCGAAATTGAAAGCGCGAAGTTTCCAATCATATCTGTTACTGGTAACTTGTAGTCGTAGCTTGCAATAGGGGCTGGAGTACAAGGATAAATCTTGCCTTTCTGATCCACCAATTTGCCATAAATCGCATAACTACCTTCGAGCGAAAGTGTATTGATCTGTAGGTCGAGCTTATCGGAAATGCTGACGCCTATCAGTGACAGAGCTGACGTGCATGCGGCATCGCTATAGAGCGTCACCGAATCTCCAGCTTCAACATCAGAAAACCGAAAAACCGGTCTTGGATCACTGCCAGGGGACGTCAGAGGAGAAATGAGTAGTGCTGGAGTAAGATTGTCGGGAAGTGGTTGGACGGACAAACTCACCAGATACGTATCACTGCGTTCAGAATAACCCCGAATCCAAAAATTAATTGCTTGCTTGAGGCGTTGTTCCTCAGAAGGGAGCGGCACTGGGACTTTGCTGTTAGCAAATGAATAAAAACTATTTATGTCAAAACTGAAGGTGCCATTGCTAGCACAACTTAAATTTAAATTATGAATATCCGGAATCGCCGCCAGATCGATATAAGTGGTCTGATCAAAAGAAATTTCAAAACCACTAATATTATTTTCGCACTTGCCTTGCACAGAGAAGGAGTTGGGAAAATATCTTTTACGCAGAGAGCCCTGCGTAGGATAAGTAATTTCGACGCCAGTGGTCTTCAGTCCCATTGAAGATAAACTCACCTTGCCGTCGGAGCAGGCTGTCAGCCACGAAAACCCAATCAGCAGGGAAATCTTTGAGAATTTGTTCATATTTTTTTATCGGCTTTTGTCGAGGAATCCTTAAGATCGAAGTGAAAATAAATGAAAAAATTATTGAAGATGAAACATTTTTTGTCTCATTATGGACGTTTTCGTTCGGTTGCAACTGGGGTGTCTAAAAACGGCATCACTGAGTATTAAAGAGTGTTGCTATTAAGGATGCTTGCTTTCAATTGCGACCTTTGAGAATTGATATTACGAGGAGGGGTAATGAACAGAGATCGCAGAATGAGACAATTTAAAATTTATGCAATAGTACTCTGGCTTTTAGGGGCTCTGTTTATCGAGGGCTGTGGCGATCACAGCTTATCATCGGCATCCAATGAGGATGATGTTTACGAATTCGGATTAGATGAAACTGCCTATGAACGGGCTAAACAAATCCTGGAAAAATATCCGGATGACATTGCTGCTGAGCCTGGTGCTGACACTGATAATCCCGATGATTTTCAGACAAACGAGACCGAAAATGATGATGCGGTGACAACGCAAATTCCTGATGATGAAGCCACGCAACTAATGGAGTTCGTGGATGAGGCCACCATCGAAGTTCTGGGAGACTCCTCTGGTAAGAACAAAACTCCTGTCGTTCGTCGTTTTTGTACCAATGATGGGATGGAACCTAAAACTAAAAAATATTTTGAAAACGTGAATGATGAATGTTTGCTTCCAAAAATGCAAACAGCATCGCAGCTATTTAACATTCGCTACACGTTTGCTCGATGTATTTTTGAACAAGAAAATCCTCGTCGTGATCGGTTGGCCCACAACCAAAACGGAAATGGGTTGGCCCAAATTGTTAATACAACAATGAAAGAGATTAATAAGCGTTGGTTGCGAGGTGACTCTTTATCGGGCGGCCTCAAACAGTGCCTGCAATTTACTTCTAACCGGCAGGATAAGTACTTATATGCTATTGATGCTCTGGTGGTACCACCGGGTTACAATAAAAGTGAAATAGTAGCAGAAGCAGCCCATCGTCCTGCAAGTACCCGTGTGAATCCACTCTACCGTGACGATAGCGTTTGCTTAGGTTTGATGACGATGGCAATCAAAGTTCAAGAAGCAAAAGGTCGAAAAGAGCAACACACGGTTTCGGATACAGAACTGGCTCGTCGGTATAATGGTTCAAAGTTGCAACAACGATATGCCCGTGCCGTTGTAGCGTGTATTGATCGTTATAAACAAAAAGGCTCTAAGGAGCAGAAGAAAAAATAGAGTTCCGAAAAGCAACTGCAACGACGTAGGGGCCAATAACTTTGGCCCATCCTTCAAACCGCGAAGCTGGTCCTTTAAGTGAACGTCCACTTAAATAAAAATAGTTTTGTTCTATGACGTTGATATCAGTGATCTCAATCTCCGATAGAAGCGTGAGATTAGGATTGCTGAGAGCTTTAAATGCCGCTTCCTTTATGGCCCAAATGATCGACTTCGGTTGTTGTTCTAGAGTGGAAACTTCATTGGCAGTTAAAATGCGCGAGAAGATCTCGGGTTTGAGATTATCGGGCCTTTTGGCTTGTTCCACGTCAAAGCCAACTCGATCACTCGGAGAGTGAATGTAGCCACCCATTCCAAAAGTATGAGTGATGGAAACGCTTCCCATCAACATGAGTGGTGGTTCGCTAAGATCAAAAATGTCATTGGAAAATACGAATCGATGACTGAGAGTGTCGCGGATTTTTGTGCGGTTGGATTGATCCCCAGGAGACTGGCCCCACTCCACGCGGACTTCACCGTCAATATTTCGCTGGCTTTGCTGACGGATAAATCCTAAAAATTCAGGCCAGTATTCGATGATGGATTGGGGGCTTTTCGATTGCAGGGTCTCTCGGCAATCAGCCGATGCCTGTAAAGCTGGCCCTACAATAATAAAGAGTCCTAAAAAAATATTTACGAAAGCTCTTTTAGCCACAGCTTCTCCTAATCTTATTGTATCTTGCAACATAGGCGCCATTTATCTGCGCAGTCTCCTCTTGATACGTAGAGAAGGGCTATTCAAAGCTTTGACAGGTGTGTAGCCAAGTTTGCGTTTCTTTGGGCCGCGAGGCCCCACTCAATGGACTAAACTGGTATGAAGCTTGCTCCATAGTCATTTGTCTAAATATATTTTATGGAGGTAAACAGTGTTTTATCGTCGAATGTTATTCTTGGTATTTGCGGCTTCTTTATTAAATAAAAGTGCCATTGCTGCCGAAAATCGATGCGTAAAAGCCATCAATCAAAGCGGTGTTGAAGCTCCTGCCAAAAGTGAAAAAAGTTTTTTTCGCGCCTTCATAAAGAATGTTTTGAAGATTCGTTACGACATTAAAGTGAGTGGTATCGAGGAAGTGGCGGCCAAGGGCACCAAGAGTACTTTGTTTTTATTTAACCATCCGGGTTTTGTAGATCCAGTGATCGTAAATTCGGTTTTGGCAGAAGACTTTCAGGTCCGTCCAGTAATGGATGCAGGTCAGTTAAAAAAGGGTGCTTTAGGTAAAGTGATTGGTTCGGCCTCTGAAAAAGTTCGAACGATATTAATGCCTGAAGTGGGCAATGGTGTACGCTCAAAAGTAAATATAAAGAGAGCTCTTGATGAGATTGTCGATGGTTTGATTGCCGGCGATAATATCTTGCTCTATCCAGCAGGACAGCTTGCTCGCAGTGCTCGTGAAGAAATCGGTTCTAAGTCAGCCGTGGAGTACGTTTTAAAAGCCTACAAGGAAAGAACAGGTCAGGAGCTAAGAGTTGTTCTGGGAAAGACTTCTGGTCTCTGGGGAAGTTCTTTTGGTTGGGGCCAGACTGGCATGCTGGATTTGATCAAAGCTGCTGGCAAGGCCACTATGTGGATTTTCCTCAATGGTATTTTCTTTGTTCCGAAGCGCGATGTGCGCATTGATTTAGTTGAACCAACGGATATGCCCAAGGATCAAGATCGACTCACTATTAATCGTTATCTCGAAAAGTTTTATGAGCCTGAACAACATAATATCCAGGTACCGTATCACTTTTTAGGTCGTCTTGTCGGTAAAAAAACTCATGAGGTTGAGAATCCAAAGATTATTGACTCAAAAGGTGGGCCAGTGGAGACGAAGCCACTTCCTGAAATCGATCCCGCGATCATTGCTAAGGTCCTAGGAATGATTAATCAAATCGGCGGTGTCGAGTCTGATTTAATGACTCCCGAGATGCGTTTGACCGATGTCGGAATCGACAGTGTGAGTATCATGGAGCTCACTAGCTTTTTAGAAGAAACTTTCAATCAAAGCGTACCAGATGGCAGCTTAGTCACTATTGCTGACGCTCTTAAAATTGCGGCAGGCCTTGTGAAAGTAGACGCCAAAGAAAAAGACGAAAAGAAGGCGAGCAAAGACTGGGAAAAGAACTACGGTAAGGGTCACGCCTTAGAGCAAGTCGCTGGAAAAAATGTTGGTGAAAAGTTCTTAAATCAGGCCAAAAAACACCCAGGTAAAGTCATTGCAGAAGATGAAGTTTCGGGGCCGGTCACTTACCGTAAAGCCATGATTGGTACGACTCTGTTTAAATCTTTCGTTGAGAAAATTCCGGCGGAAAAAGTTGGAATCATGTTGCCGCCCTCGGCAGGAAACATGATTGTGTACCTTGCGACGATTTTTTCTGGAAAGATTCCTGTGATGGTTAACTACACTGCGGGTGGACCAGTCATTAAATCCTCTCTGGAAAGAGCGGGCGTCACCCACGTTATTACTTCTGGAATGTTCGTGGATCGTCTAGCTCGTGAAGGGTATAAGTTTCCGGAGATCGAAGATAAACTTTATTTCACAGAAGACATCAAAGAGAAAATTGGTAAACTTGATCAAATTAAAGCGGCCCTCACTGCCAGTAAAAAGCTTGATCCTAGTAAAATCAAAGAGACCGCGGTGATCCTTTTTACCAGCGGATCTTCGTCGGAGCCTAAAATTGTTCCTTTGTCTCATGAAAATTTAATGGCTAACGTTCAAGGCGTGGCCTCTAGTTTCAAGTTAACTGATCAAGATAGCATTATGGCTTTCTTGCCGGCCTTCCACTCGTTCGGAAACTTCTTGATGACGCTTTCGATCACTCAAGGCATTCCCGCCGTTTACTATGCTAATGCTAAAGACGGGCGAGGTATTGGCGAGTTGATTGGCGCTTACAAACCGACCATCGCCATGGGAACGCCGACATTTGTAAATAATATTTATTCTCGCACAATTGCTGATAAGTTAAAAAGTCTTCGTTATGTGATTATGGGTGCAGAAAAAATGCCGGAGCCATTGCGCCAGTTGATCATTGAGACTAATCCTAATACCTTGCCACTCGAAGGCTATGGAGCCACAGAAACTTCGCCGGTGTTGGCGGTAAATACCGAAGAATATAATAAGCCGGGAACTGTGGGCCGCCTGTTGCCAGGCCTTGAGGGTGAGATCTTGGATCCAGAAACCATGAAGCCAGTCCCAGTGGAAGCTGATGGCAGCCGTTATGGACTTCTCATTGTAAAAGGTGACAGTGTGTTTGAGGGCTATCTGAACGCAAAGGCAGAAGATAATCCTTTTGTTACCACTGATGGTGAAGATAAGTGGTATAACACTGGTGACTTAGTTCGTATCGATAAGGATGGTTTTATCACGATTGTAGATCGCTTATCACGATCCATCAAAGTTGCGGGCGAGATGGTTAGTCTTGGAGGTATTGAAAAGGCCCTGGAAGAACATTTTGCCGAGTTACGCGAAGAAAGCGACGAAGGACCCATTTATGCTGTCGAGTCTGCTGGTAACAACGAACAAGTAGTTTTATTTACGACTAAGAGCGTGGATTTTCCAAAGATCAATCAGATTCTAGACTTCAAAGGGTTTAAAAAAATATCTCAGCTTAATAGAGTAGTGCAAGTGACTCATATTCCAGTGCTTGGTACCGGTAAGAATGATTATAAGTTGTTTAGAAAATTCTTAAAGGCTGAAAAAGAAGATGCGAACGTTAAAGTCGAAGATTTTATCGGAAGTGCGCCTTAAGATAGGCAAATAAAAAAGCGAGGTTGATAGCATCAACCTCGCACAGATCTTTAGTGAGCTGTTTTTTCTTCAGCTTTAGGAGCTGCAGTGTCAGCAGGAGTTGCAGCAGCGTCAGCTGTTTTTGCAGTTTCTTCTACTTTTTTCTTAGCATCTTTTTTACCTTTTTTTACAGGTGCTTTTTCAACAGCAGGTGCATCCGCAGTTGCTTCGACAGCAGCAGTTGGCTCAGTCTTTTTTGCTTCATGGTTGTCCGCAAAAGCGATCGAAGACGAAAGAACTAAAACAGCTGCAGCAGTAGTGATATTACGTAACATTAGAAAACTCCTTTTTTGTGTGTGATTCTATTTATCCAAAAAAAATGAGCTATATCAAGCACCTCGTAGTTCTTGCTGCGAGATTCTAGACTTCCATAAAAACTGATGTTATTTAGCAACAGAATCTATTTAAAGTGAGGGTGTTGAGTCTTGCGTCAAAGAGTAGATGGCAATCCCGGCCGCGACCGACGCATTTAGTGACTCCATGGGGTTTTTCATAGGGAGGGTCATGCGCTCGCCCGTAAAGGTTGAAGGAATTCCCTGACCTTCCTCCCCTAAAAGAAGGCGGAGATTCACGGGCCATTTTTTAGAATTCAAATTGGTGCCATTGATGTCTAGCGCAATCGCTTCGGGCCCAATATCCTTTAAGAATGGTCCCGTAGCCATAG
>CAZYOE010000114.1:0-15555 GCA_964648725.1 uncultured Pseudobdellovibrionaceae bacterium | reverse complement strand
TATCCTACGTAACTTGGCACTTCGTTTTGATCTTAAATTCGTACGTTTTACCGGGCCTAATCCTATTACAAAATCCAAGACCCAGCTGGCCTCCGGCACTTTAAAGATTGGTGATTTCGAAACAACAAACTACCTTCTGACCCACATAACCGGAGGTCTAGTCTTTTTGTTTTGAAAACAAAGATTGTTTATTTGATACATTCTTTCAAAGAAATCAGGTACTTTGGATTTATAGCTTAAGGGGAAAAACATGTTTCACGGATTGAAACAACCAGCGATAATGGCATTAACTTTAGTAGTGCTCATTGGAACATCCGAGTTTTCGTTGGCTGATGACGACTTGGATCTGGACGCGATCGAAGCTGAGATGAATCGACGTGGCGAGCAGCAAGCAGAACAGGCGGCTCCTTTAGAGTCAGAAAAAAATGCCGAAGAGGTCAAGCCTGTTACCTTTCAGGACCTTCCGAAACTCTCTTCTTTCTCTGACATTAGCGTCATTCAAAAGCGTTATATGCCGAAGACTAATCGTTTTCAGCTTTATGGTGGATTGGATTTTTTAACGAACAATCCATTTTTCGACAGTTATGGTTTTAATGGTCGCTTTTCTTTTTTCTTTTCTGAATTCATAGGTGTTGAACTAGGTTTTTGGCGTCATTCAGTAGCCCCACGAACGATAACTTCGGATCTAGAATCCAAACATAATATCACCACACGAACCATGTTAAGTAGCTTGGGCTATATGGGGGGGTCCCTATTACTCGTACCTTTTTACGGTAAAATGACTTTTATGGATCGAATGATCATTCCCTATGACCTGTACGTCTCAGTTGGGGCAGGAACTTCGGAAACGTCATACATAGATAAAACGGCTCCGAGTTTTCATATCGGCACGGGTGAGATTTTTTCTTTAGGAAAATCGTTCGCTTGGCGGTGGGACTTTAGCAGCGTGACCTATACTGCAAGGGCTCCCGAAGTCAAGGATGACGGAACTTTAGTCGATTCTGGTAAAAAACAATCTATCAGTGATCTTTATTTGGGAATTGGCCTCACCATCTTATTTCCAGGAGCATCATACCGATGAAAAACCTGAAATTTTGTATCTATAAAACATGTTTAGTTTTGCTAATGACCGCGCTTTCTTTTCAAGCCTTGGCTCAGCGAGGAGACGGTGCCTACGAGAATATTCGCGATGCCCAGTTGCGCGGGGCTTTCAGTCTCTATGAAAAACGCCAATTGATTCCAGCGGCCACCGCACTCTACGGGTTGCGAACAAGGCCTGAATTGAAAAAATATCGGAGCTTGATCTACTTAACTCTAGGCAAGATCTTTTTGGATCTAAAATTTCCCCAAATCGCTGCCTGGCAGTTCGCGAACGTATTGATTATTAATGATGATCGTTTCAACAAAAGAGCCCTTGAATTATTATCCGTGGCTGCTGATGAGTTGGGTGATGAAACTATTCTCAATTACGCCGTCTCGAAAATGAAGGTTACAGAGTTTCCTGCCCAACAAAAAGATATGCTTTTCTTCCGAATGGGAGAAATTAAGTTTAGAAATAAGGATTATAAAGGGGCCATTGAAGCTTTTGATCGGGTGACCTCAGATAGCACCTATGCCGAAATGGCACAATACATGTCTGGCACCAGTTTCGCGATGGTAAAAGATGTGGATGCGGCCATAAGTAAGTTTGAAACCCTTTTGAGTAGTCGCAAACGCATTATCACTAATGATACTCGAGTGTCTGCCATCATGGCCTTAGCGCGGGCATACTATCAGAAAAAAGACTGGGACAAAAGTTTAGAATACTATCGGAGAGTCCCAAGAGATCATGTGTTGTGGCATAGCGCCTTATTTGAGTCGGCCTGGGCTGATTTGCGCGATGGTCGATTTCGATCGGCACTTGGAAACTTTCAATCTCTTCATTCAAGTTATTATGATGATTTCTATGTTCCTGAATCGCTCGTGTTAAGAGCTATTGTTTATTTATATATCTGTAAATACGAAGAAGTGAGTAAAGTGGTAGGTCTCTTTGAAACATCGTATGGCGATATTCAGTCTCGCCTTACAAATTATTTGCGATCTACCAATGATCCCAAGGCCTATTACGATGAAGTGGAACGGGGACTCTTAGTTAAAAAGAACCTGCAAGAAGGAAAAAAATTGTCCGAGGGTAGAATTCCCTACAAAGTCATTCGCCATATCATTGGAAAGCCTGACATTGAAAGAGGTCTGGATTACCTAAGAAAACTATATGACGAGCGACGGCGACTAGAAAAGATGTCGCTAGGATTTCTGGAGTCTCCTCTTGGAAAGTATAGTGCAAAGCTACTGATAGGAAGAGTGAAGTCCGCACAGAAGCTGATAGGAATAAAAGCAAAAATTCACATGATGTACATGAAAGGTGAATTAAAGGATTTGGATGAGCAGGTGTCGTACTTGCGATACGAAATGATAGGACTTCAAAAAGACTTATTACAAAAGAAAATTGCAGGAAAAACTCTTGAAGATTCTAAAATCGATGATGACTCTGATCGAAATTACTACGTTAAAAATGGTTATGACTATTGGCCATTCCAAGGTGAATTTTGGCTCGATGAGATAGGAAACTACTTTTATGTCGGAAAACAAAGTTGTGAAAATTAGAAGTTTACTAATCGGGACATTTATCATTGCCAGTTTTTCTCTTCGGGCCTCAGCTGAAGAGACTATTGGTGATATGCTTAAAAAATTGAAGAAAACGGGTGGGCCGTCAAAGACGGTGATGGCGAGAGAATCATCAATGCTGCCATCCTTTGCGCCTCACCAGGTACAACGTCGAGAGCATTTAAATTTAAGTGCAGTTCGCCCTTCTCAATCTCGTGAAGTCATCAATGTTGAAAAATATGGAAAAGACCGCGTCGAACTTGAACGTATCACCGATAAACAGATCAATGAACTGTATCGTCTTACGGAGAAAATGAAGAATAGTCCCAACCGCGGGGAGTTATGGCTGAGACTTGCTGAACTCTATGTGGAAAAAGCAGACTACATCAAACAGCGAAGGCAAACTGAATATGAAGATCAATTAGCTCGTTATAATCAGAAAAAAACTTCAGTAAAGCCTATTATCAATCTATCAGATGCGGTTGATTACAACAAAAAATCCGTCCAACTTTATGAATACTTTGTACGCGATTTTAAAAATGATTCTAAGATGGACCAGGCACTTTACTTTCTTGGTTATAACTATGTAGAGATGGGTGATTTTAAAAAAGGGGCTGGATTTTATGCTCGGTTAGCGGCTGAGTATCCACGTAGCGTCTATTTGTCAGAAGCTAACTTCTCAATTGGCGAGTACTATTTTGATGGAGATCGTTGGGAATACGCTCTTGATTCCTATAAGAAAGTGATCAAGTACAAAGATTCCCGATTGTTTGGAATTGCCCTCTATAAGGCGGCATGGTGTCAGCATCGTTTAGGAAAATCAGCCGAGGGAATGAAGTACCTTGAGGTTTTAATTCGCATTGGTGCTGATCCTGGAAAGAAGAAAATCAACATTGCCAAACTTGATGACGAGGCTCGCCGGGATTTGGTCGTTTTCTCTGTTGAGGGTGGAGAGCCCGAAAGAGCGATGGCTTACTTTGGTCGCATCCTGGGTGAGGATAAAGCTCCCCGCGAAGTCGAAAAACTAGCTTACTATTATAGTGATAAGGGCGAAAAAGATAAAGCCGCTATGTTATTTAAACAACTGATTGCATTGAATCGAATGGGACCAAAGGCCTATGAATATCAGTTTCAGATTGTTAATAACTACCTAAACGTTGCAAACAATCAGAAATTCAAAGAAGAATTGTATGTTCTAATTAAAAACTATGGACCAAAGTCTGAGTGGCGCAAAGAGAACCAGAGCAATAAAACGGTTATGGAAGCCAGCTACAAGACCACTGAGAATTTCCTAAAGACTTATACACTACAACATCACCAGTCGGCACAAAACTCTCGTGGCAAGTTTTCACAGCAACAAGCAGCGGATGGATATAAGCTCTATTTGTCGGAGTACCAGGATTCGCCTAATTATGCTGATATGATGTTTTTTTATGGAGAACTTCTTTATGATATGGAGAAGTTTGGCGAAGCGGCTCAACAGTATGCCTGGGTTGCTAAAAACGCTCCGCAAAGTAAATATGGGTCTAAAGCTGCGATGAATATGATTCTCGGCTTAGAGAAGAACTTGCCAAGCGAGGAGCAAATGCAAGCTCGTGTTGGTCAAACAACAGAGCCCCTCGAGTTAGATCCCCGCGTAAAGCAATTTGTTGAAAACGGTGAGTGGTATTTAAAGAGCTTTCAAAAAGCGGATAAAAATGTAGAACTTCGATTTAAGATTGGTCGCTTGTATTACCTCTCCAATCACTTTCCCGAAGCTGAGAAAGTGTTTAAAGAAGTTGTGCAGAACTTTCCACGCTCCAAGCAAGCTGAGTATGCTGCCAATTTATTGCTAGATATGTACAATTTGAAGAAAGATTACGTAGGGCTTGAACGAGTTGGAAATGAACTGTTAGCTCAGAATGCTGTTGCTGAAAGTTCATCGGCAAACCAAATCAGAAATATTTTGGAAAGAGCAAGTTTTAAAGCCGGTGAAGATTTGGAGGCAAGAAAAGATTTTCTTGGAAGTGCCAAACGTTTTGAGGCCTTTGCGAAAAAATATCCAAATTCCTCCTTCGTAACCAAAGCACAGTTTAACTCAGGGGTTAACTACCAGCGAGCCAATCGTATTTGGCCATCCATCGCGGCTTTTGAACTCCTGATGAAAAATCGCGATAAAGAAGCCATTCCCTTGCAAGATAAGGCGATTAAGATCTTGCCAAAGATGTATCAAGATTTGGGAATGTATCAGAGAGCTGCTAGTGCCTACGTCGTTGCGGGTGATAAGAATCCCGATCATAAAGATGCGACTGGGTTTTATTATAATGCGGCTATTCTCTTCGATGCTTTAAACAGTCAAGATAGAGCGACGAAGTATTATCAGATCTATTTGAAGAAGGCTCCCGCATCAGAGCGAGCTGATATTTTTTATCGCCTGGCTGATCTCAATTATCGAAATAAACAGTACTACAAGGCAATTGATTATTATCGTGAGTACATCCGAATTGGTAAAGATCCTGAACTTATCATTGAGTCTCATTTTAACACAGCTGATTGTTACGCTAAAATTCGTAACAACAGAGAGTGGGGAGCTTGGCGCAGTAAGGTGGTCTCTGTTCAACAGAGCTTAGTGCCGCGCTTGAGGGGTCCTGGAGCTCATTACGCCGCTCAAATCAGGCTGCAAAATGTTGAACAGGTGTATAATCAACTAACATCTTTAAAGTTCACTGCGGATACAGCTAAAATGAAGAGAGTGGCAGATCAAAAGTTGGAATTGGTGAATAAACTGAATCAGGAACTAGTAGAAATAATCAAGTACGACAGTGCCGAGGAAATCGTTGGTGCGCTTGAATTGTTGGGTCGAACCAATGCTCATATGCGCGAAGCATTGCTGAAAGCGCCTGTTCCGCCTGAAGTCAATAAGGATGAGGTTACCAAACAAAAATACTTGAGTGCAGTGGGTGACATGGCCAATCCATTTTTCAATAAGGCGATTGAGAGCTATCGGGGAGCTATTTCAAAGGGTCGTGAATTAGAAACTTTCAATGAGCCCTATTTTGCTTCGATAGAGGCACTCAGAACGATGGATACAGGATTTAAAGTGGATCTGGGCCAAGAGGCTATTACCAAGACTTATCAGGATTGGATGGGGATCAAATGAGATACTTATTAGCTCTTTCCTTATCAATATTAGCTGCATATTTACTATCAGGTTGCTCCAGTACTGGTACCAAGCAGCGACAGGAAGATAGTAAAACATCTAGTTCGAAGATGGATGATGATCCTTTAGTTGAGGGTGGAAGTCCCTCATCGTCTAATAGTTCCAGCGGACCCTCGACCGCGGTTGCCGAAACAGGGCCATCAAAAAAAGAACTTTATGACAGTATTCAGATATCATTGGGCTCTGGTGAAGATTCCGTAGTGGAAAAATCGGTAGCCAATCTACTTTCTCAAGACCAAGGAGATGCGAAAGCTTTAAACTCGCTGGCGCTTTATCATATGTCCAAAGGGCGCTCTCACTTGGGTAAAATGATTCTAAGGTCGATACTGGAAAAAGATTCAAAGAATTCTGCGGCACTAAATAATTTAGGTGTAATTTATAGTCAGCAAGGCGATCGCCGACAGGCCACTGAGTCTTTTCGAAAAGCCCTTATTGCCAACCCCAACTATCCCGTTGCTAGCGCAAACTTAGGGTCTATTTTTGCGGCTGGCAAAGATTATGAGAAAGCTAAACAGTTTTTAGCTATCGCCTATAAGGGCGGAATTAAGGATTTGGCGGTGTTGAACAATTATGCGACTGCATTAATGGCAGACAATGATTCTAATGCTGAGGATATTTTTAAAGAAGCTTTGCAAATTGGCGCTTCTGATGCGGTCGTTTCATTTAATTACGCCCTATTTTTGACCTACATAAAAAAAGATTACAAGCAGGCGGGTGAAATTATTGATAAAATAAGATTTATGGGAGTGCCCCCCCAGAAAAAAGCGGCGCTTGTGAAGATGGAAGAGACAATTAGCGGCAATGGCTCTGAAGAAACTAAAGCGCCATAAAGAATTTGAGGTGGATATGAAGAGAGTTAGTATGCAAATGGTCTTAATTTTGCTAGTCAGTTTCATATGGGCCCTGCCGATGTCTGGTTTGGCCCAAACTCGGAATGAGGAGCCAAAGAAGAAGCATACTCTCAACTTTGATGATGAGCTGATTGAAGGAGGGGTACAAAAGCCTGAGCTGATGTACCTTTTGCAGCGAAAAAACTTTAACTTCAAAAAGCTGATTCGATTGAGAGAACACTTTCTACCTGAAATGGTTGAAACTGGAGAGATGCTAAGAGGCTCTGGGAGTAAAGATTGAGTTTACCGGTCATATTGAGAGTATTTAAAGGAGATCACATCGTCGAGGTGAAGCAATTTCAGCTCGATCAGATTGTTATTGGAAATCAAACTGAAGTGAATCTCAACTTGCAGGACTCTTCAGTGTCACCGATCCACGCCCTCATCGAAAAGCGCAATGAGACTTATTATATTTGTGACTTAGGATCGTCGCACGGGACTTTTAAAGGTAACAATCAAGTACTCGATGAAGTATTAGAGTCTGGCGAAGCCTTTCAAATTGGACCATTTCGTATTCAATTCAGTGTAGGTGCCCCAAAACCTAAAATGGTAGCGCCAGATGCACGAACTTTACCGGTTGAACCGCCACCAATGATGGAACCTCCGTCAATGGTTGAGGAGCCTTCTGTTCATAATGAAGAGGCCCAATACATTGAGGTTCCGAAAACAGTAGTGCCAACAATAGCACCACCTTTAGAAGCTAAACCTTCTGATTCACGACCAGCACTAGAAGATGGTGCCGTTTATAAAAAGGCAGTTGTTGCGCCGGAATTGAAAGCAAAAGAAACAGTTCGTCCAAATCTTGCTGGCACTTTTGCTCCACCCAGTGCAATTCCTGAAGAGAATCAAGTTATCAAGGCAAGCAAAGGGTCTGTACTAGAGATTTGTGTGGGATGGAAAGAGCGCATTATTGAAAGCTATCACTTCAGAGGAAATAAATCTGTGGTGATTGGTTCCGGTGAGAAGGCTGATATCATTTTGCCTGGTGGAGTTTTTTCGGGGACCCATGTGATTGTTGATTTTCAATCTGGTGTTGCTTCTGTAAATTTGCGCACAGAAATGACCGGTGATCTCATTCTGGAAAGAGACATCCGTGATTTGGCTTATCTTCGAGAAAAAGGACGTATCTCTTTGAACACTCGTGGTCATAATGTCGTCCGTTTGGAGCAAGGTGAGGCTTTTAGAGTGGCATTGGTGCCAGGGCTTATTAATATTTATGTTCGTTATGTTCCATCAACACAAAAGCCAGCTTTAATTCCATTTTTGCCATTCACTACTGGAGAGATTGCCAGTGTTTTATTGGCAACGGCGTTAGTGGGTTTGCTAGCTCTTTATAATGCGATCCATGCTCCGATTGAGGTTCCGAAAGAGGAAATTCAACCAGAGATTATTTCAGTCACAAAATTTGTTTACCCTACGGTGAGGCCAGCTCCCCAAAAGAGCGTTCCTCCGCCTCCAACGCCTCCACCAGTTAAAGTTGAAACTCCGCCTAAAGAAAAACAAAAACTAGTATTGGGTGACAAAAACCAAGCCGCTACTGGTAAGGGTGGAACAGCTAAAGCAACACCGACTAAACCAAGTGGCAGCTCTGGAAGCAGGGCCGCAGAAGTTGCGCCTAACAAAAACACTTCCGCTAAAAAGACATTCACATCAGTGCAGCAGGGTGGATCTATCAAGTTAGGGGCTCAGGCAGGGGCAAATGCGAGTCAAACACAGAAACCTGTTGATTTGAGTACAGTAGGTCTGACCAGCACCTTTGGTGGTGGTGGGGCTCGTAACAAATTGGCTCAAGCTGTTCAGGGTGCAGGTGGAATTATTGGTGATGCTAATCAAGCCACTGGTGCCGCAGGATTTTCAAAGGACAGACCTGGTGATGATTTAGGTTCAGCCTTCAAAGATACCGGGGCTGGTGGCAAAGGTGTCGCCACTGAAGGTATCAGTGGTGGTATAACTAATGGTCGAGGTAGCGGCAACTCAGGTTATGGGGGAGTTGGCAGTGGACTGGGCGATAAAGCGGGAGTTTCAGTTGATGTCGGTGGATATGGAGCTAGCTTTGCAGGAACTATTGATAGAAATGGCGTCTTGAGAGTTATTAGAAGTAAACAAGCGGTTATCCGCCGTTGTTATGAAAAAGAACTTCGCTTCAAAAAGGACCTTGGTGGTCGTGTTGTTGTGAAGTTTGAAATTGGCGAAAACGGAAAAGTATTAACGGCAAGTATCAACGAGTCTTCCCTGGGAGATTCAGGAGTTGAGAGTTGCCTCAAGAACGAGTTGGTGACTTGGCAGTTTCCTGAGCCACCAGCTAACAGTATTGCGGAAGTACTTTTCCCATTTACATTTCAAAATAAAGAGTAGTTAAGGAGGTTTTTGTGAACCAACAAGTAGATAATATGCCTTTTATTCAGAGGGCCTTTGAAGCGGGCGGACCATTGATGTATGTGATCGCTCTGATCGGCATTTTCTCTATTATGCTGATTGTAGAACGATGGTTGGCGCTAAGTTCTGCGCGGATTAATCGTCGAGAATTTAACGAAAATATTTTCGGTATGATTCTTAAAGGTGATTTAAAGCAAGCACTTGCATTTTGTGATGCTCGCCCAGCACCGATGACAAACACAATCAAAGCGGGCCTCGTTGCAGTTTTGAACAAACGCCCAGATGAAGAAGTACAGGTTGCGATGGATGCGGCGGTTCTTCGTGAGACACCAAAGCTTGAAGGTTGGACTCCATTCCTTGCAGTTTTTGGTAACATCTCGGTTCTTTCAGGTCTTTTGGGAACTATCGCAGGTATGATCAAATCATTCGGTGCGGTTGCTAATGCTGATAACGCGACTAAAGCAGCGGAACTTTCTGCGGGTATTTCGCATGCATTGAATTGTACCGCTTTCGGTCTTATGGTTTCAATCATCTGTATCGTTGCTTACGCTTACTATCAAATGCAGATTCAGCGGGCTGAAAATGAATTGATGGAGAGCTCGATGCAAATGCTAAATTTGGTCGCTGCAAACAGAGATAAGATCAGAGATTAATTTTTCAATGGATAGCGGAAGAACGAGGTTTTTATGGCTCATATAGAAAGCGGTGGATCAGGTAGACGTACCAGTTTAGAGCTGAATCTCGTCCCTTTTATCGACTTGATGAGCGTATTGATTACGTTCCTTCTAATCACTGCGGTTTGGACTCAGGTGTCCATGATCCAGATTGGAAGCTCGCTTTATTCAAAAAAATCAGGCGATCAAACTGTTCCGCTCACTCCGGATGTTGATAAAATTCTGCGAATTGATATCCGGCAAGATGGTTATTTTGTGACTGTCGGTAAAGAACAAAAGCTCATTGCTCGTCAGGGAGAGGTTTTTGATTCAGCGGCTTTGTTGGATTTGCTCCAAAAAGCGAAACTCATGTTCCCTGATAAAGTGGATGCTATGGTCGCCATGGACGACAACTTACCTTTTGAAAACCTGATCACTGGAATGGATATTATCCTTAAAGCCGGTTTTCCGAAAATTAGCGTCGCTTCGGGAGGTATCTGATGGCTATTTATGCTCCTGGAGAGAAATTTAGATATCATCGCCTCTTGAGTCGCAAAAAAGGAAAACGTGAAGTCACGGCCTTGTTATCACTCACCGCGATGGTTGACATGTTCACGGTGTTAGTTATTTTCTTACTACAGAATTACAATACCGAAGGCCTTATTGTTAATATTCCTAAGGAACTGATTCTACCAAAAGCCGAAGTTATCAAGGAATTAAAGCCCTCAATCATAGTCACCATTTCGCCAGTAGAAGTTCTGTTAGATGATCTCCCAATTGCGAAATTCGAAGATATAAAGAATCAAAAAGAATGGATGGTTCAGTCACTTTTCGTTGAAGCCCAAAAAGCCATCGAAAAGGCCAAACAAAAGGCTGAGACCAGCGGTGTGATTAAAGATGTCAGAACGGCTCTTAAACCCGAAGAGATGGAAGAACTCAAAAACCTTGAACCGTGGAAGAAAATTACAGTTCAAGCTCATAAAGAGATCGATTTCTTAACAATCAAGAAGGTTCTTTTTACTCTTACCGAAGCTGGTGCAGGCGAAATCAACTTTGCTGTTATTCAGCAGCCTATTGAGAAAAAGTAGTGCCAATTTCATTACTCTTCAGCGGAACGTTATTAGTAAAAGGAAGTTAATATGAAAACCTTGTACACAGCAAAAGCAAAAGCCCGAGGTGGTCGTGATGGTCACGCAGAAACTGACGATGGTTCATTAAAGGTGGATCTTTCCATTCCAAAACAATTGGGTGGTCCTGGAAAACAAGGAGCCACTAATCCGGAGCAATTATTTGCAGCAGGATATGCAGCTTGTTTTGAGTCAGCCATCCGGCATATTGCGAGGCTCGAAAAAATCAATATCCCTGGTTTATCCGTCGAAGCCGAAGTGAGTCTTTACCCTGTGGCATCGGGTTTTGCACTAGCGGTTTCCCTCCACCCAATTTTTGAAAACTTAGAGATGGATATTTGCGAAAAGTTGACTCAAAAAGCACATCAAGTTTGTCCTTATTCGAATGCGGTTCGAGGTAATATTGATGTTAAGATTTCAGTGAACTGAACGGTTTTCAAGTCTGTACGCAAGGCGCATTGCAATTTCCTGGCTCCCCTCTGAATATTAAAAACTGAGGGGAGTATATATTTACAATGTCGGTCTTTCTGCAAAAGGTATTTTTTTACATTTTGATAGCAGCTTTTTTTTTAGAAATTCTGCTGATAGGGTCCCAACTCCTCGAAAAGCAAGAGGGCAATAGACCCCAAAAGGATCTTTTCGATCATTCTGCTGATGAAAAAATGGAGAGAGTGCACTTGGTGGAGGGGTTTGGCTCCTCAAAGGAATGGGAACTCTTTGCTGAAGCGGCTGAAGGTTTTTTGGGGCAAGGGGTATGGAATCTTCAAAAAGTTAAAGTTATTTTTTATGCGCGCACTGGCGACTCCTATATGGTTCAGGGTCAGAGGGGTCAGATCGATGTCGGGTCTAAGGATATCGATATTGTGGGTGATGTATCCACTCACTCGACCAATGGCTATGAATTTATGACGCCGGCCCTACATTATCGATCAAAAGCGAAAGTATTAAACGCCCCTGAGGCGTTAACGCTTAAAGGGCCCAAAGATCAGATGGGGCAGAGGCTTCGACTACAGGGCCGGGGAATAACGACTTTTCTTGAAAATAGTCTTATGAATATTGAGAGCGATGTGGTGGCTGATCGCAAGATGTCCAATGGGAAAAGCTTAAAGATTCAAAGTCGGAAGGCTCAGCTAAGTGGTCGCTCTAATATGGTACGGTTTTACGAATCCGTTAAAATTTACTATGATACTTTCTCAATTCAAGGTCCCGAAGCACTATTTGCATATCGAACCGGAGCGGATGTTCCCAAGGCCATTATAATCAATGGTGGAGTACAGGTGGCTGACCTGGAGAAAAAGGCCAGTGCTGAAAACCTTCAAATCGATGTTTCTGAAGATCGTTATGTGTTGCGAGGTTCTCCTCGGGTGGTTCAAGGGGGGGATGAGCTAAAAGGCGAGGAAATTATTTTTCTCGAAGGTGGCAAAAAAGTTCTGATTGAAAATATCAAAGCCAGGGTCGAAGAAAGTCAGGAGGTAAAGTGAGTTTATTAACAGCGTCTCATTTAGCGAAATCATACAAAAATAGACAAGTCGTGACCGACGTCAATTTCAAGGTCGAGTCTGGGCAGGTAGTAGGATTGCTGGGGCCCAATGGCGCGGGTAAAACTACCAGCTTTTATATGGTCGTAGGTATTGTGAGTCCAGATAGTGGTCAGATCGTCCTTGATGAGGAAGAACTAACAAATTTCCCGATGTTCAAAAGAGCCCGCCGGGGCTTAAGTTATTTGGCGCAAGAGCCGAGTATTTTTCGCAAGCTGACGGTTGAGGAAAACATTATGGTCGCCTTAGAGGCCCAAGGATACTCTTCAGCCCGAAGGCACGAACGTCTAGAGGAACTTTTGAAGGATTTTAATATCGAGCACATCAAAAATAGTTTAGGATACTCGCTCTCTGGCGGTGAGCGCAGAAGAGTCGAGATAGCTAGAGCTTTGGCAGGTGCGCCGAAGTTTTTGCTGCTTGACGAACCTTTTGCCGGTATTGATCCGATCGCAGTGAATGACATCCAAAATATTATCCGTACACTTAAGTCTAGAAATATCGGTATTCTTATCACAGACCACAACGTTCGTGAGACCTTAGGAATTTGTGATTATGCATATTTGCTAAAAGATGGTAAGATTCAAGTAGAGGGTACGCCTCTTGTAGTTACCGAAAGTGAAATTGCACGTAAGTACTACCTTGGTGAGAACTTTAAGCTTTGAGAAAGGGCGAACATGGCCAAGCTCAGTCAATCGCTAAATCTGCAACAAACATTGAGGATGACGCCTCAATTACAGCAAGCCATCAAGTTGCTTCAACTGTCTCGTATGGAGCTGGAAACCGCTGTTCGAAAAGAGTTGGAAGAAAATCCCATTCTCGAAGAGGTCATGGAGTTAAAAGAAGATGATATTAAGGCAGTCAAAGATGCTGCCGGTGAAGTCGAAAAAACTCAAGAACCCACCCACGATGATTTGCGTCGTGAAGATGATTTTAATTGGGATAACTATTACGAAGCTAATTCGAAACCTCTTCAGCAACCGAGCCAAATGGGTTCTGAAGAGATCATGAACTTTGAAAACGCCATCACCACTCAACAAACTTTGTATGATTATTTGATGTGGCAATTGAAACTGGCGGGTTTCAACGACGAAGAAGAAAAAATCGCGACCATCCTTGTAAACTATGTTGATGAAGATGGATATATTAAAACTCCTTTTGAGCAAATCGCAGAGGATGAGAAGGTCACAGTTGAAGAACTAACTGAGATTTTACCTTTTATTCAGGAATTTGATCCGCCGGGAGTAGGTGCTCGCGATCTCAAGGAATGCTTGCTAATTCAAGCCAGACACCTTGAAGAAGACACCAATGATTTTGTTTACTTGATTCAGAATCACGTTAAAGACCTTGAGAAAAAGCATTACGATACTATCGCTAAATCAATGAATCTTTCTGTCGAAGACGTTCATGATATGTGTAAGATCATTTACACCATGGAGCCTAAGCCAGGACGTTCTTATGCTGTTCATGATACCCATTACGTAACACCAGATGTTTATATCTATAAAGTTGGTGATGATTATCTCGTTTCCTTAAATGAAGATGGGTTGCCACGCTTACGGGTTTCGAACTTGTATAAAAATGTTATGAAGGGTTCAGCATCCACCAGTAAAGATCCTAAAGCTCAAGACTATATCCAGGACAAGCTGCGATCGGCGATTTGGCTTATCAAGTCAATCCATCAGCGCAATCGCACGATTTATAAAGTCACTGAAAGTATTGTTAAACACCAGAGAGAGTTTTTTGATAAAGGTCCTGCTTTCTTAAAACCAATGATCTTACGTGATATCGCCAACGATATCGGAATGCACGAATCGACGGTTTCTCGCGTTACAACCAGCAAGTATGTCCATACTCCGCAGGGAATCTTTGAGCTGAAATACTTCTTTAACTCAGGCATCAGTAGTACCGAAGGTGATTCATTAGCTAGTGAAGCAGTTAAATTAAGGATTAAGGACTTAGTTACGAAAGAAGATCCTAAGCGGCCATTCTCTGACCAGCAGATCGTTGATATGTTGAAGAAAGAGGGCCTCTTGATTGCTCGTCGAACAGTTGCTAAATATCGCGATATGCTGCGAATCTTACCGTCTAGCCGTCGTAAGAAGATGTTTTAGACAGTCAGAGGATACAGAACAACTGGGAATTTTAATCGATCCATAAAACCGCCTCCTTCCAGCCCTTGGCTGAGAGCCGGCGTTTTAGTCAGGGGTTATTTATAATCCACGATGCCATTCAAAAAAACACATTGGTTGAATGCGATCTGACCCGTCTGTTCATTCGTCGCGTTCACGCAGGTCAGCGAGTATTCCAGGGAGCCGGCAATGGTTTCCAATTTTTTGGTTCTCACCAGGAATCCGTCCACCCTCTCAACTTTGGGTTTTACACGCATGTATTCACCCAGATCCCAGACAGCGTCGTCCTTGACCGGCGTGAAGAGAACTTTGTTCACAAAGGATGGCTCGGTAGCCATCAGCCATTCATCCTTAAGCAGCCAGCATTTACTGGGTGTGCATTCAAGTAAACCGCCTTCGGCGGTAAAGAACACTGGCCTTTAATCTAGTTTCTGTTTTCGTTGTTCTTTCAGATGATGAGCTCTGCTCAATTCTATTTGTTTAACTAAAATTCAAAATTTGTCTCATTAAAAGAAAAATCCCTCCCGATGGTTTGGTGTCTAAACAACCCAAAAAGGAGGGATTTATGATCGAGAGTTTTCTCGGCAGATTTGAAGAAGAACTTAAGCTCAGGGGCCGTGCAAACGGAACAGTTTATGCTTACAAGACAGAGGTTAGACGCTTTGCGAATTGGTTTGGTCGGCCTCTAGTCGAGATTTCGGTAGAAGTTGTCAAAGAATACCAACTAAAGTTGATTCGTGACGGGTACAAAAATCGCACGATAAACGTGCGCCTGGGAGCCATCCGGTTTTTGTGTCTATTCGTTCTGAATAAGGATTGGCAGCTTTTATTTGTTCCTCGGATGAGAGAGCCATCGACGGTGCCACGGCATTTGTCGCCAGAGGAAGTTCATAGGTTGTTGAGCTTTTGTCGCGATGGGGTGGAGAGAACGCTACTGATGACTCTTTGTAAATCATCAAGGGTGCACGCATTTTAATTATTTTTCAATCTGGTATATTTA
>CAZYOE010000113.1:0-15665 GCA_964648725.1 uncultured Pseudobdellovibrionaceae bacterium | reverse complement strand
CAAGATACATCAAGCCCAATTATCAATAGGTTACACTTTTTTGATGGAGACCCCGTATTTTGTATGAGGGGCTTTCAGGTGTAAAATCATTCGACAGAAAACTCTAAATTCCCTTCGTCAGATCGGAATAAAACGTTTCATTTTGGACCTGAATTTGCTTTGTAGTATCAGTATGAAGCATTTCTTGCTGTGTTCGAAGATAGGTTTATTTTTAGTGGCCATGGGTGGAATTGATTCCGCTAAGGCCTCAAGCTATGCCGTGACGGCAGAAATGACCCGCATTGATTGTTCCAATGGCAATCATGTTTATATAGAGCCATTGCAGATTCTCCAGTTGACTGCTGAAATCGATCGCGTGACTTACCGTGTTCGACTTCCCTCTAAATTTGCACGTCGTTGCCCTGAAGGGCGGGTGAGTTCTTTTTCGGTTTATAATATTGGCCGCCTTAATCTGCACCCTGAAGTCGATGAAGCACCGAGCTTAGCAAAAAAACGCAGTGAGCGCGAGACAGACTGGCGGGAGCGCGAAGAAGAAGATTATATGCCTTACAGCCCTGGGTATGTGCTAAGTTCATCCCAGTCTGCCAATGATTTTTTCAAGAGAATTACAAAAAAATTACCCGAGCGTTGTCAGCAAGCCTTTTTAGGTCGAAGTGGATTCGGTCCCTGGGGAGACTACGTGAAAGACGAATTGAGTAATGGTTTTTTTGAAGAGACATTGGATCGCGACAAAAGAGGTCTAAGTCGCGTTTGTCCTGCCTATAAAACCATGACTTTGGAACAAAAGAAAAATCTCATTATACTTACTATGATGGCTCAGTTTAGCTGGGAAAGTGGCTGTGTGCCCAATAAACCCAATTACTCCTGTCCCAAGGGGACGTGTTATGGGGTCTCGCAACTTCATCTTGGCAAAGAAGACACTTATATCCATATGAAACAATTGAAACGCTACTGTCCTAAAAATGCAGCTAGGTCACCGGAAAAAAGCATTAGCTGCACGCTTGGTATGTTTATGCAAGATCTCTGGCAGGGAGAGGGGATTGTCGGCAACAGTAAATCCTATTGGGAAGTTGAAAGACCTGGAAATGTTTATGCGGATCGATATGAAGCAATGATGGATCAGATTCCCGATTGTCAGAAGCGCAATCTGGCCACGCGCACGCGGCCATCCCCGCGTAGTTCTCGAATCTCTAAATACAATGAAAACACTGAGCCACTGCGGCGTCCTCGTGTTCGGCAACCTCGAGTTGAGGAAGCTTCATCAAATCTGGTGCCAATCGGTACTATCTGAATCACTTCGATACATTCAAGTTAGGTTGGCGTTTCAATTTGAAATGCATGCCAAAAAATATAAATAAAAGTGATTTACTTCTAAACACAATTTCAAACATTCATAGGGAGTTCATGCCTCCAATTATAAAATAGAGGTAAAGGACCACGGTTCAAAACAAAGGAGCAAACGCTAAAAGGAATTCTAATAATCAACGAACGGCAACTTATCTGGCACGTAGCGGAGGAAATCGACATGAAAAAGCTCAAAACGAAAAAAATCGGTTTAAAAGTCCTGAGTTCTATCATAGTACTTACTTCAATCAAGGCTCATAACCAGACCGGCAAACAATACGCAGGTATCGCCAGTCTTTATTGTTTCAGTAATGGAAAAATCGAAAGAATGACGGGTAAGAAACGTTCCACTCTGTCTCCAAAGGTGATCCGCGCTTGGAAGCTGGGTAACCTAAACTTCACTTATGCGCAATATTGCGGTTTAGCTCAGTTGAATCCACTCTCTATCGGTGATGCGCGCTTTCACAATCTTACTGAATTAAATATTGATATCAAAAACAAGCTTCAAAATGAATCAATCGCGCAAGTTAGTGACGAGAACCTAGCACCTTCAACAATGGACTATGGCGTTTTATTAAAAGAGAGTTTAGCAGCGAAGAAATTTGCAAATCTTGCAGATCGAATGCAATATGCATCTCGATGTGAAAAACAATTTGTATCTCAAAATGGTTTTGGTCCTATGGGCAAAGTCGTTAAAGAGGCTCTCAGTAAGAACTCTGCGAAGGATTTAATTAATTATGATCGATCTTTTGGGGGAGCCTGCCCGGGATATCGAGAAATGAATGGCGAACAGCGAAAGAATTTGTGGGTTTTCGTGATAATGTCGATGGCTCATTATGAGAGTAGTTGCAAGCATCAAGTGAGCAACCAAGGGCCTTATGGTACCGCGGCAGGAATATTACAGCTTCATGAGGAAAGTGAAGATCGTTATGTTTCTTGGGATCCCGACTTAAACTGTGGTAAGGGGGCAGCTCGAAATCCCAAAAAGAGTATACAGTGTGGTTTGACCATGATTGGCAATCAATTTTATAAGGGAGCTTCCTTCTTTGATGATTCTTCTCATTGGCAGGTGCTGCGTAACGTGAATAAACCAGGCACTCAGGCCTATCAAATTCGCTATGCACTTTCGCAAATTCCAGATTGCAAGGCAAATCCGTTCTTTTTAGAGGTAAAGTTGGACGCTCGGTCCAATCGTAAAATGGAAGTTCACAATTACAATGCCATTCCATCGGTTGATATCGCGATGTTGCGTTAAAATAAAGTCTATGTTATGGCCCTACACCATGAGATTTGAATGGTTAGGCCTTCAGGATTTTGCCCCTATTTTTGAAGAACAAAAGCAATCGGTATTGTGGCCTCACGATGTTGAGGTTGTATGGGGTTTAGAGCATAAGTCGGTGATCACGTTAGGGCGTAGAGCGAAGCGGCAAGATGAAGTAAATCTCGATACCGGCGCCATAAGCGTAGTGGAGTGTGATCGCGGGGGATTAGCGACTTTTCATAACCCTGGGCAGTTGATTGTTTATCCACTTGTTTCCTTGAAGCGACGTCAGTGGGGGCCACGTGAATACGTTTGTCACCTACTGAAGATAACTAAAGTCTGTTTGCTTAACTTTGGAATTGAAACACAAATTGACGATGCCCAATCTGGCTTATTTGCCGGCAATAAAAAAATTTGTTTTGTGGGGCTTCGGCTTAGTAAAGGTCGGGCCTACCATGGTCTGTCTTTGAATGTGAGCAATGATCTCGATGAATTTGGTTCAATTCGAGCTTGTGGTGTTCAAAAAAGGCCGATGACTAATTTTGCAGAAATGGGCGTTCCCAATGTGAGTCCACAAGTTGTATTCGAACATTGGGAGCAGGTGGCCCGCAAAACCGTATTTTCTTAAGAGTGGCCACCTGTGGGGGAGCAAGCCCATAAACGTCGGTGACTGAAGTCCCTTGTGATGCACTTGAGGGACGAATACACTCCAAAGACTCGGTTTTTGGAATAGAACTTGACCTTTGCCTCAATAGAGTGCATGGTACGCCCTCCTCAACAATAAAGGACAATTTGTGCAATCATTTAGTAATTATAATATCTCTCCGGAGTTACTAACAACTCTGGAAAAGATGGGCTTCACTGCGCCCACAGAAATTCAACAGAAAACTCTTCCTGTACTTTTAAACGAAAAAGCTCAAGATTTGGTGGCCTTAGCTTCAACTGGAACTGGCAAAACTGCGGCCTTTGGAATTCCGCTCGTAGAAAAAATCGATGCCAAAGCTCTCTACCCTCAAGCCCTTGTTCTTTCACCAACTCGTGAATTGGCTTCACAAGTCGCAGAACAGCTTACCAAAATTGGTGCGGCAAAGAATCTCAAAGTTGCGGTGATTTATGGTGGATCCAGCTACCGCACACAAATCATGGCCCTGAAAAAAGGGGCTCAGATCGTGGTTGCAACTCCAGGTCGATTGGTCGATCTGCTTGAACAAGATTTATTGAGTCTTACCAAAGTAAAAATGATGATCTTGGATGAAGCCGACGAGATGCTTTCAATGGGTTTCCAAGAAAGTCTTAACTTCATTTTGTCTGCAACCCACCCTGAAGATATGGATGATCAAATGGTACGGGCCTCTTGCCAAACCTGGTTGTTCAGCGCGACGATGAGTTCTGAGATTCGTAATCTTACCAAACGTTACCTCGAAAAGCCTTTCTTCATCGAATTGAGCACTGGTAAAGGGTTGTCACCAACGATTCGTCACTCTTACTTCACAATCCGACATGAATATAAGACTGAAGGTTTGTTGCGTTTGTTGCGCTCATTTCCCCAGTTCTATGGTTTTATCTTTTGTCAGACAAAATTAGAGGTGGCAGATGTTGAACAAGCTCTTCTAAAAAATAATTTGCCCGTCGAGTCGCTTCATGGTGATAAAAATCAAAAGGATCGCGAGTATATTTTAAAACGCTTTCGTTCCGGTGAAACACGAATTGTTGTGGCTACTGACGTGGCGGCCCGTGGTTTGGATATTCAAAACCTCACTCATGTTATCAACTTTTCGTTGCCGTTCAATATCGAAGCTTACATTCACCGAGTGGGTCGTACTGGTCGTAATGGTAGTGAAGGTCATGCTTATACATTAGTAGGACCTCATGAGATTCGTTCCTTGGTACGCCTGCAAAAGCAAACTGGCATTGAGCTTCATAAAGGCAGCTTTCCAAAACCTATCGATCATGCTGTTTCTGAAATTCGAAAGATCTTTGACCAAATGGATCAAGAATTTCATGGTATGAACTATCGTTTGGCTACTCAAGCTGTGGCTGAAGTTCTTAAGGATCGCCCGACCATGCACAATATCGATGGTGAAGATTTCCTTCCGAAGTTGTTTTTGTTAGTTAAAGGCGAATTGTTTAGTCAGTCTGAAAAGAATCTTGATTTCTTGGAAGGTAAAACTCCAAGAGAATTTGAAGAAGGGCCAAAAAGGTCCGGATCTTTTGGTGGTGGTCGTGGCGGAGCTAGCCGTGGCGGCGGGCGCTTTGGCGGAGGCCGTGGTGGCGATCGTTATGAACGCTCTGAGCGAGCTGGCGGAGGGCGCTCTGGTGGTGGTCGCCCTCCACGTCGTGGTGGTGATGAGGGGCGCCCGGAACGCACTGAGCGTAGCGAAGGCGGCAGCAAAACTTTTGCGGCTCGTCGGGATCGCGATGGTGGTCGTCCAGAGCGTAGCGGTGGCAGTAGACGCACCGAACGTGGTAGCGAAGCACGTCCGCGTAAGCGCTTCTAATTCGCATTCAGATTAGCTCTAATATCTAATTAATTAAAAGGCATTGCCAACAGCAATGCCTTTTTTATTGGATCAGGAGAAAGATTTTTAAAGACCATTTTCCTTGATTATAAAGAGTAGTATTGACTCGATTTTCTATGCGAGTAGGCATTTCAATTTTAGGCTCTTCTGAATCTTAAAAGGACATTGTGGCTACCGTTCCTGCTTTGCCGGAACCATCATACTTCTTACTTGGCTCTTTTGATTGAGCTGAGCACATAGAGTTGCTTTGTCATTAGACCTTTTTAAGCAGGATCTAAATAGATTCCGCTGAAAAAGTCCAACTTCTGCGTTGCCTTCACTTCATCTCTCACTCAACGTAGGGGAACTACGCCTCGTTCGATCTGAAGCTTGGCGCCTTGAATTTGGTTCTTTTTCAGCAGAATCTAAATAAGGCTTGTCTTACGGCGACAAGAAAGTCGGAGGAGTTGCATTGAACAGAGAATCTGGCGAAAATAGCTTTTAAATTGAGATTTTTTATTTGTTCTTAACTCGACGAAATTGATTCGAGGAGGGTTTGTGAGATTGTTTTTGCTGGTGTTGGTTTTATTGGGTTTAAGTTCTCTGTTGCCAGCGGCTCAAAGCCTGAAACAGTTTCGTGACAAACCTAAGCTGGTTGTCTTGGTTGTTCTGGATCAGTTTCGTGCAGATTACTTAACTCGTTTTGAAGAGTCGTTTCTGCCGGCAGAAAAAAATGGGCAGCTTGGTGGATTCAAATATTTGATGACGAAAGGTGCTTATTTTCCTTACGGTCATTATAAGGTCTTTCAGGCGATGACCTGCCCAGGACATGGAATTATCATGACGGGAGCCTATCCCTCTGAATCTGGCATTTCCATGAATGAGTGGTATGATCGGGATTCCGGAGAAATGGTCTACTGTGTAAAGGATAGCGAGTTCGGTGTTTCTCCCAGACAACTAAAAACCACCACCGTTTCTGATGAACTCAAAAATATCGACAAGAAAAGCATGGTTGTATCTTTAGCCCTTAAAGATAGGGCGGCGATAATGATGGGTGGCCAGCGTCCAGATCAAGTTGTTTGGATCAATAATGATAACTTGCAATGGGAAACCAGTGGCTATTACGGAAAACTGCCAGCCTGGGTCGCTGAGGTGAACTCGAGCCTTAATGGCCTAAGAGGAAAAAAGTATTTATGGAAAGGGATGAACCGAAGTATATCTTATAACGATGACAAAGTTTATAGTTCTCCCTTTGGAATTGAAGTGAGTATTGACTTAGCAATTTCCGCTCTTGAAAAAGAAAAGCTAGGGCAACATCAAAACCAAACAGATTTTCTTTTACTGAGTCTTTCTGCTCATGACTTTGCTGGGCACACCTTTGGACCCAACTCTCCTGAAATGGCTGATTTGACGTTGTTCGAAGATCAGCAACTATCTCGTTTACTTAAAATGTTGGATAAGAAAGTTGGTCTGAAGGCGACCTTAATAATGCTTACCGGTGACCATGGAATACCCCCCACAGTTGATTATAGCAAAGCAAACAATATAAAAGCGGACCGTTTAGATTATTTGGCTTTATTTAAAAAGATTTATGCTCAACTGGATGAAAAATATGGAACTCCAAAGAACGGTCCATGGATTATCGCCTTTAAATACTTTAACTTTTATTTGAACTCAAAGGTCCTAGCGGAAAAGAAACTGGATTCGGCTACTTTAAGTCAGGAAATTAAAAAAATCTTGTTAAAAGAGGAGGGCATTTCCGCCGTCTATACTCGAGATGATGTCGTGCAAGGGCGAATTTCTCCGGGTTTTTGGTCTGAGGCCTTGATTAATCAATTTGTATTTACCACCAACGGGGACATCATTTTCATGCCAGAGCCCTTTTATTATGAGAATTCGAAATGGGGTACGGTCACTCATATGACCGGTTATAACTATGATACGCGTGTTCCATTAATTTTTTTCGGGACTTCATTTAAACCGGGTGTGTATGCGGAGTATGCTCGAATCACTGATCTGGCTCCGACCCTATCATTTATTTTGAATGTGGTGCCTCCACCAAAGGCTCGAGGACGAGTCTTGCATGAGGCTCTGCGGACTCAAAACTAAGTCAAAAATACTAACCATCTTGTTTCTTCAAAGGTAGATTTACAGGCTCGTTGAGCCCTCCGCGCGTTAGGCCTGAATCTTACTAAATAATAATTGATTATCGAAATCACTGTTAGGCTTAAAGTGTAGGAGTGTAGGGGTAAGATCCTTAAAGCCGATTTAATATCAATTCCATTGAGTTCGAAGCCCATCGCAGGCTGCGTCGTCCGAAGTACCCCTTCACATTGGTCTTTGTTTTTTAAGGCAGAGGATCGCAGTTTGTTATTATTAATAGAGCAGCTTATTTGTCTGATGAAGCGAAAAGTGGCTGGAACGTCAGTGACGGCAGTGAGGCCGGTCGGACCTAGCGTGCAGAGCCTCATTCCCGTGGGGAACTGAGGCTCGACAGATCTAAACAAAATAATTATTTTTTAGTAGTTGGCGGAAGTGAAGTTTGATCTTCTTTGCCACCACATTTTGGATGAGCAAAACCTTTTGGAGCTTCACCGTTAGCGAGGTAAATGATGTTATCAGTTTTATCGCTGGCAACGCCTGCTGGAACATAATCAAGCTTCAATGCGTTTCGAGTTCTCCAGGCAATGTTATGGTCAGCGCATGAAGTGTCACCGCTCACGCCAATGGCACCTACGATTTCGCCCTTAGCATTATATAGAGCAAGACCACCGCCAAACACGTTTACTCCGCCAACGCGGTTGCCAACCATCGGGTCATTGACCTGACCAAATGTAGCAGCAGCTCCACCGTAAGCTTTTTTAGTATCAACAGGGTTTGATTCTTGTAGACCAAAAAGGCTGCCACCCGGTTGCACTGCAGAGTACAAGTTAGCAGTAGAAAGAGCTAATCCAGGCAATGAAAAAGCATTTGCTGTATTTGCCTTCTGTGCAGAGATAACGCGGCTTCCTGGCCACTGTTCGCCACGATCTTTTCCTGTGAACGCTACGGCACAAACAACTCCATCACGATTAACAATGGTTCCCCACATATCGAGGTTAAGACCACCGTTTGCTTGAAGACGAGCATCGGTTAAGGCTTTCTTCAGCTCTGTATAGCTTGGAAGTTGTTTGCACTCTTGATCAAATTTTGTTCCCACTTTTGCGAAAGCAGGGACACAGAGTGCTAAAGCCAACTTTGCGAACAACAATTTTTTCATTTTGAAATCTCCTTGTTAGATTGGTCTTTTGGTGTTTTCTTCATCGAAAAGCAAGTGATATACCTTTGCATTAAGGAAACAAATAAGTTCTTACCCGGCAGAAAATAGTTTCAAAACGGTACCAATTGAGGGAACTGTTGCAAATCCATCCGCTGATCGTTCTGACCGCGGCCATCATTAAGAGTCATCTGATCTACCTGCTCAGTAAAAGCTGAATGTATGGGGTAAAAGCAGCTCATTCCCATTGATTTTTCAAAGGAATTGGGGAACATGCTGGAATTCAATTCCGGGGGATCAATGATGTTCGGACTGATAAATTTAGTATTTTGGTATGGTGTATCTGGTGCATTGGCCGCATCCACCATGGATCTCAAGGACTATGCTCAAGAAGTTTTGAAAGACGATGCCGACTATCAAGGCGCAATTCTTGACGAGCGAATGGCGCAGATAAAAAAAAGTGTTGCCTCCTCGCTCTGGAGAAACTCCCTTGAAATTACTCCCTATGCGCTCGGTTATAAAATCTCTGACGTTCAAAGCCTTACTGGGCAAAATTTTGACGAACATGGGGTGCAATGGGGGATTTCCCAATTTACGCCTTGGGGCACTCAGCTGCGATTAGGTTATGATCAAGTTTTTGAAAATAATCGTGTCGGCGCTCTCGCAAAAGAGAATGGCCTAAGCTTGAGTTTGAGTCAGCCACTCTGGAAAAATCAATTTGGTGAAGTTTTTCAACGTCAGCAATCTCAAAACCTCCATCAGGCCAATGTGGCTTATCTCACGGCACAATTAAAACAAAGAGCGACTTGTTTGCGAGCGGTCAGCACTTATGTTGATGCCTGGACTCAAGCGGAGAAACATAAATTTGTCTTGGAAGTATTTGCGATGTCTGAAGACCTTTTTGCGAAAGGCTCAGTCTCGGTGAAGCGCGGACAAATTAGTCAATTGGATTGGTTAGGGGTCCAATCAGATCATATCAATCTTCAAACAGCTCGCTCTCATTCAGAACAGGCACTGGCTTCATCTCGAACAAATCTCGAAAAATTATCGGTGTATGCTCAAGGAAAGAAAGTGAGCAACCCGGAGAATCAGTTTGAGATGATCTTCGCAGATATTCGGAAATTAACTACTCCCACAGAATCCTTGAGCGAGCGTGCCAATCAGGAAATCGTACTTGGGTTGGAAGAGCAAACCGCCGCAGAGCGATCAAATGCACTTCCAGATTTGGATTTTAAACTGTCGCAAAAGTGGAATCAGGGAATGTTTGAATCCGAGAAGTATCGTGACAATGAAGTTGCGGCTTGCTTGAACCTGGTGTGGAAATTCAATGATCCTTCAACACAAGCACCTGTTACGATAGCTCAATTGCAATCCAAAAAAGCCGCTTTGCTTTTGGCGCAAGCTCAGCGTTTGCGAAAACCAACCTTCGATGAGAACCAAAATAATTTGGCCAGTTTAGAAACCCAAATTCAGTTCGAGGGTGATCGGGCCAAGATTCTTGGACGCATCACCGAAGAAAACAAAAAACGATTTTTGCAGGGGCGGCTGGAGTTTCAGGATCTGTTGCGAATTAAGGAACAGTGGTTTGAGATTGAACAGCGTGTGATTGAAAAACGTGCGTATTTATGGAAATCCTTGTTGGAGTTTGCCCTTCAACAAGATGTGACTGTTAATTTTTGCGGAGGTCGCCAGTGAAGCGTCTCATAGATTTGTTTATCGAAAAAACAGCTTGGGTAAATGGAATAACTATTGCGATCGCACTGTGCGGACTATTGGCACTTAGGGGAATGAAGCGCGACCTGCATCCTCCATTTCAGTTCAACTACATCGAGGTGAGTCTGTCCTATCCGTCGGGCTCAGCCGAGGAAATCGAACGTTTAATCACTTATCCGGTGGAAGAGTTATTACGTGACTTGCCAGATTTAGAGGAAATGAACTCAACGACTCGAGTGGGTCGGTCTCGCATTGTTCTGAAGTTTCCTCATTCAGTAAAAAACATAGCCGAGAAGATAGAAGATATCCGAGGCCGAGTTCAGACTCAACTGCCATTATTACCGGAAGGTGTTCGAGATGTTGAAGTTCATAGGATGAGTGATAACGAAATATTTTTAGCGAGCATCGGGGTTTCGGGAATTGATGAACATAATTGGGGACATCAACAGTTTTTAGAAAATCTGAAAAATAAAATACAAACGGTGAACGGCATTAATAAGATTGAGTCTACGCTCAAACCCTATCATGTTTTTATTCGTTATGATAAAGAGAAACTAGCTCGTAATGGGGTGACCGTTGCGCAACTGAGAACAGTTTTACGATCTGAACTAGAGTCGAACATAATCGGTTTTAATTCGGTGAGTGGTAAAGACTGGCTTCTGGAATACGCAAAAACACCTCTTGAGCCCAAAAAGATTGCTGGCTTACCCATTTATGAAAACTCCCAGGGCTATGGACTGACCGTTGGGGATGTGGCCAACGTGCAGTTCGATCTCGAGAGGAATGATCGTTATCATTTTCTGTTGAATGGCAAAAATGCGGTAGAACTAGTGATCTATAAGAGCCCCCAGCGAGATTCCATTGATGCTTTTAAGGAAATAAAAAGCATTCTTGATAAAACCACAAAGCCACCTGGTGTTGAATTTAAAGTTCTCTATGATGGACCCTATTTTATTCAGCAGCAAATCAACGTTCTTGTTTCCAATGGTTTTGGTGGATTAATATTAGTCCTTGTGATGTTAGCCTTGGCCATGGGATGGAAGTCATCGTTAATGACGGCGATTGGTTTGCCGATTTCCTACTTTGGTACTTTTTTAGTGCTACGGGCCTTGGGGATTTCCATCGATCTTATTTCTATGATTGCTATGATTCTCGTCGTTGGGAATCTCGTGGATGATGCGGTTATTTTTGCTGAGCGCTATAACCAATTGTTAGCAGAAGGAGTTGAACCCAAAAAAGCCGCTAGCCAGTCGGCCACTGAATTGATTGTGCCAGTGACGGGCACAATTGCTACAATTATTTGTGCTTTCATACCTATCATAGTCATCGACAGTGAGTTGTCGATTATCTTTTTTGCGATTCCCGTGGTAGTAGCTGTGGCACTCATTTTAAGTTGGTTTGAAACATTTTTTGTTTTGCCGAACCATCTTCAACACTACGTGCGTTTTCCTACCGCTGAAAAAGCGACGCTATTTTTTCATTTTCTTGCCCGAGGCTACAAGCGCGTCCTGCAGCACACCTTGCGGTTTCGTTATCTCTATGGGGTCGCAGCACTAAGTTTACTGGGGTATTCGCTCTATACAGCAACCAAAATGCCTCAAGATTTTTCGATTCAGCTGAATGCCCCTCAAGTTGAAATCTTTGTCACCTTTAAACAAGAAAATAGCTTTGATCGCGTGAAGGAAGTTCTGGCTCCCTTACATCAAAAATTATTACTGTTGCCGAAAGATCAGCTGGACTTTGTGGAAACCAATTTGGGTTGGGTTTGGCGTGAGGGCAAAGCATATCGCGGGCCAAAATATGCGACGGTTCGCTTGGTACTTAATAAGGATGAAGTCGATGTTCGAACTATGCGTGCTAAAGTCCATCACAGTGTCGAAGAAATTCTAAAAACCTATAAGCCCGATGATATTGCCGAAATAGTAGCCGTGGCGTCAGAGCGTGGTTCTAATTCTCGTCGCAATAACTTGGCTACCATTGAAATTCGGGGGCGCGATGAGTCTCTGTTTCGAGTGGCGAAAGCGGAGACGATCGCCGTTTTGGCAGGAAAGCAGGAAATTGGTGAGAATGTTCCCCCCGATGACGTTGGTCCAACAACTTATCATTTCAGACCCAATTCGGCGGCTTTGCGAAGTTATTTGATCTCGCGGGAAGACCTGGCTTATCAGATTCAGGCCCAAACAGGAACTGTTGAGTTACTGCAAACTAGGGCCTCGGGTCGCTGGATGAAAATTCTCCTGGAGCCAGAAAACCTGGTCGAGCCTTCACTGGCAGATCTTGGTAAGTTAAGTGTTCAGTCACCGAAACATGGGGATACCTTTGCTATTGGGCATTTGGGGCAATGGGAGTTGGCTGGATTTTCAGAAGGGATTGAACATAAAAGTGGAACTCGCGTTCTGAGTTTAGATTTTCGCTTTGATGGGACGAAGACCAATGAACAAGTGGTTAAGAAGCAAGTGAGCGAACTCATTCAACCCCTTCAAATAAAATATCCTGGCCTTGAATTTAGAGGTGTTGATGCCAATGAGCAGGATAAAAAAGGGCGTGATTGGACCGGTAAAATTGTTTTGGGCGCGGCGATTTTAATTTATCTTATTCTGGCCCTGACATTGCGTTCTTGGACCCAGCCACTTATTGTCGGGCTACCCATTCCTTTTGCGTTGATTGGGGTCGTATGGGCTCTAAAACTGCATGGGTTGTCTCTGGGATTAATGGCCATGATTGGACTTATTGGTACGATGGGCGTTGCCGTGAACGATAGTATCGTGATGGTTCATCATATCAATCTTCTGTGGAAAGAAGCCGGACAGCGAACTGCCGAAATTATCGTGGAAGGAGCTACCAGTCGATTGCGGGCTATTTTCTTGACCGCCAGTTGCACGCTAGTAGGAGTTTTTCCCACCGCTTATGGTGTGGGTGGGGAGTCCGGATTCACCCAGCCCTTGGCATTTTCGATGGGATGGGGGTTGTTGACCTCATTGATGCTCACCTTATTTATTATTCCAGCGATGCTCTTAGTATTTGAGGATTTACGTAAGTTTTTTCATCGTCGATTTGGAAGAACTTCCGATTCGGAAGTTCCACGAGTAGCACCACTAAGCCTAGAAATAAAAGAAAGCCGCGAGGAGCAACGGGTTCCTATTCATTCCATCGAATAGGCATAGAGTTTGATAGGACTTCTTGTACTTAAACGATCAAAAAATGGCCTCACTTTGTGTTACCATAGCCTAATTTATGTTTAAAAGTTAATGTTCTGTCGATCTGTCAGACAACTCGCCCAAAAACAGCTTTTTAGCTATATGCCATCAAGCTAAAGAGCTAACTTCGGGCATGCTTTTGGCATTAGAAAAAGGCAGAAAGTCCAATCGAGTTGTACGGTAGGAAATCAATTCCACAACAATTGGAACGGTATCAATAACATCTTTTTATCGGAGAAAACGCTGTGAAACCATATTTATTAGTTGCTCTGATGGCCTTCATTCATCTCGCTCAGGCCGCCGATAACAGGGATCAAAAGTATGGCGTTGAATCCTATGTTGAGCGCCCAAACATTCTTTCACTGAACTCTAAACTCGCACCCAGCGATATCGAATGGGAAAATATTAAATTAGCACAACTTAACCTTATAGCGCAAATGATCGAGCTATACCCTAATGAGGAGATCTATTTTTTGGCGAGAGACGCAGAATACATCTATGACTTAGCAAATGTATTACTTCAAGAAGATCCCGTAACTCTTAGACGAATTCATCTTCTCAATATCTCGCGAGAAAATGTGAAGGCACCCTCTAAAATTGAATATCTTAAGCAAAATGGCATTTCGGCATCTCGGTTAAAAAATAAACAAATTCTATTCGTCGACACGGGTTATAACGGTTCCATTCCAAAACAAATAGCGAGCTTGTTCCCTGCGAACCTATCGCAAAAGATTTCAACTCATTTGATAGTTTCCAGCAGCTCCCTCTTTCCCTCCTCAAGAGTCTTCCTTCAGCAAATTAACCGATTGGCCTATCGATTAATACCGAATAGCCTCCATGGGACCATCGTCAAATATGAGCATCTACCCCGCTATACTAACCGGTCAAATGACTTTAGAAAGATAACTCAAGATGGTCCGTGGGAAGCAATCTCGACGAAATCGGATGCAGATGGAAGAGTTGACCGAATTAAAGCTGTTGATATGATGCAAGATCTAAAACATTACGGAGAACAGGAGTCTACTCGAAACCTTTTCCAAAAATTACGCCAGACCTGGCTTGATTTGTATGCCCTAGGCATGACGAATAGTCGGGAACACATTCGAGAAGATCTTATTTCTTCCCTGCAAAAAGGTAACATTTCACAAGCAGAGGCGGCGGATTTTATTGACTATCTCAACAAAAGGCGAATGAATCCAATTTCACTCACTGAGCAGGATATTGGATTAAAGGCTGTTCTGACAGGAACAGGTGGTTACTCCAACCTAGAAGTTGTTTTTGAGGCTTACCCCGAGTGGGAAAAGTTATTTGATAACTTGGAGTTTAATTTGGCATCAATGTTCACCAATGGTACCCTCTCTGAGCTAAATTTAATGGTCGACAATATCTATGATACACAATTTGAAAAAACTCTGGTCCGAGTCTTAGATCAAAATCCTAACCAAACTAAGGTTAATGCGGTTCTAGACCTTTTAAGCAAAAAGCCTCTCTATCTAACTCAACTAATTGAAAACTTTTATAATGCACCAAAGAATATAGATTTATTTAGGACTCAATATTTAAAAATCCTTATAGCGGCCATCGCAAGCGAGGTAGACTATTTGATACCCAACTTAATGATCAATCGCCTGCCACTTGATCGTTTTTCAACTAGTGAATTTGAGGAATGGATTCCACTGATATTTAACCTATCAGCAAAATTTAAAAAGTTTCAACTCATTCTAACGTTACTTAAAAAAATTGAAGCTTATCCTCTATTATTGGAAAATGTGAAAATTAGACAAATATTTAACTCAGCAGTAAATGACGTGAAGGATGAATACTGGCAAGGACAAATTTTGAAGATTCTTCATGATTATGCTTTGACAACATCTGGTGCCTGCCAAAAAGCTCTCAACAAATAGTGGATAAATCGATTGGGAATATTTCAAAATTGCTCACATGTTCTGTTCGAACAACGCCCGCACATAAATTGAAACCCTGGTTCGAAATCTAAAAGTTCTAGGGGTCCACATAAAACACAATGGACACCAAATGATTACTTTGCTCCAAAAAGTCGAAGTGGATTTACAGGAATTGTAAAACAATAGTGGTTTAGTCAAATCTGAATATAAATAGAGGAAGTTTATAATATGAATTTCGAATGGATTATCTTGTTTAAAATAGAAAGTTTCTTAGGGCAAATTTTCAAGGCAGCTTTGGAATGGTGGCCATAAACTGGGGGAAACTTCAAAAGTGAAGCCACCGCATCCGTAATCTCGGATGCTTCATAAAGGAGTCAAAGACACCTTTATAAAAACTAAATCTAGACTCAATAATTACAGCCTCCTTTAAAATTTCAACTTTTATTGGAGGCGATGAATGAGTCGAATCAATGCCCTATACGTGAGGGTCTC